>NZ_JACDWV010000087.1:0-217471 GCF_016464105.1 Pseudoalteromonas sp. bablab_jr010 | reverse complement strand
GACTGTTCAAACTACTGCTATTGCATTGGATGGACAAGCTGCTGCGGCTGATAGTGTTGCTGTAGCTGGGAGTATTAAACTGTCTTCAGATAACAGCTTTAGCGTTGTAACAGCCACTGATGCAGATTTAGGTGCTGATGCAGTAGCTTCACTTAATAAAGTTTCTGATTTGGATATTACAAGTCAGGATGGCTCACAAAGCGCATTAGCTGTTATAGATGGTGCGTTATCGCAAATTGATGCACAAAGAGCAAACTTAGGTGCGGTGCAAAACCGCTTTAGTCAAACAATCAGTAATTTAGCAAATGTTCAAGAGAACGTATCTGCTTCACGTAGCCGTATTCAAGACACTGATTTTGCATCTGAAACAGCTGCTATGACTAAAAACCAAATCTTGCAACAAGCGGGTACATCAATCTTGTCGCAAGCGAACCAATTACCACAAGCAGCGCTTAGCTTAATTGGTTAATAGTGTGATTAGTTACAACACTAATGGTTAAGTCAGCATTAGTTAACTAAAATAAAAAGGAGATTGGCTTGTGCTAATCTCCTTTTGTTGTATTACCCTAGGGTAAAATGTTTAAGGAGGCGTTATGAGTGCAATAACCCAAAGCCCTGATTTTGCAGTGGCTCCGCAAAAAGCTGATGATAAGTTAGCGGCGAGTCCTCAATTAACAGCAACGGCGGTTGATGAATCAAATAAAACGGAAAATACACTTCAACAACAAATGGAGCAAAGCTCTCAGCAAGCGCAAAAAAAATCGCAACAAAGCGGTGAAAAAGATGAATTGGGCCGTGAGCAGCTTGAGAAGATGGCGCAACAATTGCAAGATTTCATGGGCGAAATGAATCGAAGTTTGCAGTTTCAAGTTGATGAAGAGTCGGGCCGTGATGTTATTAAAGTGGTTGATAAAAACAGTGGTGAGCTAATTAAGCAATACCCATCTGAAGAAGTGTTGAGCCTAGTGGCTAAACTTTCAGAAACCGCAGGTTTTTTAATTGATCAAACTGTTTAAAGTTTTTTGTTAAGTTAAATGTGTAATGTGAGGAAGTATTATGGCTATTTCATTTAATGGTTTAGGCTCGGGCTTAGCAGTAGCAGATATTGTTGATGCTTTGGTTAGCGCTGAAAGTACCCCTTTTACTTCACGTTTAAACAACAAGGAAGCAACGTTAACTACAGATATTTCAGCTGCAGGTGCACTAAAATCAGCGCTTGAAAAATTGCAAACCTCAATGGAAGCGTTAGGTGAGGTTGATAACTACCAAAAACGTAGTATTTCTGGTAGTGATGATTTTGTAACACTAAGCTCAGATAAAGAGGCTCAGCCTGGTGGTTATAATGTAAAAGTAAACAATCTTGCGACTGAACATAAATTGATGTCAAGTGCATTTGCAGAAGATGCCGCAGTTGGTGAAGGGACGTTAACTATAGCGTCAGGTGAGAATAGTTTTGATATTGATGTGTCAGATACTGCAACTTTGTCTGAAATTCGTGATGCGATTAATGACAGTAAAGATAACGACAATGTAACAGCAACGATTATTACCGACGATAATGGCCAGCATTTAGTTTTATCCGCAAAAAATAGTGGTGTTGAAAACGCAATAAAAGTTACAGCAACTGATGCTGATGGCGATAATACTGACGCGGCAGGTTTATCGGCTCTAGGCTATGACACAGATGCAGGGGTGACAAACATCAGTGAAGTAATTGCTGCAATAGATGCTTCAATTACCATAGATGGTAATTTAACAGTTACTAGCAGTGATAACGAGTTTGCAAATGTTATTGACGGTGTAACGATTACCGCCAAAAAAGCACATGGCACTGATGACGATGATAGCACGTTAAAAATTACTGAAAATAACAATAATATTAAAGCAGGCTTAAACAGTTTTATTGAAAGTTATAACGAATTACTTGAGCTTAGTAATAATTTAGGTAAATCAGGTGAAGACGGCGCTGGTGTGATGGCTGGTGATTCTATGCTTCGTGGGGTAATGTCAAAACTCCGTCAGCAATTAACCAGTGAAGTAACCCTGAGTGATGGCAGTAGTTTGTCGTTATCTAAGCTTGGGGTTGAAGCAGACCGTTACGGTAAATTAAGCCTAGACACAGAACGCCTAAACGAGCAAGTCGAAGCAGATGTAGACCTAGTGCAGGAGTTCTTTATAGGTGAAAATGAAGACGAGGGCGGTTTTGCACAGTCTTTTGATGAGCTAATGAGCTTTTATACAGACTCAGATGGTATTGTTCAAAACAGAATTGACAGTAAACAAACCCAGTTAGATGGCTTAGATGATGAGCGAATTGATTTTGCAAGAAAAATGGAGTCGTTAGAGTCTCGTTTATACGCACAGTACAATAGCATGGATTTACTTGTAGCCCAGATGAACTCAACCAGTAGCTATGTGCAAGCGCAGCTTGATAATATGCCAGGGGTTGTTAAGCAAAGTAAATAATTGATTAGTCTATTTTCTTATCGGTATTTAGGCGCCAACTCTTTTGGCGCTTTTTTGCTTTTGGTTCATAAACGATCTATTTAGTAAATATTTTACTTTGTTTGAATAGAAGTACAAAAACCAATTCACTATCTACAACCGCGACTTTATTTTTCACAATTGATATAGCGCTAATAACGCGTTTATATAACTGAGTATGTCAAAAGCAACTAAACGAAAATTAGCGTTTAGTTGCTTTATATTTAGAAATAGCTTTTTGTGATTTACGCTGGTTGATTAACTCGGCCTGAGTTTTATCTCTCGCGTTTTTAAGTCTAGCTGTAGCGGCTAAAATTTTAGCTTGTATAGCTAATAACTCTTTTTCTTGAGGTGGTGTTTCACTCTCACACCAATGTTTTAACTCTTGGTCAATAGCTATTAACGTTTGGCTTGCCAGCTCAATATCTGTTTTATCTATGTGCTCTGATAATGCAATGAGTAATTCATTCAGAGCGTTATAATTCGGCATTATTGCTCAGCTTTAGGTATGCGCTCTTCGAGCGGAATAGAATCCCACCCTTCTTTTATTTCTTTAACGATACGGATAACATCATCTACTGCTGCAATGTCGTTGTTTACATTTGCTTCAGTTAACCTGCGTTGGCAAAAGTCGTACAGCGATAGTAGGTTGCTAGAGATATCCCCGCCATGCTCAAAATTGAGTGCATCTTGTAGAGCACCGAATAATAAAATGCAGGTAGAAATATTTTCACCTTTTTTTTCAAATTCTTTACGCTCAATAAAGCCTTTAGTTGCTGCTAAGCGTCCGATAATATTGCTGAAAATCAAATTGATCTGCTCATAAGGAGACATTTCATTAATGTTGCTAACGCTAACTTGACTGTACTTTTTTATCGATATATGTGCCATGAGAAAATCCTATATTAAAAACACCGATTCATAAAAATAGATAAGCAATATTAATGCCATTGATGTTATCTTTCTTTGAGCATTTCTATAGAGATTATAGCAACGAGTATAGAATATTTTAAAATTCAAACAGGCTAAATTTGTAAGTTAATTCTTTAGTATTAAATTTTAGTGCTAAGTGACTATTTTTTGGCGTTGATGTCAATAAATTGCCGCTTAGCGCTTGCATCCCTCCTAAACTCGCTTACAATTTAGAAATTAACTAACCTCGTGGTAACTGTGGTTCGCCAATAATGATCTTAATTTTAGACAATAATAATAATCGTGCGATAGGTTTACATGCAGCACTTACCTTCATTGGTGAAACTGCACAATTAGTTGATGAGACTACATTACAGTCTTTTTGTGAAAAACATCAACAGCAAGAATGCATGGTCATTCTTGGTGCTTTACAGCAGCTAAATCACGAGGCTGTGATCAAACAGTTTCCTGCCATTCCGTTTTTATTAATTGGTGAAACACTCAAACCGCTGCTAAGCATTGCTAATGTAGTTGGTTTAATTTGTGAACCGTTTAACCATGACGTAACTACTCAGCTATTGCATGATTGTCAGCAATATCAGCGCATGCTACCGGGTGACCATAAACAAGCTAAATCCAACAAATCATTTGATGGTTTAGTCGGTGAAACCGAAGCTGTAAAAGATGTGCGCTTTTTAATTGAGCAAGTAGCAAAAACCGATGCCAATGTGCTGATCTTAGGTGAGTCAGGCACAGGTAAAGAAGTTGTTGCACGTAATGTTCATTTACTCTCTAAACGCAATACCGGGCCATTTGTGCCGGTAAACTGTGGTGCTATTCCTGGCGAACTTCTTGAAAGTGAGCTATTTGGCCATGAAAAGGGGGCCTTTACGGGCGCTATTTCTGCACGCAAAGGGCGCTTTGAATTAGCGCAAGGCGGCACGCTGTTTCTAGATGAAATAGGTGATATGCCTTTGCAAATGCAGGTTAAACTACTACGTGTGTTGCAAGAGCGTAGCTATGAGCGAGTAGGGGGTACTAAGCCTATTCAAGCTGATGTACGAATTATTGCTGCAACTCACCGCAACCTTGAAGAGATGATTGAAAAAGGCGACTTCCGTGAAGACCTTTTTTATCGCTTAAACGTGTTTCCAATTGAAAATCCTTCGCTAAGTGAGCGTGCTGACGACATTCCTCTGCTTTTAAAAGAGTTAATGCGTCGTGTGAACGAGCAAAGTGGCACAACGGCCAAATTCACTGAGCGTGCGATTCAAAGCTTAAAAGAGCATGCGTGGCCGGGAAATATTCGTGAGCTTGCTAACTTAGTTGAGCGCATGGTGATCATGTTCCCTGATAAAGTAGTTGATGTGCCAGACCTACCAGCTAAATATCGTTATATCGAAGTTGAGGCTTATGAGCCTGAGTACCCTGAAGAGTTGATGGAGCGAGATGCTTTCAACGATATTTTCAGTACCGGCTTTAGTGATTACGATGATGAAGAACCTGAAGTACCAGCAACAACGGCTGACTCAGGTTTATTACCAGATGAAGGAATTGAGCTCAAAGAGTATCTTGCTGAGCTAGAAATTAGCTTAATTAGCCAAGCATTAGAGCGCTATGATTACGTTGTTGCACGTGCAGCAGAAATTTTAGGTGTTAGGCGCACCACACTGGTCGAAAAAATGAAGAAATACAACCTAACGCGTGACTAATAGTTAAGAGCAGGTTTTAGGCAAAAATTAACTAAGTACTATGGTTATTACGCCTATAGAATGGGCTGTGTCTTTATTTATAGGCGCTAAACTTACGGGCGCGCTCACCGTCTTTCATTCGGGGTCTGCTGTGGTAATAAATCACTAAAAGCTTTTTGCACAAAGAGAAAATAATGAGGAACAAATGAGAAACCAAGCCCTTTCTTTTAATATTTAAAGCGCAATATTCCTTTAACCTATTTGTGAATCAGGCTCTTAATACTTTTACCACCAAGGTAATCGAGGTGCTGCGCGCTACACCTAGTAGCCTAGAGCCTAAAATTTAACATCTTTATTTTTACCTCATAAGCGCAGCGTCTCTTAGCCTCTTTGTGAATAAGTTACTTAATTAGCTTTTTACCACCGGAGGCTGCTTGCAGCACCGAGAAGATAGAAGCCAAGCTTAGCCCATATCACCTAATAACTATCAATAATCTCTTGTTTTCTAAAACAATCATTACTATGGTCGTTAACCATGCCACAGGCTTGCATATGCGCATACACAGTGGTTGGCCCTAAAAACTTAAAGCCACGCTTTTTTAAATCTTTGGCAAATGCTGTTGAGGCTTCAGTAATAGCCGGATAGTCCGCTAATTTATCGAGGTCGTTTACCAGTGGCTTGCCACCCATAAACTGCCATTGGTAGTTTGAGAAACTGCCGAATTCTTTTTGAATTTCAATAAAACGCTGCGCGTTATTGATAGTAGCAGCGATTTTAGCGCGATTACGAATAATGCCTTCAAACTGCATTAACCGTTCGACGTCGTCTTCGGTCATTCTGGCAACATCTTCAACAACAAAGTTTTTAAAGGCACTGCGATAGCCATCACGTTTTTTAAGTATGGTATACCAACTCAGTCCCGCTTGTGCTGACTCTAAGGTTATAAACTCAAATAAGCGGTGATCATCATATAATGGCACCCCCCATTCTTGGTCATGATAGGCCACATAATCTTCTTTGCTGGTATCGAGCCATGGGCAACGACAATGGTGTTCTTTTTGCATTATTCCCTCGCGATTGTCATTTTTTTGTCAGTGTTGTTTTTGTCTTTAATTTATTGAAATAAAACAAAAATAAATTTGGTACGGATTGTGCATTTAGCTAGGTAGACACGATTTTTTGAGTATTGATTATGGCCTTAGCAAATGTCCTAAAACCACAATTTATCACAGCCAAACAATATAACCCATGCCTACAGCAAGAAGAGTATGTGGGTGAATTGAGTGAGCTGCGCCAACAAGCCAGTTGGTTAGGCCATTTGGTTGATACCATGCCTGCGGGTGTGGTGGTTTTAGATGGCCGAGGCATGATCGCAAAAGCCAATCAAATTGCCATTGATATGCTAGGTGAACCCCTTGAAGGTGAAAAGTGGTTTAGCGTTATTCAACGCTCATTTCGACCACAGCAAGACGATGGACATGAAGTATCACTTAAAGATGGCCGTTTAATTAAGCTTGATATTACTGCGCTTGCTCCAGAGCCAGGGCAGTTAATTTTAATGACAGATTTAACTGAAACCAGGCGCTTACAAAAGCGAGTAGCACATATGCAGCGCTTAAGTGCGCTTGGCAAAATGGTCGCTTCGCTTGCTCATCAAGTCAGAACACCGTTATCAGCGGCCATGCTGTATGCCGCAAATTTAGGCTCAAAGCGATTGCCAGAAAGCTCGCGTGGCAACTTTCATACGAAGCTAATGTCGCGTTTAAAAGATTTAGAAACCCAAGTGAACGATATGCTGTTATTTGCCAAAAGTGGTGAGCAACAAGTGGTCGAAAGCGTTTCAATGCAACAGTTACTTAATGAAGTAAAAGCCGGTGCTGATGCTATGGTTGCACAAAATAACAGTGAACTTAGCGTGAACTTGCCTGAGCCAGATATTGAAATTATGGGTAATAAAACTGCTCTGGCGAGTGCTATTCAAAACCTGATCCACAATAGTATTCAAATTATTGGCTCTGATGCTGTGGTAACCCTGAGTGCCGAACGTGACGAAACTAGCGAAAACTGTGTTCGTATCAGTGTCAGTGATAATGGCCCAGGTGTTGATTTACGTCATGCCAACAAATTATTCGAACCTTTTTACACTACCAAAAGCCAAGGCACGGGGCTTGGACTTGCAGTTGTAAGTTCAGTAGCCAATGCGCACCAAGGACGGGTTGAAGTGACTAATAATGCTCATGGGGGAGCATGTTTTAGTTTGATCTTGCCAATTAGTGCAGAACCAATCTCAGCGGAGGCAAAATGAATACTAACTCTATTTTAGTCGTTGAAGACGACGCGGGCTTACGAGAAGCACTGATCGATACCCTTGAAATGTCGGGTATTGATTGCGTTGCTGCAGATAGCGCTGAACAAGCGATGATCTTGCTTAAGCAAAATAGCTATTCATTGGTTGTTAGTGATGTGCAAATGGGCGCCATGAGTGGCCTTGACCTATTACGTAGCATTAAACTTAATTATCCTGAGCTGCCGGTATTAATGATGACAGCCTATGCCACCATTGATGATGCTGTAGAAGCAATGCGTTTAGGTGCGATTGATTACATGGCAAAACCGTTTGCTCCAGAAGTGCTCCTTAACATGGTGAGTCGTTATCTACCTGAAAAGGAAAAAGAAACCGATGGCCCAATCGTTGCCGATCCATCGAGTATTAAGCTATTAGAGCTCGCGAGCAAAGTTGCCCGCTCAGATGCCAGTGTCATGGTACTCGGCCCAAGTGGCTCGGGTAAAGAAGTGTTGGCTCGTTTTATCCACGATAAATCAAATCGTAGCGATGCCCCCTTTGTGGCTATTAACTGCGCGGCTATTCCTGAAAACATGCTTGAAGCAACCTTATTCGGTTACGAAAAAGGGGCGTTTACCGGCGCTATTCAAGCCTGTCCGGGTAAATTTGAGCAAGCTCAAGGTGGTACCATCTTACTTGATGAAATCACTGAGATGGATTTAGGCTTGCAAGCTAAATTACTGCGTGTACTTCAAGAGCGCGAAGTAGAGCGCTTAGGTGGTCGTAAAACCATAGAGCTTGATGTTCGTGTTCTTGCTACAAGCAACCGAGATTTAAAAGAAGCAGTGAGCGAAAATCTATTTAGAGAAGACTTATATTATCGCTTAAATGTGTTTCCGCTAATGTGGAAACCATTAGCCGAGCGTCCTGGTGACATTGTTGTGTTGGCTGAGCATCTAATTGAGCGTCATTGCCTGAAAAGTAAAGAACCTATAGCTCAACTAAGTGAGGGTGCGAAACAAAAGCTGCTATCGCATGCTTGGCCAGGTAACGTTCGAGAGCTTGATAACGTTATTCAACGGGCGTTGATATTATGCGATGGTAATAGTATTCATCAAGATGATGTCTTTATTGAAGAGTTGCTTACGGCGGATATCAAGCCAGTCGCTACGCCACCACACAACGCACCAGTTTATCAAGAACAGCCTGTTGAAGTTAATCTAGATACCGTACCGCAAGTGAGTGAGCAGGGTAATTATAAAGACGAGCTGAAAGACAAAGAGCATCGTATTATTTTAGAAACCTTAGCGCGCTGTAATGGTAAGCGTAAAGAGGTTGCAGAAACCTTAGGTATCAGTCCGCGCACGTTACGTTATAAACTGGCGCAAATGCGAGACTTGGGTATCGCCTTACCTGCATAAACTCCTTTCAAAAAGTTAGTCAAACAAGCTCGCATTTTTGTGAGCTTGTTTGCTGTCAAAACTCTGACAAGTAAATTTATTGTTTTAAGTTGTTGAAAATATTCATTTTATTTTGTGGCACGGTTTGTGCTTTATCAGTGCATAAGTAAACTGCATTGTCAGAGAGTATTATGAAAGTTCAAAACAGCGCATTATTTCAAGAAATGCAATCTATGGCTTCAGAAGTTGGTCGTAGTAACTCAATTAATAATTTACCAACACAAACTCAGCCAACTTCATCGGCACAGTTTGGTGATTTACTTACCAATGCACTTGATACAGTGAATGGCTTACAACAAGAAGCAAAACAAAAGGTAACCGCGCTTGAAATGGGCGATCGCAGTGTTTCACTTGCGGACGTAATGATTGCTTCGCAAAAGTCATCAGTTGCCTTTGAAGCGACGGTACAGGTTCGCAATAAACTTGTTGAAGCTTATAAAGAAATTATGAACATGCCTGTGTAACTAGGTAGTGGAGAATTATTGTGGCGCAATCTAATCAATCAACTGATCTAGCCTTAGCAGGCGGCGGTATCGATGCAACCGATACTGACGATCAACAAGAGCAAAAGTCAGGCTACCTAAGTGCCTTAAATGGTGTAGACGTTTTACGCCAGGCTACTTTAGTGATTGCTTTAGCAATCTGTTTGGCTATCGCAATTTTTATTATTATTTGGGCTCGTCAGCCAGATATGCGTCCGCTTGGCAAAATGCCAACGGAAGAGCTAATTCAAACGCTGGACTTTTTAGACGCTCAAAAGATTGATTACGAACTTGATGGTAACGTCATCTCTGTTGAAGAAGGTGAATACCAAAACATTAAATTATTGATGGCTCGTGAAGGCCTAGAGCAAGCGCCAAGCTCAGGTACTGACATCATTATGCAAGACATGGGGTTTGGTGTAAGCCAACGCCTTGAACGTGAACGTTTAAAACATGGTCGTGAGCAACAGCTTGCACGTACCATCGAAGAGCTAAAAAATGTTACTCGCGCCAAAGTACTTTTAGCTATTCCAAAAGAAAACGTATTTGCTCGTCGTGAAAAACAACCTTCAGCAACGGTAGTACTAACCTTAAAACGCGGCCGTACGCTAGATGGTGAAGAAGTTGACTCAGTAGTTGATATTGTTGCCTCAGCAGTCCAAGGTTTATCGCCAGAGCGTGTTACTGTTACCGATCAAAATGGTCGTTTACTGAATTCAGGCTCACAAAACTCACTTGCTGCTCGCTCTCGTAAAGAGTATGAAATTGAGCGTAAGCGTGAAGAAGAATACTTAAATAAAATCGATAGCATCCTTATTCCAGTTGTAGGTTTAGGTAACTACACAGCGCAAGTCGACTTAAATATGGATTTTAGTGCAGTCGAAGAAACACAAAAACGTTATAACCCAGACTTACCCGCTGTGCGCAGTGAAACCACGTTCGAAGAAAACAACATTGGTGGTCTTGCTGTGGGCATTCCAGGTGCGCTAACGAATCAGCCGCCAGTTAACTCTAATATTCCTGAGGTCGCTGGCCAAGGTAGTGCAGGTTCAGCAACGAACCCAAGTCGTTCGCATAAAGAAGCAACACGTAACTACGAACTTGATACCACAATTTCGCATAAGCGCCAGCAAACCGGTGTTATCCGCCGCATCAGTGTGTCAGTTGCCGTTGATTATGTACCACAAGTAGGTGAAAACGGTGAGACAACTATGGTTCCTCGCTCTGTCGAAGCATTGTCAAATATTCGTCGCTTACTACAAGGTGGTGTTGGGTTTGATATGCAACGCGGTGATGCACTTGAAGTCGTTACAGTGCCATTTGTAAGACAAGATACAGGTGAAGCGATTGAAGTTCCACTTTGGGAGCAAGATTGGTTCATGAAGATGCTACGCTTAGCATTAGGTGCACTGGTTATCATCGTACTTATTGTCTTTGTTGTAAGACCTATGCTGAAACGTCTAATTTACCCAGACGATACACTAGAAGAATATGATGAAGATGCATTAAGTGCAGGTGTAGATATTGGTGATAGCACGCTAGATATGCTAAATAAAGACTTTGACTCTGCTGCTGTAGGATTCTCAAGTGATGGTACACTACAGCTGCCAGACTTACATGGCGATGAAGATTTACTCAAAGCAGTTCGTGCATTGGTTGCAAATGAACCAGAACTGTCTTCTCAAGTAGTGAAAGCGTGGTTAACAGAAGATGACTGATCAAGAACAAAAACAATTACCACCGGCGTTTGATGTTGATAAATTAGACGGTGTTGATAAGGCGGCAATCTTATTGCTGAGCTTATCAGAAGAAGATGCTGCGCAAATCCTTAAGCACTTAGAGCCAAAGCAAGTGCAAAAAGTGGGTATGGCAATGGCCGCACTAGATGATTTATCGCAAGCGAAAATTAGCGCAGTCCATAATTTGTTTATTGAGCAAATTCAAAGCTTCAGTACCATTGGCTTCCAGTCTGAAGACTTTATTAAAAAAGCCCTTACAGCAGCGCTTGGTGAAGACAAGGCTGCCAGCCTTATTGACCAAATTGTTATGGGCTCAGGGGCGAAAGGTCTTGATTCATTGAAATGGATGGACTCAAAGCAAGTGGCGAATATTATTCGCAACGAGCACCCGCAAATTCAAACCATTGTTTTATCGTATCTAGAGCCAGAGCAATCAGCGGAAATCTTGTCGCAATTCCCAGAAAAAGTGCGCTTAGATTTAACTATGCGTATTGCGAACCTTGAAGAAGTTCAACCAGCAGCATTGCAAGAGTTGAATGAAATCATGGAAAAACAATTTGCAGGTCAAGCAGGTGCGCAAGCTGCGAAAATGGGTGGCTTGAAAGCGGCTGCTGATATCATGAACTACCTAGATACCAATGTTGAAGGTCAGTTAATGGATTCAATCCGTGAACACGATGAAGAGATGTCACAGCAAATCCAAGACCTTATGTTTGTCTTTGAGAACTTAATGGATGTTGAAGACCGTGGTATTCAAGCGATCCTTCGTGAAGTACAGCAAGATGTATTAATGAAAGCAATTAAAGGTACTGACGAAGCATTAAAAGAGAAGATTTTGGGCAATATGTCAAAACGTGCCGCTGAATTACTCGCAGATGATCTTGAGGCAATGGGCCCTGTTCGTATTAGTGAAGTAGAAGCGGCACAGAAAGAAATTCTTTCTACGGCACGACGTTTAGCTGACTCAGGCGAAATCATGCTTGGTGGCGGTGGTGGTGAGGAGTTCCTGTAAGCCATGAGTAAGTCTTCATTTCATACAGGACGCCCAGTGCATGCCAGTGAAGCTGCCGATGAATTATTGGAAAACTGGCCAATTCCTGAGGTTACGCAAGATACAACAAAGCTCGCCGGACGTTCAACGGCGTATGGCACACCGTTAGCTGACTTATATCGCAAAGAGCATCAAAAGCAGCAGGCCGAAGAGCAGCCAGAAGAGCCTGAAATTCCGTCATTGACCATGGCTGAACTTGAAAAAATCCGTCAAGATGCCTATGAAGAAGGGCTAAAGCAAGGTCATGAACAAGGCTATATAGATGGTTTTGAAAAAGGCGCGCATGAGGGGAAAGAAGCTGGTTTTAAAGAAGGTGTTGAGCTTGGTAAGGAGCAGGGCCAAGAAGAAATTAAGCCTATTTTAGAAGAGCAGCTCACCAACTTAAGAAGCTTACTTGATAGCCTTTCTCAACCATTATCTAAAGTCGATGAAAGTGCCGAAAAGCAGTTAGTGCAAATAGCTGTTATGTTAACTGAAGTCTTAGTTTACCAAGAAATTAAAACCTCACCAGAAGTCATTTTACATGCTTTGAAGCAAGCCATTGATGCGTTAGGTGAAGAGCAAGTGAAAGTACGTATTCACTTACATCCTGATGATATTGCTTTAATTACCGAAAGTTATGGCGAACAAACTATCGCAGATAACCATTGGCAGTTAGTGGCAGAGCCGACTTTAGAGCGCGGTGGCTGCGAAATTAAAACCCCGCAATCATCCCTTGATATGACGATAAAAACTCGCGTCAAAGAAACGTTGGAAAACTTTTTGCATAGCAGTGGTATCTAACACTTTTTAGGCTCATTATGAGTGCTCAATCAATGACTCTTAGCGAACGCTTACAGCGCTATGAAAAACATATCAAGGCTCCAAAACCGGCTGTTGCCGGTATTCTGACGCGTGTTGTTGGTTTAACGCTAGAAGCAAAAGGGCTTAGAGCACCTGTTGGTAGTCAATGTAAAATTGAAACCATTAACGGCTTTGTTGATGCTGAAGTTGTTGGCTTTAATGATCAAACACTGTACTTAATGCCAAATGATCACATCTCTGGCGTACTACCAGGTGCGCGAGTTATCCCAAAAGTAAACGAAACAGGATTGCCTGTAGGCATGAGTTTACTTGGTCGCGTAGTGGATGGCCTTGGTCGGCCACTTGATGGCTTAGGTGCAATTAATGCTGAGCATCACTTAAAGTTTGCGCAAAACGCAATTAACCCGCTGGCAAGACGACCAATCAGTCAACCTATGGATGTAGGTGTACGAGCCATCAACTCCGTTATTACCGTGGGTCAAGGCCAGCGTATGGGTCTGTTTGCAGGCTCTGGTGTTGGTAAATCAGTGCTACTAGGTATGATGACTCGTGGTTCTGAAGCAGATGTAATCGTGGTTGGCCTTGTGGGTGAACGTGGTCGTGAGGTAAAAGAATTCATTGAAGAAATTTTAGGAGTCGAAGGGCGTAAGCGCTCAGTGGTAGTTGCAGCCCCTGCGGATGCGTCACCATTAATGCGTTTAAAAGGCTGTGAAAGTGCAGTGACCATTGCGGAATACTTTCGCGATCAAGGACTTAACGTGTTGTTATTACTTGACTCGGTTACCCGTTATGCCATGGCACAACGTGAAATTGCCTTAGCGGTTGGTGAGCCTCCGGCTACGAAAGGTTATCCGCCTTCAGTATTTGCTAAATTACCTGCGCTGGTGGAGCGTGCCGGTAATGGTGGTGAAGGGCAAGGTGCCATTACTGCGTTTTTTACTGTACTTAGTGAGGGCGATGATATGCAAGACCCAATTGCTGACTCTGCCCGCGCTATTTTAGATGGCCACATTGTTTTATCTCGAGATTTAGCCGACAGTGGTCACTATCCGGCTATTGATATTGAAAAGTCGATTTCTCGTGTAATGCCGCAGGTTGTATCTGAAGCGCATATGCAACAAGCGCGTGTGCTCAAGCAAGTGTATTCAATGTATCAACAAAACAAAGATATGATCACCTTAGGGGCGTACCAAAAAGGCACCGACCCTATGCTTGACCAAGCAATTAATATGATGCCGCGAGTCAATCAATTCCTTCAACAAGGTATGAAAGATGTGATCAGTTATGATGAAGGTCTGCAAGGTCTAGCGCAGTTATTAGGGCAAGGTTAATGGCTAAAAGTAAACTTGATTTATTGTTAAAGCTTGAGAGCGATAAAGAAGAGTCTTTACGCATGGATTATTTAAAAGCACAGCAGCACTTACAAAGTAATCAACAAAAACTGCAAGGGCTTAATAACTTTCGTTTAGAGTATTCTCAGCAGTTACATTTGAAAGGACGCTCTGGTTTGTCTAGCGCTGGCTTCAGCCAATATCATGCTTTTATTGCAAAAATTGAAGAAGCGATACGTCAGCAAGCAAGTACAGTGAATACCGCAAAACAAGTTGTGACACAGCGAAAAGCACTGTGGTTAAAGCAACAAGTGAAAGCAAAAGCAGTAGCGAAGTTAATCGAAAAGCAAGCTGAAAAACAAGCGATGCAAGTGGCAAAAGCAGAACAAAAAATGCTGGATGAATTTGCTGCAAATCAGTTTTATCAGCGTCAACTTAAAAACGCACTTCTTTAAAATACTTCCTTTTTAGGCATGTTAATTGCATTTACCTAACCAGTAGCATTAATTTTGGCACTTGCGGCGGCAAATTGCCTCATTACTTTAGATGACTAGGTTTAGGTGAATTATGGCGATCAGTGATATCAATTTGCAGGTTAAAACTGAGCAAGGTACTGGTTTTTCAGGCAAAGACTCAGAGTCTAACAACAAAGCATCGGGCTTAAGTTTTTTAACTTCACTGACAGAAGCAAGTGAAGCGGCAAACGCGCAAGCAAAAAGTGATGCAGATGCTGACTCAGTTGATGAACCTAAAGCTATCAGTACTTCTGAAGAACCTAAATCAGATGCAAAACCAGGTGATGAGAATACAGCGACTGATGCTAAAGCTGCAACTACTCCCACATCTACAGATCAGCAGCCTAAAATAAATCCAGATGTTCGTAATGAAGCTGTAACTAAAGAGCAAAGCGATGAGCTTGCACTTGTAGAAGGTGAAGATAACTCACTGCTTTCGCAAATTAATGCGGCTCAAGCTATGAGTACACGTGTTAATAAATTGATTGAAAATAATGACTTTAGCCCGGTAGTTGTTGATAAAAAACCAACCCCAATCGATACCATTACACCTGTAATACCTTCACCTATGACAGACGTTGCGCAAACCGATGATTCAAAAGTCGCAGCAGAAGATGACAACTCAATCGCAAGTTTATTACATAAGTCTAAAGTTGCGACAGCGGTAGATAGTCAACTAAAAGCGATTGGTGATTTACCGCCAAAAGATAGCGTGACCCCTATTGTTGATGGCCCATTAACAGACAAAGAAAAGCAGGGTGTTTCAGCTGTTAATACACCGGATACAAAACCTCAGGTAGCTAACTTTGCCAGTGCAATACAAGCAACTGACAGTAAAGAAACCACTGTTGATTTAGACGCTGTAAAAACAGCTGATGGAAATGAACTCAGCGCGAATGATAAAAGCAAAGCTGTTTTAAACAAGATGCTCAGCGATGCAAATAATAGCGTTCAAACTGATGCAAAAGCGGCTGAAGTGACGACAAAGCAAGCGCATGGCAACGTTGATAAGCCAGCAGTAAACCTAGCTACTGAGCAGGTAGCTCCGAAGAGCGTTGAAGCAAGCGCGGCAAAAGCATCAGATAAACCAGTAACTGATAAGTCAATCGTTAATCTGCTTGCCAAACTACAAAGTGGCGACGGGCAGGCTGTAAGTGAGTTCGCTAAAGGTTTGTCGCTCAGCACTGATCAACAAAAGCAACTTGAGCAACAAATCAATCAACTAAAAGTTGACAATAAGCTTGGCGCTGATGAGCTGGCAACAATCAAGTCGCTATTGACTGATGTGATGAGTAGTAAGCCTACAACACAAACTGCACAGAGCCCTGTATCACAATTTGCTGTAGAGCAAGACATTGCTGATGAAAGCCTGACAAAACAAGATACTAAATTAGCTGATAATAAAGCGCTTGATACTAAACTGCCGACTAGCATCGAAAAGCAAATCACTGCACTGACGAAAGATGAGCAGCAAGCACTGTTAAATAAAGTGAATACTCAACTGCAAACGTTAACGCCGGGTACTGCTCAGTACGAAAAACTTTCTGCGGCACAAACTGTGCTCAAAGAGGCTATTAATGCTCCTGCAATAGTCAACACAGCGATGCCGATAACCGCCGCCACAGTCAATGCTGAAAATAATAATACAAAACAAAACAATACTGCGCAGGTTACAGCCGATGTTACAAAGGCTGCAACTAGTGAAGAAGTAACTTTAGAGCTTGATACAAAAATTAATACCGAACGTACACAAGAAGCTGTGCCTTCGCGTGTAGCTCAGTTATTTACTCAGTTAACGACTCAAGCCAATGCAGCAACACAACCGGGTGCCTATGAGGTGGCTCATCAGCAATATGAGCAAGCACTAGACGCACAAACAATGCAGACTCAAGCAACGACACAAACTCAGGCTCACTCTAAATCGGTGAGCATTGACCCTGGTGTAATGCAAGCGATCAATATTATAAAGAGTGACGCCGCAAAGATGCTTCAAGAGCGAGTTAGTGCGTTACTAAATATAAATAACAAAGAAGCGGAAATTCGCTTAGACCCACCAGAAATGGGCAGTATGCAAATTCGTATACGTAGCGATGCTGAACAAGCGCAAATTAATTTTGTTGTTCAAAATCAGCAGGCTAAAGAAGCTTTAGAGCAATCAATGCCACGTTTGCGAGAAATGCTTGCGCAGCAAGGTATTGAACTTGGTGAAAGTAGTATTCAGCAAGGTAACCCTGAGCAACAACAAGAGCAGTCTGGGCAAGGGCAGCTTGCAGGAAATCAACAAGCTGAGGAGCAACAACCAGAAGTAACAGCGCAAAGCGCAGAAACTTCTCGACAACAATCTTCATCATCAATAGATTACTATGCATAAGTCCTGCTATTATAAGAAATAAAATAGTTACAGCGTGATAAACAGCTTGCTGTAACTTTGAGGGAAGTGACAATGGCCGAAGAAGCAAATTTAGAAATAGAAGATACGGGTAAAGGCAAAAAGAAGCTGATTATCATTATTGCAGCTGTAGTGTTGATTGTTGGCGCCGCCGCAGGTTACTTTTTATTTATGGGTGATGATGCCCCTGAAGAGAGCCTAGCAGATGAAACCACAGTGACTGAGGCTGCTGCACCATCGAGCTCCGCACAGATTGGTTCGGCTCTCTATGTCGCAATGCCACGCCCATTTGTATTTAATGTACCCGGTGCGAGTCGCGACCGTATTGTACAAATAAAAGTTCAGCTACTTGTTCGCGGTGAAGTGAACGAAGAAACTGCCAAAAAGCATATTCCACTTATCGAAAGTACCTTACTTGGCGTTCTTTCAACAACGACCGCAGATGAATTAGGTACCAGTGAAGGTAAAGAGTCAGTGCGTGTTGCTGCACTTGAAAAAGTACAATCAGCATTAAGTGATGTTGAAGGTAGCAAAGTGATAGAGCGGGTATTATTCACCGGCTTTGTGATGCAATAAGGGGTCAGCGTGAGCGATTTATTATCTCAAGACGAAATTGATGCGCTTTTACACGGCGTTGATGAAGTCGAAGAGGAAGATATTCACGAAGGTGATGACTTAGACAGTAATACCTTACAGTATGACTTCTCATCACAAGATCGTATTGTCCGTGGTCGTATGCCGACCTTGGAGATCGTGAATGAACGTTTTGCCCGTCATATGCGAATTAGCCTATTTAACATGATGCGCCGCACCGCTGAGGTGTCAATCAACGGCGTGCAAATGATTAAATTTGGCGAATATATCCATACCTTATTCGTGCCAACCAGTTTGAACATGGTACGTTTTCGTCCGTTGAAGGGCACAGGCCTAATTACCATGGAAGCCCGATTAGTATTCATTTTAGTGGATAACTTTTTTGGTGGTGATGGCCGCTATCATGCAAAAATTGAAGGCCGTGAATTTACGCCAACAGAACGACGTATTGTTCAAATGCTACTTAAAATTATCTTCGAAGATTATAAAGAAGCGTGGGCGCCGGTAATGGATGTATCTTTTGAGTACCTTGACTCAGAAGTTAACCCAGCAATGGCGAACATCGTAAGTCCAACTGAAGTGGTTGTTATTAGCTCCTTCCATATTGAGCTAGATGGTGGTGGTGGTGATTTCCATATCGCATTACCATATTCAATGCTTGAGCCTATTCGCGAATTGCTCGATGCCGGTGTGCAATCAGACACCGAAGACACCGACTTACGTTGGAGTAAAGCATTACGTGATGAGATCATGGATGTAGAAGTCGACCTATCGACTCAATTGCTTGAGGTTGATTTAACGCTACAACAGATTATGGAGCTTAAAGCTGGCGATATTATCCCAGTTGAAATGCCAGAGCATATCACCGTATTTGTAGAAGAACTGCCGACCTTTAGAGCGAAAATGGGCCGCTCACGTGACAATGTGGCACTACAAATTAGCGAAAAAATTAAACGCCCTGAATCAGTTAAGTCAGAACTACATGTGTTCACAAAAGGTGGCAAAAAACTGGATTCAGATGCAGAATTAGCAGAACTAGAAGAAGATCTACATCTATCTGAAGGTGTAGATTTAGACTGGTAGTCGATTTATAAGGTTAAACATAATGAGTGATGATCAAGATACAATGGACGAATGGGCCGCGGCACTAGCCGAAGCTGAAGAGGCTGAGGGTGGCTCAGGCGATGCTGCTGTGGCAGAGCTTGATGAATTAAAAGATGAAAGACATGAGCTATCGGGCGACGAAAAACGAAAACTTGATACCATCTTGGACATTCCGGTTACTATTTCTATGGAAGTGGGCCGTTCAAAAATCAACATTCGTAACTTATTACAGCTTAACCAAGGTTCGGTGGTAGAACTAGACCGAGTCGCTGGTGAGCCGCTTGATGTATTGGTTAACGGCACTCTGATTGCCCATGGTGAGGTGGTCGTTGTAAACGATAAGTTCGGTATTCGTTTAACTGACGTTATTAGCCAAGTTGAGCGTATTAAAAAGTTACGATGAATGCTTTAGTTGCTTTAACAAGTGCGTCGAGCACTGCATTTCCTACGGCATCACCGACGGCAGATTTACTGTCTATGGTGATGTCTTTGCTTTTAGTGCTGGTGGTTATTATTGCTTTGGCTTTTTTGGTTAAAAAACTAAATCCAAATCTTGCTAATAGTGATGAATTTAAAGTAGTGCGCAGTTTGCCTTTAGGTTCTCGTGAGCGTTTGATGGTCATTGAAATTGATAACGCACAGCACTTAATTGGTGTGACTCCGCACAGTATTAACTACCTGCATAAACTAGAAACACCATTACAAGAAAAAGAACTGCCAGAACTTGCCAAGAAATTTGGAAAGTTACTGAACCCACAATCACCTTCAAATAAAAAGAATTAACGCTATGATCAAGTGGATACTTATTTTAGCAAGTGTGTTGTTTTTGCCGTCGGTTAACGCTGAAGGCATAGAAGCACTGACCATTACCACCAACCCTGATGGCTCTCAAGATTACTCCGTGACGCTACAAGTGTTAGCGATTATGACGGCACTGAGTTTTATTCCAGCAGCGGTCATTATGATGACTTCATTTACACGGATTATTGTGGTTCTGGCGATATTACGCCAAGCAATAGGCTTACAACAAACACCATCGAATCAAATTTTGTTAGGCATGTCGCTGTTTTTAAGTATTTTTATTATGGCGCCAATTTATCAGCAAGTGAATGAGCGCGCTATTGAGCCATACTTGAATGAACAAGTTACCTCAGTGCAAGCATTAGAACTTGCCAAAGAGCCTATGAAAGCGTTTATGCTCTCGCAAGTTCGCATAAAAGATTTAGAGACCTTTGCGAAAATAGCCGGCTACGACAAACTCGACTCGCCAGAAGACACGCCGCTGATTGTATTGATCCCAGCGTTTGTTACCAGCGAATTGCAAACGGCCTTTATCATTGGTTTTATGTTCTTCATCCCATTTTTGATAGTTGATTTAGTGGTGGCCTCCGTATTAATGGCCATGGGTATGATGATGCTTTCGCCGATGATTGTGTCTTTGCCGTTTAAGATCATGCTGTTTGTGTTGGTGGATGGCTGGAGCCTTGTGATGGGCACGCTGGCGAAGAGCTTTGGGCTCGGGGTGTAACAATGCAATTCAAGGCACATAATTAGGTAGGAGAGACAAAATGGAACCCGAAATTTTTGTCGATATACTCAGTGACGCGCTATTTTTAGTTATAAAGTTAGTGTCTGCAATCGTAGTACCTGGCTTATTAGTCGGTCTAGTCGTGGCAGTTTTCCAAGCGGCAACATCAATCAATGAGCAAACCTTAAGCTTTTTACCTCGTTTGCTAATTACCATAAGCGCACTTATTATAGGTGGTCACTGGTTCACGCAAGAGCTTATGGACTATTTTACCCGTTTAGTGATGTCTATACCGGAGATTGCAGGCTAAATGGAATTTCCATTTGCGGTCATTATTCAATGGCTCAGCGACTTTTTGCTGCCATTAGTGCGTATTAGCTCAATGATAATGATTATGGCAGGCCTTGGTGCGAAGAATGTACCAAGCCGAATTAAGCTTGGTTTAGCTGTAGTTGTAACCTTTGTTGCTGTGCCTATGCTGCCCCCTGCGACTTTCAACAATCTTTTTTCGTTTGAGATGATTCTTGTGGTCATTCAGCAAATGCTTATTGGTGTCGCGATTGGGTTTGCATCTGTTTTATTGCTAAATACTTTTGTTCTTGCTGGGCAAATACTCGCGATGCAAACAGGTCTTGGTTTTGCGTCCGTAGTTGATCCATCGAATGGTCTGAGTGTACCCGCTGTGGGACAATTTTATCTAATCTTGGCGACCTTGCTTTTCTTTGTGTTCAATGGCCACTTAATGATGATTCAAATGGTCATTCATAGCTTTGAAGTGCTACCAATTGATGGCAATTGGTGGGCGGTTGATCATTACTGGGATATCGTTACTTGGGGTGGTTGGATGTTCACCACAGCCTTGGTGCTTGCTTTAGCTCCACTGACAGCCATGCTTGTTATTAACATGTCGTTTGGTGTAATGACCCGAGCGGCACCGCAGTTAAATATTTTCTCAATTGGCTTTCCGTTTACCTTAGTAGCTGGTCTTGTGATTATTTGGGCAACATTAGGCAACTTTATGACTCAATTTGAGTTTCAGTGGTTAAAAATGGTTGAGTTAATGTGCAGCCTTGTTGGTTGTACACCTTAGGAGCGCGCCATGGCTGAAGATTCTGGTCAAGAAAAAACCGAAGAACCCACGCAGAAAAAAATTGATGATGCCAAGAAGAAAGGTCAGGTTGCCCGCTCAAAAGAGCTAGGTACCATGTTTGTGCTTATTTTTTCTGCAGTTTCACTCTTGTTGTATGGCCCTGAAATTGGTAAAGGTCTTTATAATATAATGGGACGTTTATTAAGCCTTAACCGTAATGAAACCTACGACACCACTAAGATGTTTTCAGTGTGGGGAATTGTTGCGGATGCATTGTTATTCCCTATGGCAATGTTTGTGTTGATCATCGTCATAGCCGCTTTTGTTGGCAATACTTTACTGGGGGGTTATAACTTTAGTTGGCAAGCGGCAGCCCCAAAAGCAAGTAAGATGTCGCCAGCTAAAGGTATTAAGCGTATGCTTGGCCCTCAAGCAGGAGTAGAGCTAGTTAAGTCTATTTTAAAATTTGTAGTGGTTGCAGGCTTTGCTGTGTTCTTAATTAATACTTTCTTTGATGAAATACTGCACCTAAGCATTGAAAGCGCGCCCGGAAATTTTATCCATGCACTCGAAATACTATCTTGGATGTTCTTGGGGTTAACTTGTACGTTAATCATTATTGCTGCAATAGATTCTCCTTATCAAAGTCACAAACACCATAAACAGTTAAAAATGACCTTACAAGAGGTAAAAGACGAATTTAAAAACTCTGAGGGTGATCCGCAAATAAAAGCGCGTATTCGCCGTACTCAGCGTGAAATGTCGCAAAGGCGTATGATGCAAGACGTGCCTGATGCAGATGTGATCGTAACTAACCCGACCCATTATTCTGTAGCACTCAAATACGATACAGCTAAAGCGGGTGCGCCTATTGTTCTTGCCAAAGGCGTGGACGAGCTTGCTATGCAAATTCGTAAAGTGGGCAAGGGGAATGACGTGCCAATTGTTGAATCACCCATGCTTACTCGTGCGCTGTATCACACCACCGATGTTGGTCATCAAATACCTGATCAGCTATTCACTGCCGTTGCACAAGTGTTAGCTTATGTCTTCCAGTTAAAACGCTTCCAAAAAGGGCGCGGTAAACGTCCTGTACCACTCAATAAAAAGCTCCCAATACCCGATGCCTACAAATACTAAACAGTAAATTTATAACTTGGAATAGTTATTGCAAATTCCGTGTAGTGTCAATTTTTTGAAATTGTTGAATTATGGAATTTAAAGCGGTATTACAACAACTTAACAGAGATAAAAAAGAATATGCGAAGGGTATCGGCACGCCGTTAATGGTACTTGCTGCGCTGGGTATGGTGATTTTACCCCTGCCGCCATTTCTTTTAGATATTCTATTTTCGTTTAATATCGCGTTAGCACTGGTGGTGTTACTGGTTACAGTTTACACCATGAAACCCCTTGAATTTGGTATGTTCCCTGCGGTTCTACTGATTGCAACCATCATGCGCTTAGCGCTGAATGTCGCCAGTACCCGTGTAGTATTACTCGAAGGTCATAACGGCGGTGATGCAGCCGGTAAAGTTATCGAGGCCTTTGGTTCGGTGGTTATCGGCGGTAACTATGCAGTTGGTTTAGTGGTCTTCCTGATTTTAATCATTATTAACTTTGTGGTTATCACCAAAGGTGCAGGTCGTATTTCTGAAGTATCAGCTCGCTTTACTCTTGATGCAATGCCGGGTAAACAAATGGCGATTGATGCTGATTTAAACGCTGGTTTTATCAGTGCAGAGCAAGCCCGTGAACGCCGTGAAGAGGTTACCCGCGAAGCCGATTTCTATGGTTCAATGGATGGTGCGAGTAAGTTCGTAAAAGGCGATGCAATAGCGGGTATCGTTATTCTAGTGATTAACATCGTTGGTGGTTTATTTGTTGGTATGATCCAACATGATTTATCGTTCAGCCGTGCGATGGAAGTGTACACCTTGCTAACCATTGGTGATGGTCTAGTTGCACAACTGCCTTCATTGTTACTGTCAATCGGTACTGCAATCGTTGTTACCCGTCAAAATGAATCGCACAACATGGGCGACCAAGTTAAGACTCAGCTAGGTAACGAAAAGTCTTTGTATATCGCATCAGGTATTTTGATCATCATGGGTCTAGTGCCAGGTATGCCGCATATTGCATTTTTAAGCCTAGGTGGATTACTGGGTTACCTTGCTTACTTCACCCAACAACAAAAAGCCAAAGCAGAAGCCGAAAAAGCAGAGCAAGAAGCAAATGGTGGTGCGCCAGGAACAGGTGTTGCTAATAAACAAGAGCAAAAAGAACTGGGTTGGGATGATGTTCAACAGGTTGACGTTATTGGTTTAGAAGTGGGTTATCGCTTAATTCCACTTGTTGACCAATCTCAAGGTGGTGAACTATTAAATCGTATCAAAGGTGTGCGTAAGAAACTGTCTCAGGAGCTTGGTTTCTTGGTACCTCCTGTGCATATTCGCGATAACTTAGAACTGGACCCTAACGCTTACAGAATCACTATGATGGGTGTTTCAAGCGGTGAGGGTGAGCTTAAGCATGGTGATGAGTTAGCGATTAATCCAGGCCAAGTATTTGGTCCAATCAAAGGGGTTGCCACAAAAGACCCTGCATTTGGTCTAGATGCGGTTTGGATCAAACCAGATCAAAAAGATGAAGCACAATCACTTGGCTATACAGTCGTTGATTCAGCAACTGTGGTTGCAACTCATATTAGTCAGTTACTTACTAATAGCGCAGCTTTACTGCTTGGTCATGAAGAAGTGCAAAACTTATTAGATATGTTAGCGAAGAGTCATCCTCGTCTTGTTGAAGGGCTGGTTCCTGACGTATTACCACTCACTACTATCGTAAAAGTGCTACAAAACTTACTCAATGAAGGGGTGGCAATTCGCGATATGCGCTCGATTGTTCAAACCCTTGTTGAGTATGGCCCACGTAGCCAAGACCCTGATGTACTAACGGCTGCAGTGCGAATTTCACTGCGCAGATTGATCGTTCAAGATGCTGTTGGTATGTCTTCTGAGATCCCTGTCATAACCTTGGCGCCTGAGTTGGAACAGATGTTGCATCAGTCACTTCAGAATGCAGGTGACGAAGGTGCCGGAATAGAGCCAAGCCTTGCAGAGCGACTTCAACAATCATTGAATGAAGCGCATCAAAACCAAGAAATGGCCGGTGAACCTTCGATACTGTTAACGTCAGGAATGTTAAGAACTGTGTTATCTCGCTTCGTTAAGTACACCATCCCAGGTTTAAGGGTGATGTCTTACCAAGAGGTACCAGACGAAAGACAGATTAAGATTGTCAGCTCAGTAGGCCAACAATAGGATAGTAAAGGGGTTGAACCATGAAAATTAAACGTTTTTTTGCTAAAGATATGCGCACAGCACTGAAAGAAGTGAAAGATGAACTAGGTGTTGATGCGGTTATTATGTCGAACAAAAAGCTTGCTAACGGCGTTGAAATCGTTGCAGCTGTTGATTACGACAAAGCAGCCCCGAAAGCCGAAGCTAAACCAGCAGTGGCACAATCAGCACCTGCTCCACAGCATAACTTTGTTAAACCTGAGCCAATGCGTGCTAAACCTGAGCCGCAAGCGAAAGTTGCTGATAGCCTTCAAGCGTTACTTGAGCGTCAAGCCCCACGCCCTCGTTCGCCAGAGCTTGCGTCAATGTTTAGTCAATCTGGTATTGATACGAGTGAACACTATCAAGCAAAAGAGCCAAGCTTTGAGCAGCAACAGCCTGAATATAAGCAAGCTCCTCGTTATCAATCGCAGGCAGCACCTCGTGTACAAACTCAAGCACATAGCTTAGGTTTTGATGACGATTTAGATTCTGGTTTTGATGATTTAGATTCACCCGCTGAGCACAAAAACTCAGCACCTGCGAATCAATCAGAAATGACGACCATGCGCGAAGAAATGAATGCGATTCGTCAATTACTTGAACACCAAGTATCTGGCTTAATGCAACAAGATATGGCTCGCCGCGATCCGACTCGTGCATGTATGATTGACCGCTTAGCGGGTATGGGCATTGAACGTGATGTTGCTGAGCAAATGGCCTGTTTCATTCCTGATGATGTATCACGTCAACAAGCGTGGCAAGCATTACTGCAAATGGTTGAAAACCAAATGCATACAACGAATAACGAAATCCTACGTCAAGGTGGTGTATTCGCATTAGTGGGCCCAACGGGTGTTGGTAAAACAACGACTGTTGCGAAATTAGCTGCACTGGGCGCACAAAAATATGGTGCTGATAAAGTGGCGTTGATCACCACTGATACATATAGAATTGGTGCCTACGAACAATTGGCTACTTATGGTCGTATTATTGGCTGTGGTGTTAAGCAGGTAAAAGATGCGAATGAATTAGCTGAAGTGCTATACCATTTACGTAATAAGCGTCTAGTATTAATAGATACAGCGGGTATGAGCCAACGTGATTTACGTTTAACTGAGCAATTAAACACCTTAATGCGTAATCAGCGTGTTGATATTCGTAGTTATTTAGTATTAAGTGCGACAGCACAGATAAATGTGTTGCAAGAAACCGTAAGACACTTTAAAAAGGTTCATCTAAGTGGCTGTATCTTCACTAAATTGGATGAATCTTTAAGTTTAGGTGAGATTATTAGTATAGCGATTCAAAATCGCCTGCCAATAGGGTATCTTACTAACGGTCAGCGTGTTCCTGAAGATATTCGCGTAGCGAATGCTGAAAAACTAGTGAAAAAAGCTGAACAATTGTATTTAAAACGAGCAAAAGCACAACATTCACGACGTCAAGCAGTAGCGTCGAACACAGTAGGGATGTATGATTAACACAGTATTAGATCAAGCAAGCGGCCTGCGCAAAATGAATCAAAATAATAATAGTGGCGTTAAAGTTATCGCTGTGACTGGCGGTAAAGGTGGAGTGGGTAAAACCAATGTTTCACTCAACACCGCAATCGCATTAGGGCAGCAAGGAAATCGTGTATTAGTACTAGATGCCGATTTAGGTTTGGCAAACTGTGACGTGATGCTTGGCCTTCGTGTTGAACGTAACTTATCTCATGTTTTGTCAGGCGAGTGTGAGCTTGACGAAATTCTCGTTGAAGGTCCTGCAGGTATAAAAATTGTACCAGCGACGTCTGGTTCGCAAAGCATGGTGGAATTAACACCATCTGAGCATGCAGGCCTTATCCGCGCTTTTAGCGAGTTAAACACTGAGTTTGATATTTTAATTGTCGATACCGCTGCAGGTATTTCTGACATGGTATTAAGCTTTTCTCGTGCAGCCCAAGATGTTGTTGTGGTTGTATGCGATGAACCTACCTCAATTACCGATGCTTATGCGCTTATAAAAGTGCTTAGCCGTGAGCATGGCGTATATAAATTTAAAATTGTTGCCAATATGGTGCGCAGTTTGCGTGAAGGGCAAGAATTATTTGCTAAACTTTCAAAAGTAACGGATCGCTTTTTAGACGTTTCAATGGAGTTGGTAGCTACCATTCCTTATGACGAGAACATGCGTAAATCTACGCGACGTCAAAAGGTGATTGTTGAATTATTTCCAAACTCACCAGCTGCGGTGGCGTTTAAAACATTAGCAACAAAAGCAGTTAAGTGGCCGATCCCTAATCAACCTTCTGGCCATTTAGAATTTTTCATTGAAAAACTAGTAAACGGCTAACTATGACAACATCGGTGAATAAAGCGATGGGATATCAATCAGCACAAAACTTAAATGCGATTGTTGAAAAACATGCCTCTTTAGTTAAAAAAGTGGCGTGCCATCTAATTGCTCGTTTACCTGCCAGTGTCCAACTCGATGATTTAATTCAATCAGGCATGATAGGCCTAATTGAAGCATCAAAAAACTTTGATGCTAGCAAAGGGGCTAGTTTCGAAACTTTCGCTGGAATTCGTATTCGTGGTGCGATGTTAGACGAAATTCGTAGAGGTGACTGGGCACCACGCTCAGTTCACCGAAATGCTCGCCTTGTGGCTGAAACCATTTCCGAATTAGAAAGCACGCTAAATCGTGAACCTAAAGATACAGAAGTCGCTGAAAAACTTGATATAACGCTCGATGAGTACCATCATATTCTACATGATGTAAATTCTAGTAAAGTATTAGGTATAGAGGACTTAGGCGTTGATGAAGACGTCATTACACCTGTAGGTCAGGATTTAGGACTAGACAAACCGTTTAATAACGTTAAAAATGAGCGGTTTAACCAGTCTCTATTAACGGCTATCCAATCGTTACCAGAAAGAGATGCACTTGTTTTGTCTTTGTACTACAACGACGAAATGAACTTAAAAGAAATAGGACACATACTCGATGTTAGTGAATCGCGTGTGAGTCAGATACATGGTCAGGCGATGATTAAGCTCAAAGCAAAAATCAATGACTGGATTAATTAGTAGTAAGTAAATATAGGTTCAAACCTCACCGGAGGATGTTTTGGATAAAAACATGAAAATTCTTGTTGTTGATGATTTTTCTACAATGAGACGTATCATTAAAAATCTATTAAGGGATTTAGGTTTTACCAATGTGCAGGAAGCTGACGATGGGTCAACAGCATTGCCAATGCTACAAAATCAAGAATTTGATTTTGTTGTAACAGATTGGAACATGCCAGGTATGCAAGGCATTGATTTGTTAAGAGCAATTCGTGCTGATGATAGCCTTAAGCATATTCCTGTATTAATGGTGACAGCTGAAGCGAAAAAAGAACAAATTGTTGCTGCTGCTCAAGCGGGTGTTAATGGCTATATCGTTAAACCATTCACTGCTGCGACACTTAAAACCAAATTGGAAAAAGTGTTTGAACGTTTAGGTTAATCTAAGGGGAGAGGCTTATGTCAGCACTAGCTGCGCCTCAAATAAGTTTAGAGCAAGCTCGTCAACTTGTTGAGTTTCTTGAAAATGGTGAACAAGAAAAAGCTGATCAGCTGATACTTGAAACAGCATCAAAAGAACAATCAGAGCTGTTTGCTGAAATCGGTAAACTGACGCGACAATTACATGAAGCGCTAAAAAACTTTGATCTAGATACTCGTCTTTCAGATTTAACTACCGATGCGATCCCAGACGCTAAGCAGCGCTTAAATTATGTTATGGAAATGACAGAAAGCGCCGCTAACAAAACCATGGATGCAGTTGAAGCTAGTTTACCTATAGCGCAACAACTTGCAGATGAAATAGCGACGATTAAACCAACGTGGGATCGTTTAATGAGCCGAGAAATAGAGCTCGGTGAGTTTAAAAAGCTATGTCATAGCTTAGATAATTTTATGAATAACTCGCATACTAAAACCGATGAGCTACAGGGCTTGATGACCAATGTGCTGATGGCACAGGACTATCAAGATTTGACGGGGCAAGTAATCCGTCGCGTCATTGAGTTAGTGCGAGAAGTAGAAGACAGTTTAATTAATCTCTTAACTGTGTTTGGCAGTCAAGAAGATGGTCATCAACAACAAGAAAAACAGGCCATAGAAAAAGCACCTGCAACAAGTGATACACTAGCAGGTCCTGAAGGGCCGATTATTGATAAAGACTCTCGTGATGATGTTGTCTCAGGACAAGATGAAGTCGATGATCTATTATCAAGTCTGGGCTTCTAAGAGGAGAGTAGCTGCATGAGCTTTGAAGTCGATGAAGATATTTTACAGGATTTCCTTGTTGAGGCAGGAGAAATCTTAGAGCTTTTGTCAGAGCAATTAGTTGAGCTTGAGAACAATCCCGAAGACAAAGATCTCTTAAACGCCATTTTTAGAGGCTTCCACACTGTCAAAGGCGGTGCAGGCTTTTTAAGCATGACTGAACTTGTTGATGCGTGTCACGGTGCAGAGAATGTTTTCGATTTATTACGCCAAGGTGTTCGCAGTGTCACTCCTGAGCTTATGGATGTTATTTTACAAGCTCTGGATACCATCAACGAAATGTTCGCAACGATTCAAAATCGTGAGCAACCAGAGCCTGCAGATCCTGCGCTTCTAGACGTTCTTCATAAATTAAGCCAACCACCTACAGCGGAAGAGCTTGCAGGTGAAGATGTATCAGTAGCAGACGATGTAGCAGTTGCACCTGAAGAACCTGCTGTTGAAGAGGCTGTTGTTGATGCACCTGAAGTAACAGCTAACACGGCAGCAGACAATATTGATGAAGATGATCCATTTGCGTTTGATATGTTGTTTGATGGCGGCGGTCTTGCTGATAGTAAGGCAGAACCACAGAATATTGATGAAATTACTGAAGATGAGTTTGAAAGCCTCCTCGATGAATTACATGGTAAAGGTCAAGGGCCAGCAGCGGCTGCTCCTGAAGCTATTAGCAGTGATAGTGATGACATCACCGATGATGAATTCGACAGTTTATTAGACGAATTACATGGTGTTGGTAATTTTGGTGAAGTAAAACAAGAAAATATAGCCAAACCTGAAACCGTAAAATCTGCACAACCAACTCCTCAAGCGCCAGCAGTAGATACTACAAGCAGTGACTCAGACGATGAAATTAGCGATGACGAGTTTGAGGCGTTGCTTGATGAATTACATGGTAAAGGTACAGCTCCACAGTCTTTAGAAACGGCTGCGCCAGAAAAAGCGCCTGAACCACCTAAAGCTGAACCTGCAAAACCGGCACAGCCAGCAGCATCAAAACCGGCACCTACTCCTAAGCCTGCCGCAGCTGCACCTAAACCGGCTCCAGCTCCTGCAAAAGCACCAGCAGCTTCTGCTGCACCGAAAAAAGCGCCACCACCACAAGCTGAAACAACGGTTCGTGTTGATACCAAGCGCTTGGACGAAATCATGAACATGGTGGGTGAGCTGGTATTAGTACGCAACCGTTTGGTTAGCCTTGCAAATAACAGTAACAGCGAATCAATGGGTAAAGCCATCTCTAATTTAGATGTGGTAACTGCAGACCTGCAAGGTGCGGTGATGAAAACCCGCATGCAGCCAATTAAGAAAGTATTTGGCCGCTTCCCACGCGTTGTGCGTGACTTAGCTCGCAGCTTGAAAAAAGACATTAACCTGCAGCTGGTTGGTGAAGAAACCGATTTAGATAAAAACTTAGTAGAAGCGCTTGCCGATCCGCTCGTGCATTTAGTTCGTAACTCGGTTGACCATGGTATTGAAATGCCAGATGTGCGTGAAGCCGCGGGTAAACCACGTACCGGTACAGTCACTCTTTCTGCTTCGCAAGAAGGCGATCATATCTTATTGACCATTCGTGATGATGGTGCAGGTATGGATGCTGAGAAGTTGAAAAAAATTGCTATCAGCAAAGGTGTGATTGATCACGACCAAGCAAGCCGCTTGTCGGATACCGAAGCTTACAACTTAATTTTTGCGCCTGGTTTCTCAACCAAAGAAGAGATATCTGATATTTCAGGCCGCGGCGTCGGCATGGATGTAGTAAAAACAAAAATCACCCAGTTAAATGGCTCTGTCAATATTCAGTCAGAGCTGGGTGTAGGTACTGTATTAGAAATCAAGGTGCCATTAACACTGGCTATTTTACCGACTCTTATGGTTATTGTTGGCGAGCAAACATTTGCTTTACCACTTGCTGGTGTGAGTGAAATTTTCCATCTTGATTTAACTAAAACTAATGTCGTTGATGGTCAACTGACAATAATTGTGCGTGAAAAAGCGATCCCGCTTTTCTATTTACAACATTGGTTAGTAAAAGGTGCCAACCGCCAAGAGCGTAAAGCTGAAGGTCACGTAGTTATTGTGCAAATCGGTACTAAACAAGTGGGCTTTGTGGTTGACTCGTTAATTGGCCAGGAAGAAGTTGTTATCAAACCTTTAGATGCCTTATTGCAAGGTACGCCAGGCATGGCTGGTGCGACAATTACTTCTGATGGTGGGATTGCATTGATCCTCGACGTACCTAGCATGCTTAAACACTACGTTGGCTAATAATAAATAATAAAGTGCAGCGTTTAACTGCACTTTAAGTGATATAAAACAAGAGAGTGCCAATGGCAGTCAAAGTATTAGTTGTTGATGATTCAAGCTTTTTTCGCCGCAGAGTCAGCGAAATTTTAGAGCAAGACAGCAATATTCAAGTAATTGGTTTTGCCGTAAACGGTCGTGAAGCGGTCGATAAAGCCCGTGAATTAAAACCTGATGTAATTACTATGGATGTTGAAATGCCGGTTCTTGATGGCATTAGTGCCGTGAAAGAAATAATGGCAGCAACACCGACTCCTATTTTAATGTTCTCATCACTCACCCGTGATGGCGCAACAGCAACCCTAGATGCATTGGATGCTGGGGCCCTTGATTTTTTACCGAAAAAGTTCGAAGACATTGCACGCAATAATGAAGATGCAATCGCGCTTTTACAAAATAAAGTAAAAGAAATTGGTCGCCGTCGCATTTCTCGTTTTTCGCGACCAGCACCTATTTCGAGATCAACTCCGACTCCTACACTAAGAAGTAGTGGCGCTACAAGCAGTAGCGGTATTGTCCAGCCTGATCGCAGTTTTAGTCGTCCTGCTGCTGCAAGTTCGCCGGCTGCATCGTCATCGAATACGAGTAATATTCGCGCTTCGGGCAAGAAATATCAATTGGTTGCTATCGGTACATCAACCGGTGGACCTGTGGCGCTTCAAACAATTTTGACTCAGCTGCCAGCTAATTTCCCACATCCTATTTTGCTTATTCAGCATATGCCAGCTGCGTTTACGCCAGCTTTTGCTGCAAGGCTAAATGGCTTATGCAAAATCAATGTTAAAGAAGCGCAAAATGGTGACCGTTTAGTGCCTGGCACCGCTTACTTAGCGCCAGGTGGCCAACAAATGCTAATAGAGGGGCGTGGTGGTTCTCGCACTCTGCGAGTATTTGAAGACGATAGTCCGCGTATTACTTACAAGCCGAGTGTTGATGTGACTTTTGCAAGTGCTGCAAAAACCTTCGGCGGTGATGTGCTAGCTGTAGTATTAACGGGCATGGGCGCAGATGGCCGTGATGGTGCGCGTATGCTTAAGCAAGTCGGTGCGACTATTTGGGCGCAAGATGAAAAAACCAGTGTGGTGTATGGTATGCCACAAGCTGTTGCTAATGCCGGCTTGGCGAGTGAAAGCTTAGCGCTCGCAGATGTTGCGAATCGTTTAACGCGTGAGACTGGTTGTGGATAAACTGTCTTTCCTTGGCTTAATTGTCGCAGTAAGTGCCATCGCCTTTGGTTATGCATTAGAGGGCGGGGTTGTTTCTGCACTGTTTAATGGTCCTGCGCTTATCATCGTGCTTGGTGGTACGCTTGGGGCTGTCATGCTTCAGACCCCAGCAAGTGTTTTTACTAAAACACTTAAGATCAGTCATTGGGTGTTTTTTCCGCCGTATCACGATATTGATGCAGCTATCGAGCAAGTAAAGCGTTGGTCACATAAAGCACGTCAAGAAGGTTACTTAGCCCTTGAGTCGGAAGCGCTGTCGCACTCAGACCCGTATGCGGCAAAGGGCTTGAGTCTACTTGTTGATGGGATTGATGAGCAAAAGCTTAGAGATACGCTTGAAATTGATTTAATGCTTGAACGCGAACGCTTACTCGAGGTAAGCCGAGTTTATGAAGCTATGGGCGGTTATAGCCCTACAATCGGTATTTTAGGTGCAGTACTCGGTTTGATTCAGGCTATGCAATTTATAACGGATCCTGAAAAACTGGGTGCCGGTGTTGCTACTGCGTTTATCGCTACTATTTACGGTGTTGGTTTAGCGAATCTATTATTCTTGCCAATGGCGAATAAACTTAAGCAGCAAGTGGAACAAAAAATGCTGTATCATGAACTACTTGCTGAAGGCATTATTGCTATTTCGCAAGGTGAAAGCCCACTAAATATCGAACTAAAACTTGAGGCGTACCGTGTAGAGCGCCCAAGCTTAGTTGACGAGTAATTTATTATGATGCGCCGTCGTCTGCGTCATAACACGTCAAAAAACCAACATACTGAACGCTGGCTTGTCTCTTATGCCGATTATATGACCATCATGTTTGCTTTTTTTGTGGTCATGTATGCGATCGCAATTAGTAAAAATGAAGATTTTCAAATTCTCTCAGATTCACTAGAGCAGGTGTTTGAAAAGTCTGCTCGTCAGCAACAACAGGTTGGCACTGGGGTTAACGGCACAGGCATACTAACTGACAGAGTCAGCCCTGAGAACGACATTCTATACGGTGAGAGCATTCGTAAAGATGAGCAAGGCCCTGAATTACTCGATGGGCAAAGCGAAACCAGCAATATTGAGAAAAAACATCTCGGCAAGCCTCTCGACAGCTTACTTACTAAATTACAGTCTGCGCTCATTGATGAAATTCGTGATGGCGAAGCAAGTTTAGAGCTTCATCAAGATTGGCTCATCATTGAATTAAGCTCTGGTATGTTGTTTTCATCGGGCAGTGCTGTTGCACAGCAGCGTGCAAAACAAGTTGTTAGTTTAGTGAAAGATATTATTGCACCAGTTGATAATTACATTCGTGTGCGTGGTTATACCGATAACGAAGGTATTCGTAATGAGATGTTTCGCTCTAACTGGGAGCTATCTGTAGCGAGGGCGACATCTGTCCTAGTTGAGCTTGAGAGTTTAGGTATTAACCCTGCGCGTATGGCTATTGAAGGTTACGGGCAATATTCACCTTTCGCAAGTAATGACACTGAGCAAGGACGCGCAGAAAACCGCAAAGTGGTTGTTGCGTTGTCTAAATATGGTTTACCACCACAAGAGCCAGAAAACGCAGAACAAGAGTCACAAAACCAACCGCAACAGACGACAGAAATTGAGTTGCCAAGCGATGATAACAGCATTAAAGTGATTCAATTACCACATGGTGGAATTAGGATTACCACGCGCAATGAACAATAATAAGGTGTGATGTGAAAGTTTGGACCGTAGCGAATCAAAAAGGTGGGGTAGGGAAAACAACAACAGCCGTTAGCCTTGCTGGTATTCTCGCTTTACAAGGAAAACGCGTGTTACTTATTGACACCGATCCGCATGCATCATTGACTTATTATTTTGGTATAGATTCAGAAGACTTAGAAGTCAGCGTGTATGATATTTTCGCGCGTGGTAACAGCATGGCCAGTGAAGAAATTTTGCAGGCTCTATGTCCATCAACACTTGAAAACCTAGATATCTTACCTGCGACGATGGCAATCGCGACGCTTGATAGAAGCATGGGCAATAAAAATGGCATGGGCTTAATACTAAAAAAAGCGCTTGCCAAAATTAGCGACCATTATGACTATGCAATTATTGATTGCCCGCCTGTTTTAGGTGTTTTGATGGTCAATGCTCTTGCAGCTAGTGAGCGAATTTTAGTACCAGTACAAACAGAATTTTTGGCCTTAAAAGGGCTTGATCGTATGATGCGTACGATGGAGCTGATGCAAACATCGCAAGCAAAACAGTACCAATATACGATTATTCCAACAATGTACGATAAACGTACTAAAGCATCACTTGAAGCTTACAAGACTCTGCAGGATAATTACAAAGATAAAGTATGGTCAGGCGTGGTTCCTGTCGATACAAAGTTTAGAGATGCTAGTTTAGCACAGCAAGTGCCGATTCAATTTTGCCCGCGTTCGCGTGGCGTTTTTGCCTATCGTGCCCTGCTTGATTACTTAGTTGCACAAGGTTAAAGATGAGTAAGCATTTATTTGCCAATGAAAAAGTGATGACCCAATATTTGGGCGCTTTGTTGTGTGAAGATGAGCCTACAGACCAAAATCTTGAGCCAGTCGCAAAGCTGCTGGAGCAGGTTAAAGAGCCTGAAATTAAGACAGAAGAAAAGCTGACAGACGTTCAGCCTACTCCAGAACCTGTTTTACCACCCCCAGAACCGACTAAAGAGCTTGAGAAAACCGAGAACCAAGCTAATATCAAAGATATAGTCGCAGAACCTAAAGCTGAACTGGTTGCAAAAACCTCGTCTGATCGTCAAGAAGACTATTTTGATGGTGAATTTCAGGCATTATTCTTTGAGGTTGCAGGGTTAACCCTTGCTGTACCGTTAAAAGCATTAGGGGGAATTCATCAGCTGGCAGAGGTTAACCAATTATTTGGTAAACCAAAATGGTTTAAAGGTGTCATGCTAAACCGTGAAGAAAAACTAAATGTTGTTGATACTGCACGTTGGGTTATGCCAGAAAAGTATGATGAAAAATTAGAACAATCATTAGATTATCAGTATTTAATCACCTTAGGTGACAGTCAATGGGGATTATTGGCTGAAAAGCTCGTAAATAATATTACGCTTCGTAAAGAAGATGTAAAATGGCGAGCAAAATCAGGTAAGCGGCCTTGGCTTGCAGGTGTTATCAAAGAGAAAATGTGCGCCTTGATTGACGTTGAAAATTTAAATCAATTGCTAGAGCAGGGCTTAGACAGCCGTGAGCAGTAACTATTTTTACGGAGTAATAGCATGAGTGAAGAAAGACTACTGTCAGCAAATAAAAACGCTGATAGCAACGATGAAGTGTTACAGTGGGTAACCTTTAAACTTGAAGAAGAAACGTACGGCATTAACGTAATGCAAGTACAAGAAGTACTTCGCTATACCGAAATTGCTCCTGTGCCAGGTGCGCCTTCTTATGTGTTAGGTATTATTAACTTACGTGGTAATGTTGTTACTGTGATCGACACGCGTGCACGTTTTGGTTTAATGGGTGCTGAGGTTACTGATAACTCTCGTATCGTTATCATTGAAGCTGAAAAGCAAGTGATTGGTATTTTAGTCGACAGTGTTGCTGAAGTGGTTTACCTACGTAGCTCTGAAATTGACAGTGCGCCAAATATTGGCACAGAAGAAAGTGCTAAGTTTATCCAAGGTGTATCTAACCGTGATGGTGAGTTACTGATCTTGGTTGATCTTAATAAATTATTAAATGACGATGAGTGGGACGAGCTAAGCGCACTATAAGCGTTTGGAAATTATATGCTGTTATACTCTTTGTTTGGTGCCTCAATCTTACTTGTATTAGTGTGTTTGGGGCTTATTTTTGTCAATAACAATAAGCAAGCGGCGGCGATTCAAGCTAAGCAAAAACAGTTACAAGAAGCTCAACAGCAATTGAGTATTTTACGTAGCGAAGTGGCTGAAATGCGAGCTGGCATGCTAAGTATTGGCAAACGTGTTGTTGCTGTTGAAGAAAAAAGTAAAGAGCTTGAACAGCTACAAGATGCACAAAAATATGATGATCCGAATGCGAAAATTTATTCGCGAGCGGTTAAAATGGTTGAGCTAGGCGCTGATTTAGAAGAAATAATTCGTGAATGCGAATTACCCAGAGCTGAAGCTGAGCTACTCATGTCACTTCATAAACAAAAAGGCGCCGAATAGGCGCTTTTTTATTTGAGCTAAGCTTTGATGTTGAGCTTACCTTGAAAGTCTTGCCATCCCGGTGGAAACTTACCACGTAATACGTACGAAAAAGCAATTAATTCGGCAATAACATAATAGAGCTCTTTCGGGATTTCTTCACCTAACTCAAGATGCGATAAGGTTTGAGCTAAGTCCGCATCTTGATGTATCAAAATGCCTTTTTGCTCAGCAAGTTTGACGATTTCTTCAGCCAATTCACCAAAGCCTTTACTGGTTACTCGTGGCGAGCTACCCGCTTCGTAGAGTAAGCCAATTGCTGATTTATGCACCGCTTGTTCACTCATAAAAATTACACCTTAATGTTAATAATCGCATGGGATTTATAAAAAGCTTGGTGGTTTGATGTCCCTTGTTGCAAGTTTAACTCACCTACATTTAAACCATGGCCTGCTAATTTATGACGCAGTGTTTCTAAATGCGGATGAGCAAGTGCTGTCACTTCTTGTGAAGAAGCGAGCAATTGGCAATCAACTGCTTTATCCATCACCTCTGCGGTAATTTGTAACTTGCCAAGCTGTGCATAATCAAAATTCAATCGCACAAACCAGACATTCTTAGCTTCGAGTTTATTTTTACTTGGCTTTTTATATTGTCCTAAGCTGATTTCTGTTTGCCCTGTTTCAGGAGGTAATTTCATAGGTAAGAAAAACTGCGCGAAAGCACTGTTATCTTGTTGCTGATTGATGGGCGTTGTTTGCACCTGAGCTAGAGTGTTTTTCAGTTGCGAGGCTTCAGCCGCCATGGCTTGCATCGCAGGCTGCTGTAGTTGCTCGAGTAATTTATTGCCGTTAACGGCTTTAAAGTTGGGCACTAACACTTGCAGTAAGGCATCAAGACCAGTTTGATTATTAAAACTAAGGTTGGTTGGTGCTTGATTAATAATTGGCGCGGCAAGTGAAGCCACTGCTAGTTGTTCTAACCCTTGGCTGAAGCTTGCCTGCTGAGTTTGACTAGGCAGTGCTGTTGGCCTGAGGATACTTAAAAGCTCTCGTTCAATCGTTGTAGGGTGCATGTTTTGACTCGAGATCATGCGATTAAATGCTTGATTAACGAGCCTGTTTAAATCTACCGAAGACGATGTGTTTTGTTCGCTCAGGGCTACAAGTTTCTCTGTTAATTGCACTGGCAGAGGCATACTTGCTAACGGTTTACTTTCAGGGAGCGGTAATAGCTTAGCAATCAGCGTGGCTTCGATTGGCCTTATCGGCAATAATGGCTGACTCAAGTTCGGCTCTTTCAACGCTAAGAAGGGGGCGTGTAATTGAGTTTGCTGTTGAACAACTTTTTGTAACCCTACGGTTTGCTCATTGGGTGCTCGAGTCACGAAGTTATGCTGTTTAGTTTGCTCACTCATATTTTTCAGTACTGAATTAGCAAGGCTACTTTTAACTGGGGCAAGCTGTTCAGATGCTGCTTTGTCTGAGTTTAGTGTATTAACAGAACTGTTAATTGACTTGTTGTCTGCAGGTGCTTTTTGCATAGCATTGTCTATGCTCAATACAGGGAGTTGTGCTTTGCTATGGTTTGTAGCCAACTGAGTCGCTTGATTTTGTGCGCTAACAAGCGGCTCTAAACTGACTTTTAACCGTTGTAGTAACTGTATTAAAGGTGCTGCCTTGTTATAGCTCACGGGTAAACTAACTTGCTTTGCAGGCTGACTTTCGGTTAATGGCTCTGTCTGTTTAGCCGCAGGTGGTGGCGTATTAGCTGTAACTGGCCTACTTTCTTTTTGTAGCACTTGAGACGAAGCAAGTTTTGGCGTGCTTTGTTGAGCAGCGGCAAACTTTACTATATTGATTTTATTAGCATTAAAACCTAGTTGGCTAATCGTATTTTTGCTTTCAATCAGCTGATGCGTTGACTGGTTAACAGCCGCTTTGCTGGTAGCAGGAAGCTTTTCAAAATAGCGCACTGCATCACTAATACGCGTTTTTAAATCAGCAAAACTGTCTTTTAGCCAAGAGCTAATGGGTGAATGTGAGCTGCTCGATGGTGCTAACAACGTTTTCTTAGGTTCAACTGCTTGGCTTTTTAATGCTTGATTGAATGTCTCTGACAGCGAGTTCTTTAACAGTATTTGTTGCACAGGCGCTTTATTTATAAGTTCAACAGTATTTTTAACTTGCTGGGGGGTTAGTTTTAATGCATGAGGATGAAATTGCCACTGGGCTTGGATTTGCTTAGCTTGTTTTGGCGATATTGTAGGTAGCGGTAAAGTTAATTCATTACTTTGCTTGTTTGCAACGCTTAACTGTACTTGTTGCCCTGCTAATTTCAAATTCATTTCAGGGGTTAGCTTTGCCAGCAACTCAGCTACTTTTTGTTGGCTAACACTTTGCTGATGGAGTGAATCCCCAAAGCGATTAATAATGTTTAAATTAAAGCTATTTTGTTGGTTGGTAGCAGGCAGCAAAATGGCTTTAAGCGGTGCTTCAGTTTTTAAAAGAGCAACCAGGCTATTATTAAGAGCAAACTCAGCTTTTAATGCCGGTAGTTGTAGTAAAGGTTTACTTGGCGCAATCTGAGCTGGGTGCGGCATATTTGTATTTGCACTCCCTTGCGTTAGCAAGTTCAGTAGTGCTTGTAATTGCTGGCTTTTGCCAAGAGTAATAGTCAGCGGTGCTGGTGTGATAGTCAGCTGTTTACCATCACTACTTAATTGAATATTGGCCGCTAAAAAGCGCTCAGTTTTGAGGTTTTCTTGCTCTGTTGATAAGCGCAGTGTTTGCCATGAGTTATTGATTAGCACGTCCATTTGCACGCCATGCTTACCAATCACAATATTACGGGCAGTTAGGCTCTGCTCAGCCAGCATTTTCAAGGCATCATTAGGTGATTGCTGTGGTGCACTGCTGATTGCTTTTGGGTCTAGATTAAGCTGAGTGCTGAGAGTCAACTGGCTTTGTTTATTCATTATTTTAGATCAAATATAAGTTAATCGTTTTAAAGCAATATTCGTATTACCCTATCATTATGGTAGACTAACGCCTAATTTTGGGTATAGAGAATCGTCATCTTGTTACACATTAAGGCCGTCACCTGCATCAAGCAAGATCGTTGTTTGTTTGCGGATCTTAATTTCAGCTTGAAATCGGGACAAATTATGCAGTTAGCTGGTCCGAATGGGGCTGGTAAAACATCATTATTGCGTATTATCGCGGGTTTCGCTATGGCGGATGAAGGCGATGTTTTGTTCCAAGATCGCTCAATTACAAAATACTATGATGAATATGCACAAGAGTTATTATTCATCGGCCATAAAACTGGGGTAAATACACAGCTTACCGCCCTTGAGAATGTCGCATTTTGGCTAAAAATAAATGGCTACGATAGCAAACAAGACTTGTATCCGATCCTTGCAAAAATAGGCTTGGTAGGTCTTGAAGATGTACCTGTTCGTATGTTGTCAGCAGGGCAACAACGCCGTGTCGCTCTCGTAAGACTGTGGTTAAACAGTGCAAAACTATGGATCCTTGATGAGCCATTTACAGCCCTTGATAAAAGCGGTGTTGCATTTTTACAAGAACGCTTTGTTGAGCACCTAAATGCTGGCGGCGCGATTCTATTAACCACCCACCAAGATTTAACGACACATTTTAGTGACCTTCAAACAGTGACTTTGGAGTATCGCCACTGATGGTAAAACAGCATTCGTATTGGCAATTATTCTCTGCGGTTTTTTCTAAAGATCTTAAATTAGCGTTTCGTCAGCGTGCTGAAATCGTTAACCCTATCTTGTTTTTTCTTATCGTTATTACACTTTTTCCGTTAGCAATTGGCCCTGAACCCGGTCTACTTGCTCGTATGGCGCCGGGCATTATTTGGGTCGCTGCTTTACTCTCGACCATGTTAGGCCTAGATAAGCTATTTCGTGATGATTATCACGACGGAACACTAGAGCAATTAATTGCTTCATCATACCCTTTACCGTTAACTGTCCTTGCAAAAGTGGCAGCGCATTGGGTGATCACGGGGTTGCCTTTAGTGTTAATGACTCCGGTATTTGCTTTGTTATTGAATTTAGAAAGTTCAGCGCTTTTAGCAACCATTCTGACCTTATTGTTAGGTACGCCATTGCTTAGCTTCATTGGCGCAATTGGCGCTGGACTCACTGTGGGACTACAAAAAGGCGGCATTTTAATGAGTTTGCTTGTTCTGCCTTTGTATATCCCTGTACTAATTTTTGCAACCTCGGCTATTGATACCAGCTCTATGGAGCTTGCCTATAGCGGACAGCTTGCAATCCTTGGTGCCATGCTAATCGTAGCGATTATAGCGGCGCCAATTGCCATATCGTCAGCATTGAAAGTGAGTGTAAGTTAATATGTGGAAGTGGTTACATCCCTACGCAAAAGCAGATCGTGCTTACCAATTGTGTAACACCTTACTGCCTTATTTCGCCGTCGTTACGGTGGTTTGTATGATTGTTGGATGGGTCTGGGGGCTTGCTTATGCCCCAGCCGATTACCAACAAAAAGACAGCTACCGAATTATTTTTATCCATGTGCCTTCAGCTATTTTATCTATGGGCGCTTACTCTTCTATGGCGATTGCAGCAGTGATCGCACTAGTATGGCAATTACGTAATGCAGAACTTGCAGTGATTGCAATTGCACCTGTCGGGGCATGTGTGACAGCGATAGCATTAATTACCGGTGCAGCATGGGGTAAACCTATGTGGGGCGCATGGTGGGTGTGGGATGCACGTCTTACCTCTGAGTTAATTCTGTTATTTTTATACCTTGGTGTGTTATCGCTTTATCATGCTTTTGAAGATAAAAAAGCAGCGGGGCGTGCTGCTTGTATCTTAGCCATTGTTGGGGTTATCAACTTACCGATTATTCACTTCTCGGTGGAATGGTGGAATACCTTGCATCAAGGTGCAACCATTACAAAGTTTGATACTAAAGCTATTGATCCAAGCATGTTTTGGCCATTAATGGTTAACATTGTTGCGTTTGCAGGTTTTGTTGGTGTGGTGACGTTAATCCGCCTTAAAAACGAAATTCTTCAACGTGAAAAGCATCGCCCTTGGGTGCGTGATATGGTTGAGCGAGGTTAATCATGCAGTTTGATTCTTTTGCAGATTTTATTGCCATGGGTGGCTATGGCTTTTATGTATGGTTGTCTTTTGGTAGCTGTGCATTAATTTTACTCGGTATTTTATTTAGTTCGTTAAACGATACAAAACGTATTTTCTCTTCAGTAAAGCAGCAAGCACAACGTGAAGAGCGCATTAAGAAAGCGAAGCAAGAGGCAGGGCAATGAATCCAAGACGTAAAAAACGTTTATTAGCAGTTGTAGCCATTATTTTTGGTGTGGGTGCAACGATTGGTTTAGTGCTGTATGCACTGCAAGAAAACATCAATTTATTCTATACCCCAAGTGAACTTGTTGATGGTAAAGGACCAAATAAAGAAAAACCGCATATTGGTCAAAAGTTACGTATTGGTGGCATGGTTGTACCAGGCTCAGTTGTTCGTGACGAATCAAGCTTAAAGGTAAGCTTCAAACTGATTGATAAAGGCCCTATGGTGACAATTAATTATCAAGGGATCTTACCGGACTTATTCCGTGAAGGCCAAGGGATTGTGGCGCAGGGCGTGTTAGTTAAAGCCAATGAAATTGATGCCTTTGAAGTACTTGCAAAGCATGATGAAGAATACATGCCTGCAGAAGTTGCTGAAGCAGTGAAGGGTATCAAGCACGAAAAACCGACGTATAACTTAGATAACGGCAATTAATATGATCCCAGAACTCGGTTATTTTTCTTTAACACTGGCCATGGTGCTCAGTGTTCTATTGTGTATTTTTCCTATGTGGGGGGCGCATACCGGCAATTTACGTTTAATGCGTGCCGCCCCATCACTGGCAATTGGACAGTTCGTATTTGTGCTTTTGTCTTTTGCGGCACTTGTTTATGCTAGTTTAACCGACGACTTTACTGTTTCGTATGTTGCTTATCATTCAAGTAGCACCTTACCTTGGTACTACAAAATAACCTCGACATGGGGTGGTCATGAAGGGGCGATATTACTTTGGTTAGTGATGCAAGCGGGTTGGACAGCCGTAGTAGCTATGCGCTCGCAATCATTACCTTGGGTATTACGTGCTCGTGTACTTGGTGTACTAGGCTTTTTAGGTGTTGGCTTTATGTTATACACCTTGTTAATGTCGAGCCCATTTGAGCGCTTATTACCGTATTTCCCTGTAGAAGGTCGCGATTTAAATCCGTTATTGCAAGACCCAGGTATGATTATTCACCCGCCATTGCTTTATATGGGCTATGTAGGTTTATCTGTGTCATTCTCATTCGCTATTGCAGCGTTACTTACTGGTAAGCTTGATAATACTTGGGCTAAGTGGTCTCGTCCTTGGACTATGACAGCATGGGGCTTTTTAACACTTGGTATTACCATTGGTAGTTGGTGGGCATACTCAGAACTTGGCTGGGGCGGCTGGTGGTTCTGGGATCCCGTTGAAAACGCATCATTAATGCCATGGCTTGTGGCAACCGCATTGCTGCACTCATTATCAACCACCGAAAAGCGTGGTGTATTTAAGTCGTGGACCGTATTACTGGCTATTGCAGCATTCTCGTTAAGCTTACTGGGTACCTTTATTGTTCGCTCGGGTATCATTGTATCTGTGCATGCTTTTGCCTCAGATCCTAACCGCGGTATGTTTATTTTAGCATTCTTAGCCATTGTAGTTGGTGGTGGTTTATCGCTTTATGCACTGCGTGTATCACAGGTGAAAAGTGAGGGCCGTTACAAGTTTGCCTCACGTGAAGTTGCGCTTTGGTTAAATAATATTTTCTTAGTTGTGGCAACACTGATTGTATTGCTAGGTACATTATTGCCAATGATCCATAAAGAACTTGGCTTAGGCAGCATTTCGATTGGTGAGCCGTTCTTCAACAAGATGTTTGCGATTCTACTGGTGCCGTTTGCCATTTTAATGGGTATGGGCCCGCTGTTACGCTGGAAACAAAATAAATGGTCAATGTTGCAAAACAAATTTGCCCTATCGGCTGTAGTTAGCCTAGTTGCAACGGCAGCGTGGTTATATTCAAGTTACGATGTAATTGCGCCAATTACCTTTATTGCAACTACGCTAGCGGTATGGATTGTTGTTACTACAGTGGTTGATTTAGCAGCAAAAGTAACCATTCACAAAACCTTAGGTGAAGGCTTTAAACGTTTAGGACTAAGCTATTGGGCGATGGTATTAGGTCACGTTGGTTTAGCGTTCGTGATTGCAGGTGTAACGTTAACCTCTGCTTATTCAGTAGAGCGTGATGTATCAATGAAGCCGGGTGACACTGTGGCTTTAAATGAATACCAGTACCGTTTTGATGGTGTTAAGTCTATTCGCGGCGCTAACTATAGCGGCCATGCTGGGGTTGTCACTGTGCTGAAAAATGATAAACAAGTAACCGTTTTACATGCTGAAAAACGCCGTTATGACATTGGCATGCAGTTTATGACAGAAGCCGCTGTGGATGCTGGCTTTACGCGTGACTTATACCTAGCACTGGGTGAGCAATTAAGCCAAGGTGCGTGGTCGTTACGTATTTACCATAAGCCTTATGTTCGTTGGATGTGGCTCGGTGGTATCTTGATTTCACTGGCAGGCTTTTTAGTGCTTGGTGATAAACGCTATCGCCAAAAATCGACTAAGCAGGAGGCATCAGCATGAACCGTAAACTACTCGCACTAGCACCTTTACTGGTTTTCGTTTTACTGTGTGTGTTTTTATATCAAGGCTTGTTTGCTAACCCGCGTGAGCTGCAAACTGGGCGTATTGGGCAGGCTATGCCAGCTTTCAACTTGCCAGACTTGATGGATGAGTCAACGCGTTGGACAGATAGTGATTTAAAAGGTGAAGTTTACTTACTCAATGTGTGGGGCACATGGTGCCCGACCTGTTTAGCTGAGTTGGGCTATTTAACTGAGCTTAGAGAGCAGGGCGTTAAGATTGTTGGCTTATACTACGAGCAAGGCTACGACCCTGACTTTGATGGCCAGTTTGATATTAACGCACTACGCGAAGACGTTACCAGTATGCTTAATCGTGCTGGCGACCCATATCAATTCAATATCTTAGATTTAAAGCGCACATTAGCCCTTGATTTAGGGGTGTCTGGCGCGCCAGAGACCTTCTTAGTTGATAAGCAAGGCACCATTTTGCTGCACCATACCGGCGATATTAATCCGCGTGTGTGGCGAGCCAAATTCGCACCGTTAATGCAGGAGTTACAGTAATGAGACTCGTGATTTTTTTAGCAAGTTTGCTTATCACGTTTAGTGCATTTGCAGAGCAAGACAAATATCAATTTGATGACAAAGAGCAAGCTGTACGCTTCAGTGAGCTTACCAAAGAGCTGCGTTGCCCTAAATGTCAAAACCAAAACATTGCCGACTCAGACGCGGTTGTAGCCAAAGACTTACGCGACAAAGTGTTAGCGCTGGTAAAAGATGGCAAAACTAAAGATGAAGTCATCGATTATATGATTGACCGTTATGGCTACTTCGTACATTACGATCCACCCGTAACACCCGCAACCTTAGTATTATGGGTATTGCCAGTATTGATTGTGGTACTTGGCTTTGGGTTTATTGTTTTACGCCAACGTAAGGCATCGGTAAAACAAACATGGACAGAGCAAGACGAGGCACTACTTGCAAAGTTAATTGAACAAAATCAACGTCAGGAGCAAAGCTAGATGGCATTAATGTGGGCTTCTTTTGTTTTACTCACGCTGGTTGCATTGCTATTTGTTGTCGTTCCTTTTTTTAAACGCGAACGTATTCAACGCCTTGATCACAATGCAAACTCGGAGTTAATCCGAATTTATCATCAACGTTTAGATGAGCTTAAAACAGACTTAGATAACCAACGTATTGATGCACAAATGCACGACGAATCAGTTATCGAACAAAAACGTCGTTTGCTCAATGAGCTGTCTCCAGAAAAAGCGCTAAATAGTAAAGGTAACAACCGTATTTTTGCCCTTACTGGCGCTGGCTTTTTAATTGTTTTAACGGCTATCTTTTACGGTTACACGGGTAGTCAGCAGCAAATAAAAGGCTGGCATGACGCGATGGCAAACCTTAAGTCGTATGGTGAACGTGCCGTAATGCAAGATGGTGAGCCATTGACACCGAATGAGTTGCAAGCATTTGCTTTAGCATTGCGTACCAAGCTTGATCAAAGTGGTGATGATGAAGTGGCGTGGATGCTGCTAGGTCGTGTTGCGATGTCATTAAATGAATTTGATATGGCGATGCAGTCATTTGATAAAGTGCTAAAAATGAACCCGGATAACAAGCAAGTGCTGATCAGCTACTCGCAAGTTCTGCTAATGGAAGGCAGTGATGCGAATATGTCACGTGCAGCAACGATGTTATCGAGAGTGTTAAAAGCAGAGCCGACTAATATTGATGCAATCTCATTGTTAGCTCTGATTGCTTATGAGCGCAAGGATTGGCTGCAAGCTAAAACTGCGTTTGAAGTACTGCTTGCAAGTATGCAGCAAAATGATCCGCGTTATAGCATGATTGCAGAGCGTATTGCTGAAATTGATGCTCACTTAAATAATCAGCAGCAAGTTACAAATACAGAAATTGCAAAAGCTTCACACAGTGAAATTAGCATCACAGTTGATTTAGACTCAGCTCTAGCAGATTCGCAGCCACAAAACGGCACCTTGTTTGTTTTTGCAAAAGCAGCCAGTGGCCCACAGATGCCATTAGCCGTGGTAAAAATGACGGAATACAGCTTTCCGCTAACAGTGACATTGAGTGATTCGAATGCAATGGTTGAAGGTCTGAATTTATCAAGTGTCGATAAAATTATTTTAACTGCGCGTTTATCAAAAGATGCAACTGTGGTAACTTCTAGCGGCGAGTTGGAAGGCAAGTCGGGTATTTTAGAACGTGCGAACGTTAAAGAGTACGCGTTGCTAATTAATGAGTTAATACCGTAAGGATAGCCGATGTTTAGGCACAGTATATTTTTTATCTTTTTTGTAGTGCTTGCAGGATGCGCACAAATACCCGAAGAAAAAGCGGATGAGCGAGATCCGTTACAGTCGTTTAACCGTCCTATGTATGATTTTAATATGGACGTGCTTGACGCCTATATTCTTCGCCCAGCAGCTGTTGGCTACGTTACAGTAACGCCAACACCGGTAAGACGTAGCATTGTTAATTTTACCGATAACATCACCGCACCAACGGATATGGTCAATGCTGGTCTGCAGGGTAAGCCTGGTAATATGGGTATTAGCTTAGCGCGCTTTTTAGTGAACTCTACAGTAGGTCTACTCGGTTTTTTTGATGTTGCTTCATCGCTGGGCTTAGAAATTGTCGATGAAGATTTTGGCCAAACTCTTGGTGTATGGGGAGTGGGTGATGGTGCTTACTTGATGATCCCTGGTATGGGACCAAGTACCGCACGAAACTTAACTGGTGATGTTGTTGATAATTTCGTATTACCTGAAATAACACTAACAACACCTCAAACAATATTAGTGTTTGCACTTAAAGCGGTTGAAGCCCGTGCTTCATTAATGCCACAAGAGAGCCTATTAAATGAGTCGCTAGACCCTTATATCTTCATGAAGGATATCTACTTCCAGCGTCAATTATATGAGCTACATGATGGTAATCCGCCACTAGAAAAAGAACCAGATGACTTTGACGAAGACTTCTTAGAAAATCTTTAAAAGTGTTAAATAAAAATGCCAGCAATTGCTGGCATTTTTATATCGTTAAGGGATGGGTATTCATCAGTCCCCAAATACACTCATTTGGTCATTAGACCAACTTAATGCATCATGGTAAGCGTCCGGTACTTCTTCAGGTTTAAGTCCAAGTTGTTGTTGGATTTCTTTCGCTTTTTCCCAATTTGCTTGCTCATAAAATTTTACCAGCTTTAAATACGTTGCTAATAAGCCTTCATCTTTGAGTAGCGCATCTTTAATTTCAATAGTCAGCGGTAACTTGTTCATTACACTTGGCATATCTTCGTCGAGGATTGCATCCATTAACGACATCATACCCGTTAAAAATGCCATACCAGTATCTCGCATTTTGCCGTGGCTGATTGCCAATAATTCAGCAAACCGAGCACGGGTCAATGAAAGGCGAATTAGTTCGGCTGGCTTATCTGCTGCGACTTGCGCTGCAAATAAAAGTGATAAGAAACGTTTAATTTCTTCACTTCCTAATACAATAAGCGCTTGTTTAATTGTGCTGATTTCAGCGCGACGTTTAAAGGCCGCTGAGTTTGAGTAGCGTAGCAACTTATAAGATAAGTTAACGTCACGTTCAAACACCTCAGTGATTTTTCTGAGGTTTAGATCAATACTCGATGTTTCATATAGAAGCTCGGCAAGAGCCATCTCTGATGGCGGCAAAGTTTTGCTTTGTACCATCTCAGGTTTTGAAAAGAAAAACCCTTGGAAGTAGCTAAAGCCCATTTCTAGGGCAAGCTGATACTTTTCGTATGTTTCAACTTTCTCAGCAAGCAACTTTATGTGTGGATACGGCTTAATAGCCTCGATGATCGCTTTTATTGAGTCTACATCACAAGTTAGAAAGTCAATCTTAATAATATCGATGTAAGGATAAAAGTGTCGCCATACAGGTTGGTGAATGTAATCATCAAGTGCAAGTATATAGCCTTTTTCTTTTAGATCTTTAACTAATGCCAGTAAGCGTTTACCTGGTTGGATTGTTTCTAATATCTCTACTACCACCTGCTCTTTACCAAGTAAAAGTGGATAACCCTTTTGCAAGGTTTCTAGAGTAAAGTTGATATAAGCAGGTTTGTTATCCGTTAAATCCTCTAAACCAAAATTAAATTGGCTGCCTTCAATAAGTCGTGACGTTGCTTCATCGCCATCAATATCAGGAAAAACGTTGTCTACGCCATCTCGAAATAAAAGCTCGTAGCCAATTAGTTTTTTATCCCTGTCTAAAATAGGTTGGCGTGCAGCGTAAAAATACATAGTCCAAACATGTCCACATCTGTTAATTCATTTACTTCTCGCAATATATTGCATTGTGCCTGAAATAGCATTAGCTAAATGTTCATTTGCGAGGAAAAGTTATTATTTTATTAAGAATTAAAGACTAGGATAATTTGCAGATAAATTCTATAACTTGCGATTAAATATAAGAAAAATGTTAGATAAAAGTTGAAAAATTGAGCTTTGTCATTTATCTGCTTGATTGGAGTTAAGGGGGGTAAGCATGATATAGTCGTGGGTGATATAGGTTTTTACCCCAATAATGTCTTTAAATTAAATAACTTGCGAGTCATTATTCGGATTAAAAGCCAACATTAAACAACTTTTGGAGGCTAATTTGGAAACAGGAATGATAATTTCGTTAGCATTGTACTTCATCGTCATGTTGGGGATTGGGCTATATGCTTATCAGCAATCTACCGACGATGTATCAGGCTATATGCTAGGTGGTCGTAATTTATCACCAAGTGTTGCTGCGCTTTCAGCTGGCGCATCTGACATGAGTGGTTGGCTGCTAATGGGCCTACCAGGTGCAATGTACTTGTTTGGTTTAAGTAAGGTTTGGATTGCCATTGGTCTAGTACTCGGTGCTTGGGCTAACTACTTCTTAGTCGCGCCTCGCTTGCGTGTTTACACAGAAAAGGCGAATGACTCAATCACCATTCCTGATTACTTTGCAAACCGCTTTGATGATAATAAGAATATTCTGCGTGTTATCTCTGCGATTGTTATCATTGTTTTCTTTACTTTATATACCTCATCAGGTGTTGTTGCAGGTGGTAAGTTGTTCGAAAACTCATTTAATATGAGCTACGAAATGGGTCTATACATCACAACAGGTGTCGTCGTGTTATATACCTTGTTTGGTGGCTTCTTAGCCGTGAGCCTGACTGACTTTGTGCAAGGTTGTATCATGTTTATCTCGCTGCTGGCTGTGCCAATTGCGACGTTTACCATGCTTGATCAGCCAGTTATGGATACACTTGCCAATGCACGCTATGACTTATTATTAAGCTCACCAAAAGAATCTGAAATTCATGCACTTAATATGATGGATTGGTTTGCAGGTGGTTCGACTATAGCGATTATTTCAGCAATGGCATGGGGCCTTGGTTATTTTGGTCAGCCACATATTATTGTGCGTTTTATGTCTGTACGTTCAGTGAAAGATATGCCAACCATGCGTCGTGTGGGTATGTCGTGGATGACGCTATCAGCAATTGGTGCTGTGCTAACTGGTCTATTTGGTGCTGCTTATATGCTTGAAAACCAAATGCCTATTGATGATAAAGAAACTATTTTCTTAGTGTTGTCTGAGCTTATCTTCCATCCTTTAATTGCCGGTTTCTTATTGGCAGCAATTTTAGCGGCAATTATGAGTACTATCTCTTCACAGTTGTTAGTGTGTTCAAGCTCTCTAACTGAAGATTTCTACAAAATTTACTTAAACCGTAGTGCATCTCAAAAAGAGCTGGTTTTAGTTGGTCGTATTAGTGTTATCTTAGTTGCCTTATTTGCTATTTACCTAGCTTATGACCGTAATAGCTCTATTTTAGACTTAGTAAGTAATGCATGGGCTGGTTTCGGTGCAGCATTTGGTCCACTGGTGCTACTGAGCCTTTACTGGAAACGCATGAACTTACAAGGGGCTATTAGTGGCATGGTTGTTGGTGCAGCAACAGTGCTGTTTTGGATATACGCGCCAATTACTATTGATGGCCAAGCACTAAGTGCAATCATTTATGAGATTGTCCCTGGCTTTATTTTATCAACAATAGCCATAGTTGTTGTTAGCCTTATGACGGCTGAGCCGAAAAAAGAAATTACAGACTTATTTGATGAAGTTGAATCGTCATTGTAGTTTTTGATTAAACACAAAAAAGGGCAACGGATGTTGCCCTTTTTTTATGATCTAAATTTGCGTTTAGCTTGCCGCTTTTTCTTTTATATCAGCAACGTTATCGTCTGACTTTGCTTTTTTAGGTTTAGCTGGCGCGTCTTTTGCACCTTTAAGTACCGCCATAAATTGGTCTTTTTCTTTTGCCATTTCAAGCGCCAGTGACTCAATTTGTTGCTCGCTTAATGGTACATCAACTTTTTCAAGCATAAGTTCTAATGACTCAGCAATGTCGAGCATTTTGTCATACGCATCAGCTTCTTTCTTAGTAGTAAACGTCATGCGCTCGACTCCGTTTCTTTCTACAACATATTTAACAACAACAGCCATGATTTCTCCTGCATTTAAGCCTGGCATTGCAGCGTAAAATCGCTGCTAAGATTACTGTTTTTATATACAGTAATGCTTCGAGCCTTATTTTGCAAGTAACTTGAGAAAATTTTTATTTAGTAAATTTGACAATACTTTGTGTATTAGCTTTATTTAAAATGTTACCCAAAGTTAAACACAAGCGATGGAGTGAGTGTTGGGTAATCGCTAACTATCAGTCCAAACAAGGGCGTCATGGAGGAAATTATGAAATTACTATCAAGTATTTTACTTGCCGCTACTCTTGCATTACTTCCTGCTACACAGGTATCAGCCGAAACACCAACCAAAGCAACACAAGTTAAAATGCAAAAGCTGAGTATTAATAAAGCCAGCATTGAGCAGTTAACTCAATTACCGGGTATTGGTGAATCAAAAGCGAAAGCGATTGTCGAGCATCGCACCAAGCAAGGCTCGTTTAAGTCGCTAGAACAATTAAAAGAAGTAAAAGGAATTGGTGATAAGCTATTCGCTAAACTTGAGGGGAAAATTACTCTATAAATAGCAGGTTATCACCTATACAGGGCGTTATTCGCCCTGTTTAAATTCATTGATAGCCTTGTCTAAATGCGCTAACGCGAACATGTTTTCGATAGGTGTTGTGATAAGAGGGTAACTTAAACCTGCTAACAACAACCAAGGAATAAGCATCCACCCTTCAAAGTAAGCTAAACCTAAAAATAATGGCGCTAAAAAGGCAAGCTTACATACCGATAAAATGATCTTTTTGCTCGGGCTTAAATGAGCTAAAGCAAGAGCAATAATCTGCTGGCGTTGCCTTACTTTAAAGTTTTTTAAAGTAGGGATTTGGCTAGTAAAAAAATAAATCATTATAGCGACTTTTTGCTCACTAATCGGCTAACTAAAACAGCCACAAATACCACTGAAAATGCTGCAAAAATCACTTCCATCCATGCCGGCATGCTCATTGAAGCAAACTGCCAATCGATATTGCCACAATCACCTGTGGCAGCAAAGAAGCTAGGGATCCATTCATGCAAAGGCATAAAACTTGGGAAGTTAGGTTCAAATGCACAGCTAAATGCAAACGGGTCGGTATTGTTTTGCATTGCAATGTGTTCTTTAGCAATAAAGTAACCCCAAATTGCTGAGATACCCCAAGTGGCAAATGCGACTAAGCGAACAACCATACTTTTTGGGTTAATCGCACCAATCACACCTGCTGCAAGTAAGCCTAAAACAGCGGTGCGCTGATAAATACACATGATGCATGGCTCAAGTCCCATGTTGTATTGAAAAAACAATGCTGTGACTTCAAATGCGAGTGAAATAAACGCTAGTAATAACCAAGGTGTTCTTTTAGTTGCTAATTCTGCTAACCAATTCATGAAAGATCCAATTTCAAATTGTTTTCAAGATTATGCTTAGACAGGGCTATGGGTGCAAGTATCTAAGATGAAATTATACGAAAAAGGAGTCGACAGACTCCTTTTCATTAGTCATATCTAGGCAGGCTATTACACACTAACAGCCTGCAAAGACTCACTTTGGTAACAGCCTAATACACGTGTGTACTGAGTGTGTTCTTTCAGCTCTTCAAGCGCTTGCTTAACATGTAAGTCATCAAGGTTTGCTTCGAGGTCAACATAAAACACTTCTTCCCACGGATTTCCTGGTACGGGGCGAGATTCTAGTTTTACTAGGTTAATTTGGTGATGTTTAAAAATCATTAAAGCATCAGCCAATGAACCTGCTTGTTGTTTAGTCGCCATGATTAAACTGGTTTTGGTCGGAATTTGCTTCGATACTTGTAGCGGCTTACGGGCGACAACAATAAAGCGGCTGTGGTTTTCGCTTTGGTTTGCAAGGCCTGACTTAATTACTTCTAAACCAACATTTTTGCCAGCTTGAGCTGAGCCGATAGCAGCGCTATTTGCTGTTTCAACCGCAGATTGCAATGCGTGGAAGGTTGAATCACAGGTTTCATGTTGAATGTCACCTAGGCCTTGAATGAAACGGCTACATTGAGCAAAAGGTTGTGGATGAGCAAAAATTTTATTGATATGAGATAGCTCAGTACCTGGCATTGCTAATAAACAGTGCTCAACGCTATGGGTTACTTCACCTACAATTGATACTTGTGCGTGTTGTAATAAGTCGAATACTTCATTGATACTTCCTGAGCTGGTGTTTTCAATTGGCAGTAAGCCAAAATCAGCCTGTCCACTTTCAACTTTACCAGTGATCTGTTCAAAGCTAGAGCAACCCATTTCAATCACTTTGCCAGGGCGGCGGCTAAAATATTTATGGCAGGCTAGTTGGCTATATGAGCCTTGCCCACCCAAATACGCAACACGATGGCTTTCGCTCATAGCTTCTGGGTTGAGGTTCTTTTGCAGCATGGCTTGCTGGTTTAAAACAGAATCTTCAAGAATAGTTTGAAACACATTATTAATGTAGTAAGCGTCAAGACCTAATGACTTACCATAACTGATTAGTTTTTCCAGAAGTGCTTGTTCGCGAGCTTCATCACGAATTGGTTTGTTATTGGCAATTTTATATTCGACTACGCTGTGGCTTATACGGCGTCTTTTAGCTAGTAACACAAGTAAGTCGGAGTCGATTTCATTTATATCGTGTCGTAACGCATTTAATGTATCAATGCTCATGTTGGTTTCCTCATTCCAAAACAGTGCACAAACAAAAAAGCCTCCCAAGAGGGAGGCTTTAGCTATTCGGTGAAATTATCTCGCAAACAGTTAAGCCTCCTCTATCTAAAGAAGCTAAAAAAAGAAAAATAAGTGCGAGAGATAATTTGTTTCATTGGACTAATGTAAAAATACTTCTATGTAAAGTCAACTGCATAAACATGCTATTTTGGACAAAGCGAAAGATTCCTCAGAAATTTCATTAATCTTCATAAAAAATTTATAAATCTAAAAATGAATCTGGTATATTTGTTTTTGCATAATAAATAATAACAATTATTAATAAGGTAGTCCTGTGGTGTATCGACGACCGCCATCCCGGTTTGGGGTGAATTCATTAAGTATGAAATTGTCGCTGTTAATCTCTGCTATTTGTTTAATTGCAGGTATTTGCGCTGCAGCTTTAATGCTTAAATCAGAAGAAAAACAGCTTGTTTTTGAAGAGCACGAACTTTTAAAGCATTCGAGTGAACGCTTGAGTCGTCAATTCAATCGCTTAATTAACACCAAAATAAATATTGCAGAGCAAGCTAACAATGTCGTTAGTAGTCAGCTACTGCATAATGAGTCACATCTACAAAATAACCGCAGCGCAGATATAAAGTTTGCAGTTGATGGCAGTATTCGCAGCACTTCTGAGGATGGTTTATCAGCTTCATTTATTCCACAAGACCAGTACTCTAATTTTTATAAGCAGCTGATTAACGATTCTGAATCGCTATGGAAAATTGTCTCACCAACGCTTATCCAAGACTTTTTTAATTTTTATTTAATCACTAAAGATAACTTTATACGTATTGCTCCACCTAATTGGGCGCTCAATGTACCGGGCGATTTTGACTTTACCAAAGGCGAGACATTTAATTACGCACAAGCTGCAACAAACCCGAGCCGAGAAGCTGTATGGTCAAAGGTGTATTACGATACTATTTGGCATAAGTGGGTAGTAAGCGTGCTTGTGCCAATCTATCTTGATAACGAATTTTTTGGTGTCACTGGTAGTGATATTGCTCTTGAAACCTTATTGGCACAGCTGCCTATTGGCGATCGTGAGCAACATTTATTAGTCTTTGATGCGAAAGGTCAGCTCTTAGCTCATCCTGATTTAGATAAAACAACGCTTGAGCAATATGGCCGTGAAGGTAAAAAGTTGCTGACTGAAGATTTTGTTAATCCTGATCTACAAAAATTAGTGTCTGAAACCATTCGCTTAAAATTACCAGAGTCTGCAAATTCATTTGTACAAGATGGTGAAACCCATATTATCAATATCCGCAAAGTCGAGAACCTTAATTGGTATATTGGTATTTATAAAAAGCGCTCGTCGGCACTTTCTGCGCTTGAAGAGCTAAAAGTAAAGTTCTTTGGCTTGTTTATCCTGTACGCTATTTTAGTTGCTTTGTTATTGCATCAAGCACTTTATCAATTAGTACTGCGTCGTATTCACTCTTTGGTAAATGCGGTTGTTAGTTTTGGCAAAGGGCAATTTCAAACTGAATTTCCTAAAGTGAACAAAGACGAAATAGGCACGCTTAATGGCTCTTTTAGAGACATGGCAATAGAAATTCGTAAATTAATCGATGGTTTAAATCAGCGCATTAGCGAAAAAGAAATAGCTGAAAAAGCAGCGAACCGATTATCCAAAGCAGTTGCCTTCTCAGGTACAGGCGTTGTGATCACTAATCAAGACTTTGAAATCAAATACGTGAACCCGAAAATGGTTGAGATGACGGGTTTCGAGGAACGCCACTTTATTGGCTCACCATTGATGAATATTATCTCTCAAGAAATGGCGATTTTAGTTGACGATATTGATATCGACCTACGTAGCCGTAACTATTGGCGAGGAGATACTTTATTACAGGGTAATGAGCGTCAATCTGTATGGGTTTCATTGAGTATTTCTCCAATCCGCGAAGAAGGGGGGGAAATCACCAGTTACGTGGCTTCAGCTCAAGATATTTCGTTTGTGAAAGAAAGTCAGCGAAAAATGGAACAGCTTGCCTATTTTGATACATTAACAGGGCTTGCAAACCGAACTTTCTTTAGAATGCAGCTACGCAAGTCTATGGCACTTGCTGAACGTGGTCATTATGCATTTGCTTTATTTTACTTTGACTTAGATGAATTTAAACGTATCAACGATACGCTAGGTCACGATGCGGGCGATCAGTTATTGGTTGAAGTTGCTAATCGTTTGAAAAAGCGTTTACGCACCGAAGATACCATTGCACGTTTAGGTGGTGATGAGTTCGCAGTCCTGTTAAGTGGTATTGAGCATCAAACTCACGCCATGGAAGTGGCGAATACCATTCAACGTACTCTTAATGAGCCTATCAAACTAGGTAACAATGAAGTGATAATTAGTGCCAGTATTGGTATCACGATGGCACCATTTGATAGCCAAGAGGAAGATCAGCTACTGAAGCATGCTGACCTTGCTATGTATGAAGCAAAAGCGAAAGGGCGTAATACTTACCACTTTTATAGCCAAGAGCTTAATGCTGCTGCCAATGAACGCTTGTTTATTGAAAATGAGTTACGTACAGGTATTCGTGAGGGGCAGTTCCAGGTTTACTATCAGCCACAAGTAGATTGTCGCAGGAATCAAGTTGTTGGCTATGAAGCACTCATACGGTGGTTCCATCCAAATGAAGGCATGATACCGCCAACTAAATTCATTCCTATTGCTGAAGCTACAGGTTTGATTGTTGAGCTTGGAGCGTGGATATTGCAAGAAGCGTGTGAGTTTGCTGCACGTTTAGCAAGCCAAGACTTAAAAAATAATATTTCAATCAACTTATCAGCACGTCAATTTAAAGATGCTAATTTGGTGTCGACGCTTGATAAAATCATCAAGCAAACAGGTGTTGAACCAAAACGCATTCACTTAGAATTGACTGAAAGTATGTTAATGGGACATGTTGAGGCGGCGATCTTACAACTGCATCAACTAAAAGCACTTGGCGTTTCAATTTCAATTGATGATTTTGGTACCGGATACTCGTCACTGAGTTATTTGAAACGCTTCCCAGTCGATATTTTAAAAGTTGACCGCTCTTTTGTGAAAGATATCCCTGAAGACAGTAATGATATGGAGATCACTGCTGCGATTATCGCAATGGCACAAAAACTTAAGCTTAACGTTGTTGCTGAAGGGGTCGAAACTAAAGAGCAAATTGAGTTTTTACAAAATAATAACTGCTTTGTTGTGCAAGGGTATTACTTCAGTCCGCCTGTGAGTGAGGCTGAATTACCTAAGTTATATGAGCATTTACAGTCACTAGATTTAATCAAGAATGATTAATAAAGTAGGGGGGATGTTAACCCCCTGCTATTTTTACTTTGAATTTCAGCGCTTCGAGAATCGCTTTTAGCTTATCTCTGTCATCACCTTGAACTTCGATGATACCCTCTTTTACTGCACCGCCTTGACCCATCTTACTTTTAATGGTTTTGGCTAATTTTTTTAAGTCATGTTGTTGGCTATCAATACCAACCACTAACATCACACCTTTACCTTTGCGTCCTTTTGTTTGGCGTTCGATTCGTAAAAAACCATCTTTAAACATTTTACTTTGTGCAGGTTTGCTTTCTTTGGGTTGTTCAATGCGCCCTGTAGAAGTTGAGTAAACTAGATTATTTTCGCTCATAGTGGATCTCGTTGTAGAAGCTTAGATAAATGATAACAAATTTAATCCTAAGTGTTTTATTTTTTGGCTTATTTGTTCTAAGCAGTTATATTTAGATAAGTCTTCGGAAAGATTTGTTAAATAGGAGTTTATTATGAGTTTGACGCGCAGTACATCTGCTGATGGCGCTATTTTAACCGTACAGATAAAAGGAAAGTTTGATTTTAATTTGGTGCAATCTTTTCGTCAGGCATACGCCGACTTAAACAGCAATATCAATAAAGTCGTTATTGACCTTAGAGAAACTGATTATATGGACAGTTCAGCATTAGGTATGTTGCTCAATATGAAAAAAAACCTAACGGGCAAAGTTGATACAATACAAATAAGTAACTGTCAGCCTCAATTAAAGAAAATCTTACAAATATCTCGTTTTGATAAAAAATTTGATATCGATTGATGCTTAATATATTGGTAGTCGATGATTTAGAGCTAAATCGTCGTTTATTAACTGTGATGTTAGAGCAACAAGGCTACCGAGTTTTCACTGCCGAAAATGGACTTGTTGCTTTAAGTCTTCTTGACGAGCAAAAGATAGACATCGTACTGCTTGATGTCATTATGCCAGTAATGGACGGCTTTGAAACAGCTGCAATTATAAAAGAGCGCTACAGCCAAGTTTACTTACCTATTATTTTTATAACCTCTTTAGAAGACGAAGCAAGTTTTGAACGCTGCTTAGCGGTCGGTGGGGATGACTTTTTACACAAGCCATTCCAAGAGGTAATCTTAAATGCGAAAATTAAAGCACACAGCCGCATTCGCAACCTAAGTCAAAAAGCAAGAGAGCAGAATTTACAACTTGAGTACCATCAAAATCAAGTTGAACGTGAGCATGAAATTGTCGAGCACATTTTTAATAACGCGCTTGAAAACCAACAGTCATTCCCTACCCATTTAGATTTTCATTTATCGCCTGCCGCTATGTTTAATGGCGACATGTTTTTGGTTGGGCAAAGTCCAATTGGCAGCTTGTATTGTATGCTAGGAGACTTTACTGGTCATGGCTTAGCTGCTGCTGTTGGTGCATTACCGGCATCTAGAGTCTTTTATACGATGGTAAGTAAGGGCATGTCGGTAAGTGACATTGCAGCTGAGATTAACTCAGTATTGGCGAAGTTATTACCTGGGCATATGTTTTGTGCGGCAACTATTCTAGAGCTTAGCAATACAGGTAAAAGTGTTTCTGCATGGTTAGGTGGCCTGCCAGACACCTATATCATCGATCAGCAGGGAAATATAATTCGTACATTAGAATCTCAACATATGGCGTTGGGAATTTTAGAGGATGATGAATTTGAACGCGCTTTGATCCATACAGAGGTTGAAACTACATCACGAATCGTTATGGCGACTGACGGAATTATTGAAACGATTAATCCAAGAGAAGTTTATTTTGGAGAAAAACGGTTTAAAGATGTGCTTGCCTCTAGAGATAACATTTCCTGTCATCAAGTGCTCGAAAGAGTTAAGCGTTTTGCACAAGGTAACGAGCAGCAAGACGATTTAAGTTTAGTGTTGTTAAATTGTTTGCCGGTGCCTGAACCTGAACAAATGGTAGAACCTTATTCTGAATTGCCATTTAACTTCTCTTTAAGCTTAAATTCAAAGCAGATTAAAAGCACTGATCCTGTTTTAGAGGTTGTTAATGTAATCAGTCGGGTACCAGGTTTAAACGCTCACCGAGCCAATATTTTTCTTATCTTATCTGAGGCTTATAATAATGCGCTTGATCATGGTGTTTTAGGACTAGACTCTGATGTGAAAAATCATGACGATGGTTTTTTAATTTATTATCAACAACGAGAAAAAGCATTAGCTAATTTAACCGATGCATTAATTATCATTGATATCCGCTATAGCCCTGAAGAGTATGCTTTGTATTTTACAATTTGTGACTCGGGACATGGATTTAACAAACAAGATTCTGAGCAACAAAACTTAGTGCGAGAGCATGGCAGAGGTTTATGTTTGCTGAGCGAAATTGCGACTGGCGTCACATTTAATAGTGCTGGCAATCAGGTCGAAATTTATTATCAATTAACAGCAAGCAGTACTAGCTCACAGTAAAATCGCATGTTATCATCTCGGCATTATAGATGTTTGGATGGCTAAATGATTTCTAACTACTTATCGACTGCTCAACTTGATTTACCAGAAAGCTTGGTTGTTGATCAATTATCAAACCTTGAACATTACCTTGCACAGTCAGCTTTACCTGCAGTGCGCTGGGAATACCAAATTCCTGAGCTAGGCGAGGGTGGTGCGTGTAGTTTATTTGGTTACTTACAAGATGAACCATTCAAATTAAACGACTATGTTGCAGAGGATGCTACCAATACTGAAAAGCTGGCCAAGCTTCAGCAAATCATCGATTTTGTCGTTGCCCAGACTCACGTTGATTGGTTTGGTATTTACCAAGCGACCAATACTGAAGAAGGTTCTCAGTTATTAAAGCTGGTTTATCATGGTGCACCGAGCCGTCCATTATTCCCGCTAACTGAAGCGTTTGCTAAAGGCAGTAACAATGTTCAAGTTGCGCTTTCTAAGCAAGGGCGTGTGATCAATAACGTAGCCGATTACCTTGCACAAGGTGGAGAGTATTATACTTGCGACCCTAAAGTGAAAGCAGAGACCTGTCTACCGCTGTTATCAGACAAAAATGAATGCTTAGGTATTATAGATGCGGAAGCATTTAATAATGATTTCTTTGATCAGCAAACCCTTGCATTACTTGTGGCTTGTTGTATTAAAATTCCTCAACTCTTGGTCTAATTTAACTAGTAATCAGGCTGGGTTTTTATGTTAAGCTAGTGGCAACGCTAACCCCTATAAAAAGAGATAGTCAATGTTCTCAGAATTAAAACCATTACCAACAGATCCTATTCTTGGCCTAATGGCGGCCTTTAAACAAGATACAAACCCAAAGAAAATCGATTTGGGTGTAGGTGTTTATAAGGATGAGCAAGGCAATACGCCTGTATTAAAAGCGGTTAAAAAAGCGGAAGCGTTTCGTTTAGAAAACGAAACCAGTAAATCGTACATTGGCTTGGCAGGTAACCTAGATTACTGCCAAAAAATGGAAAACTTATTACTGGGTGAGCATCCAGCACTTTTAGCTAATCGTGTTCGCACGGCACAAGCACCAGGTGGTACAGGTGCATTACGTGTTGCAGCTGAATTCATCAAGCGTTGCAACAAAGATGCGACTGTATGGGTAACTACGCCAACGTGGGCAAACCACATCAGCTTATTTGAAGCGGCGGGCTTAACAGTAAAAGAATACCCTTACTATGATTACGAAAATAAAGACCTTTTATTTGATGACATGATTAATACCCTTAAGCAAGTGCCTAAAGGTGATGTTGTGTTATTCCACGCATGTTGTCACAACCCAAGCGGTATGGATTTAAATGCTGAGCAATGGAGCACAGTTGCAGATCTTGCTGCTGAAGTTGGTTTCACGCCACTGGTTGATATTGCTTACCAAGGTTTTGGTTCAAGCCTTGAAGAAGACGCAGCGGGTCTTCGTAAATTAGCAGCAGCGGTAGATGAGCTAATCATCTGTTCTTCTTGTTCGAAAAACTTCGGTTTATACCGCGAGCGTATTGGTGCATGTTCAATTATTGCTAAAGATGCAGCAACTGCTGATATCTCTAACTCTGTATTATTAAGCGTTGTACGTAGCATCTATTCAATGCCGCCTGCGCATGGTGCTGATATTGTTAGCACGATTTTAGGTAGCACTGAGCTGACGCAAATGTGGCATGACGAGCTTGATGAAATGCGTAATCGCATTAATGGCTTGCGTACATTAATCAAAGAAAGCTTAGCTGCGAAAGGCATTGAGCAAGACTTCTCATTTATTGACCGTCAAAATGGTATGTTCTCATTTCTAGGTATTAATAAAGAGCAAATCGAGCGCTTACAAAAAGAGTACTCAATCTACATTGTTGGTTCTAGCCGTGTAAACGTTGCTGGTATCAGTGATGCAAACATTGATTACTTTGCAAATGCAGTAGCAGACGTTTGTAAGTAACTTGCTTTATAGCGAAAAAAAAACCGCAGTGACTGCGGTTTTTTTATGCCTGTAATATGTGTTACTACGAGTAGGTATTAGTGCAGCCAGCGAATGGCGTCATTGATCATGTTATTGTAGCTATCAAGTGGCGCACCAATACTCGCGATTAAGATGGTATCAGCCCGATCGCCTCGGTTGATGTGGCCTGCGAAACGCTCATCATTGAAATCATCAGAGCCGGTGCCAAATGGTTGCTCGTCAGAAGGCACAATGAATACCGTCATTGGGCCAAAATCTGACTCAAATACCAAGTGTAGGCCTTTTTTACCCTGAAAATCACAAAACATTAAATAGGTTACTTTACCTGGTAGCTCATCTAAGTGACCGCCAATGGTGGCAAACTTTTCGTTTACCGAAGCAAGATCTATTGCTTCATGTTTATCTAGCGAGCCAATTTCATGGTAAAGATGCGCAAAGGCATGCTCACCCACACTGTATAACGTATGTTGTTTGTTACTGACAAAGAACACACTAATTGCCACTAAAAATGACGCTGCAGCGGCTAAATACAGTCGATTAAAGGCAAAGCGTGACTTAGCCTCAACAATGGTGTCTAGCGGTTGCTCAGCGCTTTCTGCTTCAGAACTATATGTATTATCAATAATTCGCTGTGCTAAATTTTCAGGCACGGGGATGTTAAGTGCTTTGCTTAGTTCATCGTCAAAGGCACGTACATCATCAATAAACGCCTGTTTATCTGTGTCCTGCTCGGCAAACGCTTCAAGTTCCTTATCAATAGTGCTTGGCTCGGCGAGGATGCGGCGGCGAAACTCGAGTTCATCCATTAATTTGATGCTCCTCTAAGTTGGTCATCATCACTGCTTAAAGCCTCTTTAAGCTGGTTTCTGGCACGAAAAAGTCGTGTCATGACAGTATTTTTATTTAAATCGAGGATCTCGGCGATTTCATCGCCAGAGCAACCCATTACCACTTGCAGCAGCAATGGTTCTCGATATTCTTGTGATAACTTTCCTATTTGTCGTTGAATCACTGTTTGTTCCATTTCAGCATCAAGGGTTGAACTTTGTTCATCTACAAGGGTGTCGTTTTCAACATCGGCGTAATCAAATTGTTTACGTTCAAAACGGCGTGCATTCTCGCGGCGCAAAATAGTCAACAGCCAAGGTTTAACTGCTTGTTGGTCTTGCAGTGAATCCAAGGCACGCCAAGCCCTCAGGAAGGTTTCCTGCACTAAGTCTTCAGCAATGTTCTGATCACGACACAACCAATACGCAAAGCGAAAAAGCTCACTGTGGTAGACATGAACCAGCGCTTCATATCGCTTTTGTTTTTCTGTCATAGTAACTAAGACCTGCCTATCAGAAAAAAACTTTCTGAGATTATTATTTTTTTCTTAAAAAAACGGCTAACTCAAGATTAGCCGTTTATTTTCAACTATTTATGTTAATAGTTAATCATAAAGATTCTTTAATTCAGTGTCATTACATGTTGATTTAGTTTGCTTTGCGGCTTGGCTTAGCAAGCTGACGATTAAACTTAAATCAACCTGTTCATCTGCTGAACTATAAAGTTTAGTGCGTAATTTAGCAATTTCATCATTAAGTTGTGTGTTTTTGAGTGATGCTAGTAAACATTCGATGGCCGCAGCATTTTTACCAGTCTGTTGTTTTGCGTAGTGGTTTAATGCGTTATAAAACCCAGAGTTATTGTTTTGTTTTGCAAACTGCTTAAGCTCATTTAACGATGCTGATGAACCACTGGTAGGTAATGGCTCAGCTGTCGGTTGCTGAGGACGCTTTTTAAAGTAAAGCACTAAGGTGATTAGCCAAAGTCCATAGCCGACCACTGCCACGATAATAAGCCACATAGGGGTCGTTACTTTTGTGACCGTTTGCATATTAGTTGGCGTATCACCCAGCTCATTAGAGCTTGCGGTTTGCGGCTCTGCGATAGCAGGAGCTGTTGGTGTGAGTGGGTTTGTACTTGGCACAACTGTTAATGTACGAGCAGGTATGGTCGCATAGCTAATACGATTGATTTTAGTATTAAACCAAGGCAGCTTTATTTCAGGCAATGTGTAAGTGCCCGGTGTTTGCGGTAATAAAGCATAAGAAGCTGTTTGCTGAGAAATAACACGGCCATCACGTACCAGATGGTTACTCTCTTTTTCATCAGGGTAGCTTCTAAAGCCTTGCACCTGTGGCATATCGATATCAGGAAGTTGCTCTTTAGTAACCCCCAATGCAGTTAAAGTAATGGTGCGAGTGATAGGGGTGCCAACTTCAACGGTGTCGTCTTTTGGTTGCCATTGCTCATCAAGGTTAACCAGTTCGCTTGGTAGCCATGCACCTGTGTAGTTATCTGGGATTGGCTTGATTTCAACATCAACATCTTCGCCCATCGCTGAGACAGCCATTTGGCGATAGTTTTGACGAATACGGCCATTGAACACAGGTGCCGTAATAGTATTTACGCCACTTTTTTGTGGCTGCACTAAGTACTCACGGGTGATCACTAAATAGCGTTTGCCATCAATTAACTCATAGTCTTCAGATTGTTTGTTAATTGGGGTTAGCTCAGCGTTTTCCATTTCTGGCGTAGTTAAGTTGCCATCCAGCAATTCTTTGTTGTTGTCTAAATACAATTTAACCGTATAAACACCGGCTTCTTGCACGTATAAGCTAGTTGGCTTGATGCTTGTTTTAATGAAGGCTTCTTTATTTTGTTCTGAGGTTTGACTGCGCTTAGCTACCGTTAGCTCAATCGGTTTTGAACTGACACCGGCAACAGTAAAGGCAGGGATGGTATAAGTGCCTTCTTTGCGGGTCATCAGCTTTACAGACCAGTTAGTTTGCTTACTGATTTCACCATTAATAATATTAGTGCGCGAGCTAACACTGGTTGGCCCAACAACAAAGTCTTTTAATAGCACCGAAGTGTCTGGTTGTTCGCTGTTAATAGAGTCGTCTGCTGAGATGGTTAAAACAAAAAACTCACCAGCAAGGACAGGGTTTTTATCAACACTTGCCTGTAGCTGGGTGGCAGCCCAAAGCGGCGCTGCCGCGATTAGCAATAAACAACATAATAATCGCATTACCATGATTTTTCGGCTCCTCGTGGACGACGTTGGTAGTTTCGTTTTTGTGCTTCTAATTGCATTTTATTTCTTAATAAGATCGCTGGATCATCGGGAACTTTACGCAGCAGCTGGTTAAGTTGCTGGGCTTTTTCTTTCTCTTCATTGGTCAGTTCAGCAGCTTGTGCTTGCATAGCCTGTTGCTCTGCTTGCTGTTTAGCTTGTTCATCGCTTTGCGATGGCTGTGGCTGGGCCTCTTGTTGCTCGGGAGCTTGCTCTGGCTGTTGTTCTCCAGATTGTGACGACGTGTCTTTTTCAGATTCCATTTCAGGTTTGTTTTGCTGGTCACTATTAGACTCGCTTTGCTCACCTTTTTGATCTGATTGCTCACCTTGCTCTGACGGTTGTTGGCCATCTTGCTGCTCACTCTGCTCAGAGTTTTCACCTTGCTGTGAATTTTCACCCTGTTGCTTTTGCTGGTTATCTTGCTGGCCATCAGAGTTTTGTTGATCATTGTTTTGCTGTTGATCTTGTTGCTGCTGTTGTTGCTCTTGCTGCTGCAATAGCTGTTCTACGAGGGCTTGGTTTTCTTTTGCCTCAGTGAAGTCATTTTTAAGTTGTTGGGCTTGCTTATACGCTTCTATGGCTTGCTCTAGCTCACCGGCCTTAGCAAGGGCATTTCCGTAGTTATACAAACCCGTTGCAGATTTATCTTCACTAAACGCATCCATAGCAGCTTGGTAATTACCTTGCTGATAAAGAGCGGCGCCTTTAAGTTGTGCGTTTTGTGCTTGGGCGGCTTGTTCAAATTGATTTTGCTGATAGGCATTAAGAGCACGTTGGTCTTGGTTTTTAAATACGTCTGGTAATTCAGCGGCGTAAACCTGTTGCTGAGGTAGGAGCATAACAAACAAAAAGCCAAGCACTAGGCTGCTACGGCGAATTAAAAAGAGCGCTAACGGCAATAAAATAATCAGGCCGTAAATACCGGCATCAACTCGCCATAATGCTTGGCTTTGTTTCTCATCTTTGAGTACTTCTGCATTGGCAGTGGGGGCAAATGTTTGAATATCCTGATTACTGGTTTGATACAGTGCGAATTTGCCACCGCTGTTGCGCGCAAGCGAACTTAAGCGGCTAACATTAAGCGTCGGAATAACAATCTGTCCTTGCATATCTTTTAAAAAGCCACCTTCTGGTAGCTTAATCGGCGCACCTTGCTCTGTGCCGACGCCATAGACATTTAAACGATAACTAGACTGAGAGGTAAAGCGGCTAATATCTTCTTGATCTAGGCTATCAACCCCATCGGTGACTAAAATAATATCACCATCTAAATAGCCAGCTTGTTTTAGTAAATCGTCGGCTTTTTCTAGGCCTTCAATAACATTCGAACCTTTGCTCGGCATGATATCAGGGCTTAGGCTTGGGATAAGGTTAGCCAACGTGCTAGCGTCATTAGTTAGCGGTGAAATAGTAAATGCAGAGCCTGCATAAGCCACTAATGCCGTATCACCTTCTTTGAAAAGCTCAATCATATCAAGTGCTTTAAATCTAGCCTGCACTAATCGGCTTGGTGCGATGTCGGTACTGAACATGGAGTACGACATATCCATCACAATGACCCGCGCATTCTTTGCTTGAAACACCGGAACTTGTTTCTTTTCAAAGCTTGGACCTGCTGCAAAAACGATGGCTAAAAGAGTAAATACAGCAACTAGCCAAAGCGGTTGGCTTTGTTTTTTATGATTGTCGCTCATTACAAACTGCGCCAAATGGGGCGCAATTAAATCAGCAGGGGCGCTTTTTTTGTTGCGTACCAACAGCACACTAAAAATAATCAGCGCGGGAATTAATAACCAAAGTAGGGCAGGGCGAATAAATTCAAAATCCATACTAGCTCTCCTGCTTAAATTGGCGAATAAAACTGATGAGCATTGCTATGCTTATTAAGCCCAGCGCCACAAGCAGTGGAATATAAAACAATGAAATTTGTGGGCGGAACGTTTGCTCATCGTTACTGATAGGCTCAAGTTTATCGAGCTCTTGGTAAATTTGCTGTAAACCGGCTACATCTTTTGCTCTAAAGTATAAGCCGCCAGTTTGCTCAGCAATGCGTTTTAGTAAAGTTTCATCCAAGTTACCACCACTCATACCACCCATATTAAACAGGCTAAAGCCACGTTTACTATCTGAGCCAACACCTATGGTATACACTTTAATGCCTTCTTCGCGGGCTAACAGTAGCGCATCTTCAGGATCAAGGTTACCGGCAGTGTTTTGACCATCGGTTAATAGCACTACGATACGGTTACTTTCATCTTTATTAGCAAAACGTTTTACGGATAAACCTAACGCATCACCGATGGCTGTTGCTCTACCTACTAGGCCGATTTGCGCTTCGCTGAGCATTTGGCTCACCGTTTTAACATCACGGGTAAGGGGGGTTTGTAAAAATGCGGTATCCCCAAATAAGATAAGACCAAGGCGGTCACCTTGACGCTGCTCGATAAAATCACTGAGTACAGCTTTTACCATAGTGAGCCTATCTACATATTGATTATTTCGATACTCCATATCTTGCTCTGTCATAGAGCCAGATAAGTCCACCGCCAGCATAATATCGCGGCCTTCATTAGGCAGTGTAATAGGTTCATCAAGCCAAGTTGGGTTTGCAATAGCGACAACTAAAGAGATCCAAACAGCCCATTCAAGCAATGAAACTTTGCGGCTGTGTTGCTGTACTGCTTGATTATTTAAGCCAAGCTTAGCAAAGCCAGGAATACGTAAACGTAACTGCCCTTGTTGCTTTAACGGCATAAAGCGGCTTAATATCCAAGGCAGAGGTAAAAGCACAAAACACCATGGCCAACTAAACTCAAACATTAATTGGCTCCTTGAGTTTAAAGTTGCTGATAGCACTGCGCAATTTAGCCCCAAGCTCAGCATTATTACTATGCTGTTGATAAAGCGGCATTAGTTCGTCGTAACTAAAGTTGTCGCCACTGAGCTTAGATAAACTTTCTGACCACTTAGCCAAAGGCTGAGAGGCAAGTTGGCTGTTGTAATAATGGCGAGTTAAACGTTTTAAAATAATGTGCAGCTCTTGCGTATCCTCATCGCTGAGGGTTTTACTTAATTTAATGGCTTGTTTTTTGGCTTTTTTAAACTGCTGGTTTTTATATAAAAGCACTAAGCCGATAATTAATAACGAACAAACTAAGGCTATGATCAGCCACCAAATTGGAGCAAGTGGCCACCATGCAACCTCGGTCGGTGCAATGACATCATGTAAGCCATCTAGCGGATTTTTTTGCATTGTTACTTTCTCACTAATTGCAGCTCAAGAGGCGTGGCTGCACTGAATGAAATTAAACTAAGCCCAGATTTTTGTAAGCGTTTTAATCTATTAGAAAACGACGCTTCGGCAGACTTAGCAAAGCGCTCGCGAAATTGCTTATCCATTAGAGGTAAAGCAAGCTCTTGGCCATTTGCTGATACAGTCACCGTTTGTTTAAAAGCAGGTAGCTGGTGCTCGAACGGATCGCTAATATGACAGCCAATCAATTCACAGTGCCTGCTCAGCATTTCAAGTTGTTTGAAGCTGGCTTCATCAAGGGCACTAAAATCCGAGACGATATAAACCAAGCTCCCTGGTTTTGCTAAATGATTAAGGCGTTTAAGGTTTTCGCTAAATAAGCTGGTGGCTGTTTGATCGATATTAGTCAGAGCTTGGCAGTGAATATCACATAAGTTGTGACACAGCTTTAACACGGCTTTTTCTCGAGAGGTCGGTTTTAATTCGTGATGACCTTGCTGATTAAACACCAAACCACCGATGCGATCACCTCGTTGACACGCCGACCAAGCAACCAGTGCGCTGATGTGCGCTGCTTGCACTGACTTCAACAGTAACTTTGAGCCAAACAGCATCGAGTTAGAAAAGTCGGTAAAGACAAAAACAGGGCGTTCTTTTTCTTCTTGAAACAGCTTAGTGTGGGTTTCGCCAGTCCGTGCAGTAACACGCCAGTCGATAGAGCGTATGTCATCACCGGCTTGGTAATGGCGCACCTCGGCAAACTCCATACCACGCCCCTTGTGAGGCGCAAGGTATTGCCCAGCCAAGCTGTTTTTGATTTTTACTTTGGGCGCAAGTTCTAGCAAACGAGCTTTGGCTTTGTAATACATCAACTCTTTGAGTGATAAATTAACGCCTTGACTATGACTCGCTGCTAACCACGCCGCTGGATCAAATTGGCTCGACATAGCTTATGGCACTGCCACCAATTCTAAAATACGGCTGATCACATCATCTTTACTGATGCCATCGGCCTGTGCTTCGTAACTTAAGATAATACGGTGACGCAATACATTATGCAGCACTGCTTGAATATCATCTGGGGCAACAAAGTCACGGCCTTCAAGCCAAGCATGCGCGCGGGCACACTTATCAAGGGCAATGGTTGCACGTGGGCTTGCGCCATATTCAATCCAGCGACCAAGTTGCTCATCAAGCTCAGCTGCTTCACGAGTGGCAACAATTAATTGTACTAGGTATTTCTCAAGCGGCTCAGCTAAATACAAACCTAATATCGCTTTACGGGCAGCAAATAGCTCACTTTGACTAATTTGTTGAGTCGTTGCTTGCTTGTCAGAAATAGCCTCGCCACGAGTTAGGCGTAGGATATCTAATTCGTGTTCAGCACCCGGGTAATCAATGCTTAAATGCAATAAAAAGCGGTCAAGCTGAGCTTCTGGCAGAGGGTAAGTGCCTTCTTGCTCTAGCGGGTTTTGGGTTGCCATAACCATAAATAGATCAGACAGTGGGTAGGTGTTTTTACCGACCGTTACTTGGCGTTCAGCCATGGCTTCTAGTAGGGCTGATTGCACTTTAGCAGGAGCACGGTTTATTTCATCTGCCAAAATTAGGTTATGAAATAATGGGCCTTTTTCAAATACGAACTCACTGGTTTGCTGGCGATAAATATCGGTACCAGTTACATCTGCAGGTAATAAGTCTGGGGTAAATTGTACACGTTGAAAGCTGCCTTCAACGCCTTTTGCTAAGGCATTCACTGCACGTGTCTTAGCAAGACCCGGAGGGCCTTCAACTAATAAGTGGCCATCTGCCAAAATTGCGATTAACAGTGCTTGAGTTAATTGTGGTTGGCCGATAATTTGCGTGTCTAGATATGATTTTAATTGTGAAAATGCGTTAACTGCCATAATAAAAAGACTGTCCTAAAAGCGTGAGTCAAAAATTGTTTTTGTTATGCGCCAATGCGTTATATTCAGTACCGATAAATTATTTGCGCGGTACCGTGGTGGGGCGCTATTAACAAGTTATAAGGATTCAAAAGTTATAACACAAGTGTTAGACACAAAATCCTCAAATAGTTCGTTATTTTTTAAGGATTTTTAGCCTACCATATAAATACGGTGTTTTTTTGTAAATAGGCCGAAAAAAGCCTATGGTTGAAAACTTACTATTGGCATTCGTACACGGGTTGTTTTAGAATCAGGAAAAACAAACAGGTCAGACCTGTCAGCGGGAGAGCATAAATGTCTGAGCAAAATATACTTAAAACAGCAAAAGGCGATCGTATCGCTATCGTTAGCGGCCTGCGAACGCCATTCGCAAAGCAAGCCACAGCATTCCATCATGTACCAGCCCTTGATTTGGGTAAGTTAGTTGTCAACGAAATGCTTGAGCGACTTAACTTCGATAAATCTGAAATTGACCAACTTGTATTTGGTCAAGTAGTGCAAATGCCAGAAGCGCCAAATATTGCCCGTGAAATTGTATTAGGTACGGGTATGCCTGTTTCTGTTGATGCTTATTCTGTTTCGCGTGCGTGTGCGACAAGTTTCCAAGCCATTGCTAACGTAGCCGAGTCAATTATGGCAGGCTCAGTGCAAGTAGGTATCGCCGGTGGTGCTGACTCATCGTCTGTATTACCGATTGGTGTTAGTAAAAAATTAGCGGGTAGCCTTGTTGATTTAAACAAAGCCCGTACGCTTGGCCAGCGATTAAAGATTTTCTCTAAACTACGTTTAAAAGATTTACTTCCGGTTCCGCCTGCGGTCGCTGAGTACTCTACTGGTTTATCTATGGGTCAAACAGCAGAGCAAATGGCGAAAACGCACAGCATCAGCCGTGAAGATCAAGATGCCTTAGCGCATCGTTCGCACACCCTTGCAAGTCAGGCGTGGGCTGATGGTAAACTGAAAGACGAAGTAATGACTGCCCATGTTGCACCTTATAAGAGCTTTATTGAGCAAGACAATAACATTCGTCATAACTCAACCGTTGAAGGCTACGCGAAATTAAAACCAGTGTTTGACCGTCAACACGGCTCAGTTACCGCAGCTAACGCAACGCCATTAACCGATGGTGCCGCTGCGGTATTAATGATGAGCGAGAGTAAAGCAAAAGCATTGGGTTACGACATTCTAGGTTATGTACGCAGTTTTGCTTTCTCTGCAATTGGTGTACATGAAGATATGCTAATGGGTCCGGCGCACTCAACGCCAATTGCCCTAGATAGAGCAGGTATCACATTAGCTGATTTAGATTTAATCGAAATGCACGAAGCATTTGCAGCGCAAACACTGGCTAACATGAAGATGTTTGCATCAGATAAATTTGCACAAGAAAAGCTAGGTCGCAGCAAAGCGATCGGCGAAATTAACATGGACAAGTTTAATGTATTAGGTGGCTCACTTGCATACGGTCACCCATTTGCGGCAACAGGTGCGCGCCTGATCACGCAAAGCTTACATGAACTTAATCGTCGCGGTGGCGGCTTAGCGCTTACGACTGCGTGTGCAGCGGGTGGCTTAGGCGCAGCCTTTGTATTGGAGAGTGCGTAATGACAGATTCAGTATTTAGTTTATCAGTGGCAGATGACGGCGTAGCCGTTGTAACCATTGATGTGCCGGGTGAGAAAATGAACACCTTGCGCAGCAGTTTTGCAGAAGATTTAAAAACCTTACTCAAAGACGCACAAGCGCAAGCAGTAAAAGGCATGGTATTTATCAGTGGTAAAAGCGATAACTTTATCGCCGGTGCTGATATTAAAATGCTTGATAGCGCAAATAGCCGTGAAGATGCATTAGCGTTAAGCGAAATGTGTCAGCAAGCATTTTTTGATATGAAAAAGCTGCCTTTCCCAACAGTAAGTGCTATTCACGGTGCTGCATTGGGTGGCGGTTTAGAGTTTGCTTTAGCGTGTGATTATCGCGTGTGTTCAGATAGCGATATCACTAAGCTTGGTTTGCCAGAAGTACAGTTAGGCTTATTGCCTGGTGGTGGCGGTACTCAACGTTTACCTAAATTAGTTGGCTTGCAAAAAGCACTTGAGTGGATGCTTACAGGTAAGCAAGTGCGTGCTAAGCAAGCGAAGAAAACAGGCTTAGTAAATGACTGTGTACCACACAGTGTATTACTTGACGTTGCTAAAGAGTTTGCTCTTAAAGGTAAGGCTAAAGTTACTAAACCTAAGCTAGACCGCTTAAGCCAATTACTTGAGTCAAACCCATTTGGTCGCAATATTATTTTCAAAAAAGCACAAGAAAACGTGCTGAAGAAAACAGGCGGTCACTACCCAGCACCTTTAGCCATTATTAAAGCGGTTCGTGCAAGTGTTGAACTTGATCAGTTAAAAGCATACAAAACTGAAGCTGAAGGCTTTGCCACGCTGGTAATGAGTGATGAGTCAAAAGCATTACGCGGTATTTTCTTTGCAACCACTGAAATGAAAAAAGAGTGGCGTAATGATGATGCGCCAGCAATCGCTAAAGCGGCAGTATTAGGCGGCGGCCTCATGGGCGCGGGTATTGCCCATGTTAGTGCTGTAAAAGCGGGTGTTCCAGTGCGCATTAAAGATGTGGCTGAAAAGGGCATCAGCAATGCAATGAACTACAGCTATAAGATTTTAGATAAAAAGCAAAAGCGTCGTATTTTATCTAAAGCTGATCTACAACAAACCATGAACCGCATTACCGGTACTACCGATTACAGCGGCTTTAAACACATTGATATCGTTATCGAAGCGGTGTTTGAAGATCTTGCTTTAAAGCAAGGTATGGAGGCTGATGTAGAACGTGAATGCCAAGACAACACGATTTTTGCAAGTAATACCTCATCATTACCAATTGCACAAATTGCTGCAGATGCAGCGCGCCCAGAAAATGTAATTGGTCTGCATTACTTCTCACCTGTTGAGAAAATGCCACTTGTTGAGATCATTCCACACGCTGGTACCTCTGAAGAAACCATCGCTCGTGTCGTTAACTTTGCCCGTAAGCAAGGTAAAACACCAATTGTGGTTAAAGATATGGCTGGTTTCTATGTAAACCGTATCTTAGCGCCTTATGTCAATGAAGCGGCTAATTTACTGCTTGCAGGTGAGCCAATTGAAAAGATTGACCAAGCATTGGTTGAGTTTGGTTTCCCTGTTGGGCCTTTAGCGTTACTTGATGAAGTCGGGATTGATATCGGTTCTAAAATTGCGCCAATCCTTGAAAAAGAATTGGGCGAGCGCTTTAAAGCACCTGATGCCTTTAATCGCTTAATCGATTCTAAGCGTTTAGGTCGTAAGACTGGCCGTGGTTTTTATCTTTACGACAAGAAAGATAAAAAAGTGGATGAGTCAGTTTACGAGCTACTTGGTGTTACGCCATCACCTCGTTTAAACAAGAGCGAAATTGCTAAACGTTGTGTTGCGCAAATGCTTAACGAAGCGGTGCGCTGTTTAGATGATGGCATTATTGCAAGCCCGCGTGACGGTGATATTGGTGCTATTTTTGGTATCGGTTTCCCACCATTCTTAGGCGGCCCATTTAGCTATATGGATAAACTGGGTGCAGCACAAGTGAGCTCAGAAATGGCGACTTTTGCTAACTACAACCCAATTTTCACACCTTGCGATACGTTAAAAGCAATGGCTGAAAAGGGTGGTCGTTTTTACCAAGCAGAAAGCGAAGAGCCGGCTGTAACGGAAGCTAAGCCTGTCGATCCGGTTGAAGTAACCAAAGAAGTGGTTGAAGACGAGCAAGCGTCAGAAGAAGCTGATAAAGAAACGACTAAAAGCTAATTCTTTAAATTAGTTAATTTTAAAAGCCCTGCTCATTGAGCGGGGCTTTTTACTTTAAAGAAATGTAAGGTATTTTATGGCGTTACTGTGATTTTATATTTAACATTAGCCAATTGTTCAATGACTAAATATAAACAAGGATGTCAGAGTGTCTACTTCATGGAAGCCTAAAGGCTTTATCGCAATTATTCTTGGTGTGTTGTTACAACCATTTGTATTTTTGTACGTTAACAAATTCAGGTTGTTTATCACTTACCTTGCCTTAACGATCCTATGTTACTTGCTTGACATTAAAATCCAAGCTAGTGCAGGAGAGGCTGATTGGTATCAAGGCATTTATCTCACAAGTGTGTTTATAATTATATGTCCACTCCATGCTTTTTGGATAATTAAACACTATAACGCAGATAAGAAGCGGCCTTGGTTCGCAAATTGGTGGGCTGTCACTTTAATTTATCTTGCCGTCTCTGTTGCTCTTATTTTAATGAGAATTTTTTCATTTGAGCCTTTCACTTTACCAGCTTCATCTATGGCACCGCAGTTAGATAAAGGGAGCCAAGTTCTAATTAGTAAAATAGGTTTTGGTAATTATCGGTACTTAGGCTATCAAATTTCAAGATCACCCATGTCAGCTAAAGTAAGTCGAGGTGATGTTGTTGCTTTTCAGTATCCGCAAAACCCTGATTATACTTGGTTGAAACGTGTAATAGGGGTGGGTGGCGATAGGATAGTTTATCAAAATAAAACGGTTTATATTAAAAAAGCATGTAATGAGAGAGCCGACATCTGCGCAGACTTCATCCCTTTAGAGCAATCTCTCGTTTCTCAAACTGAAGGTGGGCTTAAAGTTCTGCAAGAGGTAAATGATGGTAAACGTTATCAAATTTTACTAAATGAGAATCACCATGAACAGGTAAGTCATTATTTCAACCAAGTTGGCAGCGAAAAGGCGGAATGGATCATCCCTAAAAATCATTACTTCGTTTTAGGTGACTCTAGAGATAATAGCTCAGATAGCCGCTTCTGGGGCTTTGTTCCTAAAGATAACGTGATAGGAAAAGTGATTTATATTTGGTAGCTGCATAAGCTGCAGTATTGGCCATAAGTGGTATTTAACTCACGAAATCAGTTTGTTATAACTAGGTTTATTTACAAAGCGATTAATCACCATGACTATCACCACTGCGCGATTAACATTAAGGCTGTTAAATGCCGATGACTGGCCGCTGTTTTATACTTTGCATAATGATGCTCAAGTGATAGAGAAGTGCTTCGATAAGCCCTCAGAGGCGCAACTACGAGCAAAGTTTAATGAGCGTTTAAAGCCTTGGCAGCCAAATTCGAATTCACCACTGTGTTTAGTTATTGTTGAAACCAGTACGGGTAAAGAGGTGGGTGTGACGGGGTTTACTTCATCAACAGTGCCAGATAGTCAAGAAGTTGGTTATTTGCTACTGCCTAACTTTCATGGTCGTGGCTATGCCACAGAGTCTTTGCAAGCGGTGCTTGATTACGCCAAATCAGAACATGCTGTGCGTGAATTTAAAGCGGTTGTCACCGAGGGTAATATCGGTTCAGAAAAAGTACTTGAGAAATGTGGTTTTCAGTTAGTCGATAAGCAACTAGATGCGTATGCTATTGGCGGTGTTTTGTATACCGATCATCATTTTCATTTAAGTTGCACTGATCACAGAGTGTGATCAGTGCGCAATTTTACAGATGAAGCTCAATTGCTTTTCTGTCTTTTTCTGGCATATTCGCAACCACTAAATCAAACGAATTATCAATCATTCGTTCAATCTCTCCCTGTGGTACGGTGCCATCTAAAATAACCGTATTCCATAAACGTTTGTTCATGTGATAACCCGGGATCACCGACGGGAAAATATCACGCAGTGCTTGGGCTTCATCTGGATCGCATTTCAGATTTAGCCACCATACAAGGTTTCCCTCATCGTCAGTTTGACCTTCTTTGCCCTCGGCAAGGGTAGCAAACATTTTATGATTCACCTTGTAAACGTCGACATCTTGGCCAAATGGTTGGGTGATCATCACCAATGGCTTTTTCATTAAATACTCGTGTACTGTGTGTTGATTCATGATCCAATCCTTGAAGTCATTTTTCGTAGTTATAAACATAGCAGCTTTTTCGTAGTTTGGAGACAACTATCGTTATAATTTGCTGAAAAATAATATAAATAAAGGCTCTGAGATTAAACTGTAAATTTTTATTGAACAAAACCTATTACGTGGTAAATTTCTGTCATCAAAAAACGATAGGAATACACCCATGCCTAAGGCAAGTGAAGTTAAAAAAGGCGCCGCTATCGAGCATAACGGCCGTGTTTTAGTAGTTAAAGATATTCAACGTTCTGTACCACAAGGTCGTGCTGGTGGCAGTTTATACCGCATGCGTTTATACGATGTGGTAACAGGCGGTAAAGTTGATGAAACATTTAAAGACAGCGATATGTTAAAGCTTGCTGATCTCATTCGTCGCGAAGCAATGTTCTCTTACATTGATGGTGAAGAGTATGTTTTCATGGATAATGAAGACTACACGCCATATAACCTTAATAAAGAAGCGATCAGCGAAGAGATTTTATTCGTTAATGAAGAAACTCAAGGCCTTCACGTGATTGTGATTGATGGCTCACCAGTTGGCTTAGATTTACCATCAAGTGTTGAGCTTGTTGTTGAAGAAACAGACCCTTCAATCAAAGGCGCTTCAGCAAGTGCACGTTCAAAGCCAGCACGTTTAACAACGGGTTTAACGATTCAAGTTCCTGAGCATATTTCAACAGGTGACCGTATTCGTATCAACACCGTTGAACAAAAATTTATGGGACGCGCAGAAAAATAACTCTGTGGTCCATTAGAGAACCGGCTTTTTGCCGGTTTTTTGCTTTATTAGTAACTCGCTCATTACAAAATTCATTGAAAAAGGAACGAAAAACGCGCATTATTATCGGCTTACGAAAACAATAATAATTATCAGTAGTAGATTAATGTTGAACCACGGATTGGAAAACAGAGAATACATCAAACTCCCTGAAGGCGTTGATATCGCCATTACTCCCGCTGGCGTTGTTGCCAGAAGCTATGCCTACATTATCGATTTTATTATCCGTAGTTTGGTTCTACTTGCTGTTGGTACTGTATTGGCCTTCTTTGGTGATGCAGGGCAGGGGCTTATCTTAATTGCTTACTTTTTAATTTCATGGGGCTATAACATCCTGTTTGAAATGGAAAGTGGCCAAACGCCGGGTAAAAAACGCCTTAAAATCCGTGTTGTGCAAGACAATGGCTTACCAGCGAGCTTTTCGCAAATTGTAGTGCGTAACTTACTACGTCCAGCCGATATGCTACCTATAGGCTATTTCTTAGGCCTTGTGGTTATGTTGTTTAACAACCGTTTTAAACGCATTGGTGATTGGGCTGCAGGGACTATGGTCATTTATGATGATGAGTTAGCAACGCGACCTGAATTATCACAAGGAGAAGTGCATATTCCTACCATTAGCTTAACCACCGAAGAGCAATTAGCGGTGCTTGCTTTTGCAGAGCGTCATGATGAACTATCTGATGCAAGGCGCCGTGAGTTGGCAGCTATTTTAGCTACTCCTTTTTCTGCTGCAGAGCATGAGATTGAGGCGCAGCTTGTTAGTTACGCACGCCACTTTGCAGGTCAAGTTCAACACGATAACGATTACCCGCAGCAGGAGGGTAAGCAATGAAGCAAACTCAATTTGTAAAATCAAATAGTGTCAGTTGGGATGAGTTTGAAGCGCTTTGCGAGCAAAATAGTGCAAAGTCTTTACCTGTTAATTTCCCTAACTTGTATCGCAAAGTCTGTAATGATTTAGCCATTGCGCAAAGTCGTCAATACAGCCCAGTGTTGATTGAGCAAATAAACAGGCTGGTGCAATTAGGACAAAAGCGCCTTTATTTATCTCGAAGCAATCAATTTTCTGAAATATGGCATGTGGCCCGCACGGCATTTCCACGTGCACTGTATGAAAATCGTTTAATGCTTGGCATTAACTTATTGGCATTTTGGGGATTGGCCTTAGTTGCTTTTATTTGGGTGACAATTGACCCTGATGCCGCTTATACATTTTTAGGGCAAGGTACAGTGCTTAATATCGAACAAATGTATAACCCTAGTGGTAGCGTTCAATCGGCTGAGCGCGGCGCATCACAAGATCTGATGATGTTCGGGGTCTATATCTACAATAATATTGGCATTGCATTTCAGATGTTTGCAGGTGGTGTTCTGTTCTGTGTTGGTGCTGCTTTTTTCTTGTTGTTCAATAGTTTTTATTTTGGTGCCGTTGCGGCTCACATTGTCAATGTTGGGTTTGAAGGGCCGTTTTTTTCATTTGTAATAACCCATGGCTCATTTGAGTTAACCGCTATCATCATTGCCTCAGCGGCCGGGTGTCAAATAGGTTACGGCTTGTTAAATCCTGGGCAGTATACTCGCGCATATGCGATGAAACAGGCTGCACAAAAAGCACTTCCACTGATTGTTGGCGCATTTTTAATGTTAGTCATTGCCGCTTTTATCGAAGCATTTTGGTCACCCCGTGATATTGCTAACGAAATTAAATATTTAGTTGGCAGCGGCTGTTGGGCTTATGTCATTTTTCGCTTGTACAGGGGAATGCGCTATGGAGCTTAATCGTCTTAGCTTCAATCCTCGCAAGCGCAGTGCTTACGAAACCTTTGATTTAACAGTGTTGCTAGTTAAGCAGCATGCTGTCGCATTGGTCTCTTTGTATTTGATGATGGCCGTGCCCGTATTTTTAATTGTTGGCTTTCTAGTAAACTGGGGCATAGGCGGCTTTGTTGTTTGGTGGCTTAAACCTGTATTTGAGCGACCATTACTTGATTACATGTCAAAAGCGGTTTTCAATCAGCCAGTCAGCATAATGAGTAGCTTAAAGTTACTCAAGCAGTTAAAAATCGCTGATATGCTTGCGCATTTAACCGTTTTTAGGCTCAGCCCAAACAGAGCATTTTTAGCCCCCGTAGAGCAACTTGAGCGACTATCAGTTGAGCGCAAAACCAAACGTAAGCAGGTGTTGTTTGCTTCAACTAAGCCTAAGCAGACATTGTGGATGCTGTTTTGTGTACATTTTGAGTTTATCTTATTGATGGGAATATCGGCACTGACAATTGCACTTGTGCCCCATTCATTCTCTGCACAAGAAGCCATGTACCAAATTTTTGAAGCGCCAATCTGGGTTGAGATAGCATTTAACTTTATTTATATCTTCAGTATTTCATTAGTGGCGCCGCTTTTTGTTACTGGCGGTTTCCTTGCTTATTTACACCGTCGTGTTGAACTAGAGGGCTGGGATATCGAGCTGGCATTTAAAAATATTCGCACCCGTCTTGCAGGCGTAGTCAGTGCTGTAGCACTTCTTCTGCTGACAACATTTACGCTGCAACCATCAACAAGCTATGCAGAGCAAATCGATAAGCAAGCGGTAAAAGAGCAAGTTACTGCTCTTTATAATGAGCCTAATGTTATCGAAACCGAGACTACGTGGGTGCCAAATATCGAAGCAAAAGCGAGTTCATCAGATAGTGACTGGTCTTGGCTTATCGATGTATTTACTGCCATTGGTGAAGTGTTTGGCGTGTTAGTTTGGGTATTGGTCGGCTTATTAGTTATTTGGCTAGTGTATTACCTGATGCAAAAACGTGGCTTTTTTGCCAACTTAAGCTTGCCTGAGCGCAGTAAAGTGAATGAACAGCCAGTGATCCCAACCTTATTTGCAGAAATTAAAAGTAAGGATTTACCTACTGATTTAATTGCTGCTGCAAAGCAGTGTTTTGAGCAAGGGCAGCACCGCTTGGCGCTGGCGTATTTGCTTCATCATGCGCTGAGTTGGGCGCAGCAACGACATGAAGTGCGCTTACACCGCTCGATGACTGAGCGCGAATGTAAACGTGCAATTGATGCTAGGGTGCCAAATCAAGGGCAAGCAATTTTTGCTCGCTTATTTTCTGCGTGGGTCACGGTCGCTTGGGGCCATAAAACCCCTGATATCGACTTTATCGAGCTGATTGAGCAAATTACAGCTATGACAGCAGAGACTAAGGAGCAAGCCCATGAAGCTTAAGGTTGTGCTTATTGCGGCGCTCGTATTGTTTAGCTTATTTGTTATTGCGGGTATTGCCTCTTTAGATTGGCAGAAAAAAGAAATAGAGATTGGCTTTCATAGTGATGTCGCAAAAGATAACTTTACGATGGCTCAACGGCTACTTAAAGCCAATGGTATCGATTGGAATAAAAACAAGCGCTTGGCAGAGCAAGCACAAAGTGATGAGTTAAATATAGACCCGCAAAGTATCTTAATTTTGGATGAGGCAGTGCTTGCTGATTCTTACCTGTTAGATGTACAGCTGGCTGATTGGGTCGCTGAAGGCGGACGCTTGATTTATGTATTAAACAGGCAACGTGATGAGCTGGCAATTGATAGCACCGTATTTTTTAGTCAGCTTGGTATTAATGTAGAAAGCCAAGAAGATGTGTTTGAATATGATTTTGCAATGCTCAAAGAGGGGCATAAAAATAGTACGCTCTCAATTGATGAAAACACTGAGCTTGATCTTGAGCTAAGCCGTGCCTTTTTTATTGAAAACTGCCCCGGTGTGAGTACCAATAATGATAACGGCGACACCTTGATGTGTGACTTTGCGTTTGGTCAAGGTCGGGTCATTGTGATGCCATCGCTGTTACCTTTTACTAATTACCGACTTCGCCACCTTGATCATGGCAGCTTATTACTTTGGTTAAGTAAAGGGGCTAAAAAAGTAACCTATGTACCTTACCTAACTTACCCAAATTGGTTTGCCAAATTATGGCACTGGAGCTGGCAATGTGTGGTGACGTTGCTGTTATTAATTGTGCTTGCAGTATGGCATATCAGTAGTCGCATCGGCCGCTCTTATGCTCCTGACTTCGATGTAAAAACCAGCTTTAATCAGCATATTCGAGCAGTAGCAAACTTTTATTCTGAGCATGGTCACGAAGCCGTGTTATTTACTGCTCTAGAAAAAGATTTTTACGCCAAAGTAGAGTCGCGAGTGCCTAACTTTAAGATGCTTAGTGCTGAAAAGCAGGCGCAGATCATCGCTAATTTAACTCATTTTGAAAAACAACAGGTGGCAGAGTTGCTTGCTAGCAAGTTGCCTGAGTCAAAAGAACAACGAACAGAATATATAAAACGATTTAAACAATTAAGGAATGCCTTATGAGCACGGAATTAGACACTAATCGCATGAGCTTAGTTGAGGCAGCTGATGCAGTAAAACAAGTAAAGCATAACATTTCGCGTGTGTTAGTCGGTCAAGATGCCATTGTTGAAGATGTGCTTACGGTACTCTTTGCGGGCGGTCATGTGTTACTTGAAGGGGTTCCAGGGCTTGGTAAAACGCTACTGGTTAGAGCCTTAGCAAAAAGCTTAAATGTAGACTTTTCGCGAGTGCAGTTTACACCGGATTTAATGCCTTCAGATGTTGTTGGTCATAGTTTGTATGATATGAAATCAGGTGAATTTAATATCAAAAAAGGCCCAGCATTTACTAATATTTTACTGGCTGATGAAATCAACCGTGCACCCGCAAAAACGCAATCAGCCCTTCTTGAGGTGATGCAAGAGCAACAAATCACCATTGATGGGGAGTCATTATTTATTGATTCACCGTTTATGGTATTAGCGACTCAAAACCCATTAGATCAAGAGGGGACGTATCCACTACCAGAAGCTGAATTAGACCGCTTTATGATGAAAGTTGAGCTTGGTTTTCCTTCTCATGAATCGGAAGTTGAGCTTTTAAAACTGAATACACAAATTGTGTCTAATGAAACCAAAGTAGAGCAGCTGCCAGCAGTATTAGATGCTAAGCGTATTGCGGAAATTAAACAGCTTTGTGCAGATATCTTAGTCGACGAACAAATACTTAATTATGCCGTTGATATCGTGCGTAGTTCACGAACTTGGCAGGGCGTGTTGCACGGTGCAGGGTTACGTGCCTCAATTAATATTATTAAAGCCGCAAAAGTAATGGCATTAATGAACGGTCGTGACTTTGTAACCCCAGATGACGTGAAGTCAGTGTCAGTGAATATTTTAAGGCACCGATTAATTTTATCGGCTGATCTGGAGCTGGAAGGAGTGTCATTTGATGAAGTGATCAATGCCATTTTAGCCAGTGTTGAAGCGCCGCGCTCATGAATCGCATCAAGCATAGACCTGCAAAACGCTTAGTACAATTAACAGCTTTGTTGCTGTTATTGTTGTTTGTCTGTGCCATTGCATCGGTTGACAGCTTAGTGTTAACGGCCTTGCTCCTAGTGCCTTTATTGATCGCATTTTTCGATTATATGGCGGCAAAGTCAGAGCCTTTACTTGAAGTAAGCGCACAAACGAACCTCAACATGGCTTTGTATCGACGCCAACCCTTGCAGATAGTGATTAAAAACAAAGCGAAGCATGCGACCATGCTAGATGTCAGTGTTCATTTGAGCAATGCAATTGAGCTGCAAAAACCACAGCAAACGGTGTTTATTGATGCAATGCAACAAGCAAAGCAGAGCTTTACATTACGCGCTCACAAACGAGGTGATGCGCAGATCAGTGCCATTGAACTTAGGGTTGGGTCGCCATTTGGCCTTTGGCAAACAAACTGGTTAGCAGCGCAAACAATTCAATTAAAAGTGTATCCAGATTTTAGCCGTGTGACTTCAAAGCAGCATTTAAATGGCGTAGTGAATAAGCCTATTTCAGGCTTAAAGCTCACTAAAAAGCGCGGTGATGGTATCGAGTTTCAGCAATTACGTGAATATCGCCAAGGTGATAGTGTTAGACAGATAGACTGGCAGGCGACCAGTAAGCGTCGAAAACTCATTTCTCGTGAGTATCAAGAAGAGCAAAATCAACACGTCATAGTGATGCTCGATGCTTCTAAAAAAATGGCCATTGAAGCTAATGAAGGTAGTCACTTTGATCATGCTTTAAATGCATTGCTACTGCTGTCACACACAGTTTTAAAGCAAGGTGACTGGTTTAGCATGCAAAGCTTTAACCAAAACCTGCGCTGGTTACCCGATGTAAAAGGCGCACAAAATGTATCAAGGGTGATGAATCACTTTTATGATCTATACCCAGATAAGAGCAGCAGTGACTATTTAGTGGCTGTGAACCAATTAATCGCTAAACGCAGTAAACGTTCTTTAGTGTTATTAGTCACCACCCTTGATGAGCAAAGCATTGAGGAGTTGATGCCTGCAATAAAGTTATTACAAAAACACCACCTAGTGGCGCTTATCAATATTAATAACCGTGCTGTAAATGAGGTGCTCGATGAGCCTATTGAAAAGTACGAAGATGCAACCAGTTATTGTGCAGCATTAGCGCTGTTAAATTCACATAAAGCCAATATGGCAAAGCTGAAAAAACAAGGGGTGATAGCCATAGACTGTAACCCTGAGCAGCTGCTACCGCATGTGCTTAACACCTATTTAAATGTGAAGCACTCCGGGGCGTTGTAAGACCAGCTGGCAATAAAAAAGGCATTGAATTCAATGCCTTTTTTATTAAATAACGAAACGATTATTTTTGATTATCAATAGCTTCGTTAATTTTGTATTGGAAATAAATAGCATAAAAGAAAAATGTCAGTATGCCACTTAAATGCACTGGTTCGTTACTGCCTTCATTGATTAGCTCTTTAAGTGAAGTACGTAGCGAGAAAATGAATACCAGACCAACAATTAAAGAAATAATAGAAGCCATAGCAGACAAAACTTCAGAAATATCAGTGAATGCCAAAACAAAGTTGATTGCGTAAATAGCAATATAGCCATAAATTAAGTTTTGGTTAACTTGATGTTTAGCAAGCGCGTTTGCTTTGTTTGCGCGGCTTACTAGCCAGTAAATTGCGTAAATACCCAATGTGATAAGACTTAAAAAGAACACGCCCCAAGCAGAGAAGCGGTCAAAGTTTAAAATAGGTTTATTACCACCATTATTTTGCTGAGTAAGCTCAGCTTCTGGCGCTTCATAGATGTTAGCTGATTCTTCAGACATAACGATTCCTCATAATTATTTTTATATATTCCTTTGTGCTGATAGCACGCATCGATAATAGCAGTGTGGTTGCTTTTTGTACATCATTTCAACAGCCTAGAAAGTAAAGCTTTGTAACATAAAGGCCAGTATAAATAAGCCTTATAGAGGTTATAGCATGAGTGAAGTTTTAAAGCTTGCTGAAATTATGTACACTGCCGCTGATTTTTATGAGGTGCTGTGTGTTATTTATCTTTTTGAGTTGTGTATTTATTTTGGTGATGTATTTAGAGTCTTTGTCTAAAGGAATGCCGGTAAAGCGCTGGATGCTGTTAGGCGGTGTGCTTGGGCCTGTTGCTTGGTGTTTATTTAACATGCACTACCGCCGCGCATTTGTGCGTCACGTTGGCCATCAATCGTGTGGCTGGCGACCTTAAGCTTTTGCTGTTTTTAGTAGGCTCGGCGCAGATTTATCGAGTTGCTTTTGTAAGAAGGCGGTAAATTCTGGCTGTGATAGTGGCTTTGAGTAATAGTAACCTTGTACCGTCTGACATTTTAACTGCTCTAACATCATGACTTGTTCGGCTTGTTCAACGCCTTCTGCAACCACATGTAAATCAAGGTTATGAGCAATGGTTACAATCGAGTCGACCATATTCCGGCCACGTTCTGTTTGCATGTCGTCAATAAAGGCTTTATCAACTTTCAAAGTATTAAGCGGGAACTGTTTTAGATAAGCTAACGATGAGTAGCCTGTACCAAAGTCATCCATTGCAAGGTGAATACCTCGGGCACTGAGTGAGCGCATGACAGAAATAGCTTCGTTTGGGTCGTCCATAACCGTACCTTCGGTGATCTCAAGTTCAAGGAAGTAAGAGGGCAGTTCATTCTTTTGCAAAATCACATCAATACGGGTGGTTAAATCGGGCAAGCTGAACTGTTTAGCGGATAAGTTCACTGCAACACGACCGTTGAATAACCCTTGGTCAATCCACGCCTTTACATCGCGGCATGCTTTGTTTAAAACAACTTCACCAATTTCGATAATTTGCCCAGTTTCTTCAGCAATAGGAATAAACACACCTGGACTAATTACACCTTTTTTCGGGGTAATGAAGCGTACCAAGGCTTCCATACCATCTAGTTTACCTGTACGAATATTCATTTTTGGCTGGTAGTACACTTCAAAGTGGTCTTCTTTTAGACCGTAACGCATTAAATTTTCGATTTGTAAGCGTTTAACCGCTTCACGGTTCATTGTGTCGTTGAAAAACAGATAGCTATTACCTTTTTTCTTAGCGTGATACATGGCTGTATCCGCATTTTTAAGTAATAACTCGGGGGTATTACCATCTTCAGGAAACAGCACAATACCGACACTTGAGGTGATCACCAGTTCATGGCCTGCCATATTAAAAGGTGTAGCAATTGCGGCTAAAAAGAGTTTAGCCATGCGAGTGATAGTATGAATATCGTTGGTGCCCGACATTACGAGCGCAAACTCATCCCCGCCAAGACGATAAAACACATCTTTTTCGCGGGTTAACTTATTCAAGCGCATCGCAAGCTTAGACAATAAGCTATCACCAAGTTGGTGACCCAGAGAGTCGTTAATCTTCTTAAAGTTATCTAGGTCAAACACTAACAAAGCGTGATGATTATCTTGCTTAGCGAGCTTTTTCAGATTGGTGAAAAACAAGTTTCGGTTAGGTAAGCCCGTTGTACGGTCACGGTTTGATAAGTTATGTAATTGTGATTCCGCTTTTTTACGCTCAGTTTCATCTGAAAAAACAACTACGTAGTTACATATTTGATTGTGCTCATTTTTGATTTCATCAATTGAAATTTCAATTGGTAACAGCTGTCTTTTCGCATTGCGAAGTTTTACCTCTTGCTGCCAGTGTTCTGTCGCTTTTACGGTGGCTTTAATTTCATCTACATAGCTTTGGTCATAGCCATTTAAGGTAAAATCTTTCTTTAAGTATTGCTCTCGTGTACCACCAAATAGTGTTAAAAAACTTGGGTTTAAGTCAACCAATTTGAAGTTTTTATCGTAAATAGCGATGGCGTCGGTTAGCGACTCAACGCATTTAGCGAATAGGTTTAAACGTGCTTCTGTTGATTTCAGCTGAGAAATATCTCTTACAGTGCCAGTCATACGCAAAGGGTTGAGGTTTGCGTCTTTTTCGATGATCTTGCCGCGATCTAGTACCCAGTGCCAACGACCAAAGCTGTCTTTAATGCGGTAACTCGCTTCAAAAAAAGCGGTATGCTCGGCGAAGTGTTTTTTAAGAGCTGTTTCGACGTGTTGTAAGTCGTGTGGGTGAATTAATTCGCGATTAGGGGGAAAGCCGCTGCTACTATTTGTATCTGAAGTGTATTTATCATTAATTCGTAGCACCTCGCCGGTTTTAATATTCCAGTCCCAGAGGGTGTCACCACTACCTTCTACGGTACTTTTTAAACGATGTTCTGAGATACGAAGTTGCTGTCGAGAGCGTTTTAGTTTAAAAATTATGAATAATAAGTATGGCAATAACAGCATCATGATAGCACTTGGAATAAGCAACAATGTGCTCTGTTCAAGCTCTATGGGGCTGGCGGATGCAGAAAAAACCCCAGCCATACTTATTGTTAAAAAAGCAGAAATCATTTTTATTATTTTTGTCATTAATGCATTACTTTAATTCGCAACAATTAATCTAATCTAAGCTCGCGTTCGAGTCAAAGAGAATGCGAAGAAAGGGTTGTTTTTGACTGTTTTTTGGCCTTTGGCTCACTTAAAAGTTCTATTCTTGGCCTGTTTTCACTAAAGGTTTCGGTAATATACTGCTGCATTTGAGCAAGGCTTAACTTATCAAGTGCCTCTAAAAGCTGCCGTTGCATATTAAATTCAGTATCGCGATTACCGATTGCCAACCATAAACGTTGCGAGCGTAAGCGTAAATTTTTATCTTTTTCAGCAATATGTGTGACAAGACCCGCTTTGGTATCTAACCATTGCTGCTCAGAAATGCTGTTTACTTGTGATACATAATTATTAATAAATTGCTGGTGACGCTGAAGTATCTCATCAGCACTGTGCTTAGGTGACTGCACATAAAATGCGATACCCGCCCGGGTATTAAACGGAGCATAGCCTGCACCAACTAAATAGCCGAGTTGTTGCTTTGTTCTTAGCTCATTAAAGTAATCTTGATTTATTAAATGGTTAAGTACCATCATTTGCACTTTTTCGCTGGTGTCATCCGTTTGTGCTTGATAGTACAGTACCATTGCATGATCGCTGCAATTTAACATGAAGCGCTGTTGACCTACTTCGGTTATATCGTTTAGTGGTCGCGTTAAATCAATAATTGTGGTGCTGCCAGCTAAGTGCTCAGTCACTTGTTTTTGGAACTTAAGCGCATCAGAGCGTTGCCAGTTACCATGTAAAAAAGACTCAACGTGCAAGGCTTTAAAAAACTCATTTCTAAAGCAATTAAACTGATGGAAACTCGTATCCTTTAAAGCCTGCGCTAAGGCATTCGGCTCTGGGTTCCATGGCATAATTTGCGCACCCAAAATACTAAATAGCTCGCTAACAGGTTTGTTTTGATTGCTGTTTCGCCAATGTCTAACTAGCTGCTTTTTGTACTCAGCAAAACGTTTTGCGCAGATCTCAACATTAAAGAGTGCTTCAAGTAACTCATTAACTAGCTCCAACTGACTCGATGAAAGACCGGCAGTGTGTAGAGTTAACCCGCCTTGGTGAGAGGTTAAGTGATAACTAAGGCCAGCAAGCTCAGCCGGATAAAACTGCTCAGCCACACTGTCCATAAACAAGTCTGCAAATAAGCGGGTAAGGGCCATGTGCTTAACATCTTTAATCGCAAAGGTTGAGTCCATCGCTAAGTAAAAATGCCCTTTTGCCACTCTGAAAGTCGCATCTTGTTTAAACCAAAAATCAAAGCCCTCTCTTTTGACTAAAAGCTCTGGTGATTTAGTTGGCTTTTCTAAAGGCAATAACTCAACCTCTTTGGTGAGGTATGGGTTAGCACTTGGTAAGCACATCTGTGGTAATGGCGTGTTTATTTCGCTTAGCGCTTCTAACCAACTTGTTGAAATGTCCTCTACTTTATAAGGGGTGTTGTACCAAGCTGTAGTGTGCTCAGGCTCAACACCTGGATGAATGAGTACCAAGCGCATGTTATCAGGTGTTAGCCATTGCATGGCAATTTCATGAGCGCAGCGGTTAAAGCCTTCCATTAAATAATCGCCTTGCACATAATTGGCTTCATCGTAATGCTGCATATTAATGCTTAAGTTACTCACCCAATCAATTAAACGTGCTTTTTCTTGGTTATCAAAGGCAATTTGCAAGAGGTTCTTTTTGTCTTGATAAAGACGCGGCAATTTATCGCAGTTTTGGTTAATTAAGCAGATATACTCAAACACCATTTCGACGATATCTTCATAGTATTCAATACCTTCATCAGTCAACGCCATACTGATATTAAAATCTTTGAAGTTACTGCCATTAATGCCACCACCTGCTGAGAGGGCATTGATCCAGCCTTGCTCTTTTAGAATAGAGTACAGCGATCCTTTGCCTTCGTAGCCAAGTAAGTGAGCGATAAAACTAACGGTTTTGTGACGATAAAAGTCATCTATATTTGGCATCGCAAAGCTAATAATGAGCTTTTGCATATGTTTATGTGGCTCAATGTGTAACACCTTACCTAAGTCTTGTTTACGGTAAAGTGGCTGCTCTATAATCTCTTTACTTTTTGGCTGACCTTTTATTTCGCTAAATAACTGTTTTACCCAGGTGGTCATGGTCGCAATATCTTCATTGCTGCAGACCACCAGTGTCATCCACTGAGCCTGATAATGACTATCGAAGAAAGCACGTAGCTCATCACTGATGCAGCCCTCACGATCCGCGAGGGTTTGCTGGTTACCAACCGAAAACTTTGCAAAAGGGTGTGCTGGGTTCACCGTTTCTTTGTGAGCCTGATAAATTCGTCGGCCATCATCTTTTATTTTTAGTTTGAATTCTGCGTCTATGGCATTGCGTTCTTTTGTAGTCTCTTTAGGATTTAGTAGTGGTGCGATAAAAAAACGACTGAACTGTGCTAGTGCTTCAGCAAACTGCTGGCTGTTTATATCAAAGAAGTAGCAAGTGTGCTCAGTGCCAGTCCAGGCGTTGGTGTTGCCACCAGATTGTGATACAAAATTAGAAAAACCGCCCGATTCTGGGTACAAATCAGTACCTAAAAAAAGCATGTGCTCTAAAAAGTGCGCAAGGCCTTGTCTGTCAAGAGGATCGTCGAAATGGCCTGCGTTAATTGCCATAGAAGCCGCTGATTTTGTTGACTCTAAGTCTTGCACTAAAAGTACTTTTAGACCATTGTCCAGTGTTAGGGGTTGATATGTTCTGTTATCATTGCGGCTGATATTCAAAAGATGCTCCTGAAAGAGTGCGTTAATGTCCTAACAACAGATGATATTTTCAGGAAAGCTAAAAAGACAGAGCTACGAAAATCTACCTGAATATCATAAGCGGATGTTTAATGTATCTAGTGATGATATTCTAATATAGCGAACAATCAAGCAAACTGGCTACTGTTTTATATTCTTTAATCGGTTGATTTTTTATGAAAACAATCTTAATCATGCGCCATGGCGAAGCTACGCCAATGCAAGCAGATGATGCAGCAAGACAACTGACCGAGACCGGTCACCAAGAAGCTAGTCGAATGGGGCAATGGTTAGCAACACACCATAAACCGGATGCTCTGTTGGTAAGTCCTTACATTCGTGCTCAACAAACAGCTGCCGATGCTACGCAACATATTTCGTTACAATTTAATGAAACCTGTAACGACATTACCCCTGATGGTGTGCCGCAAGTTGCTGCTGATTACCTCGAAACCTTGATTGCTATGCATCCAGACTGCAATACCTGGTTGGTCGTTGCTCATATGCCTATTGTTAGCTATTTAGTTGATCAGTTAAGTCCAGGCCATATGCCTATTTTCAATACCGGGGCGATTGCTGTTATCGAATATGATGAACACAAACAGCGCAGTCACTACCTTAGTATTCACTCGCCAAATAACGTCGAAATCTAACAGTGGATTTGCTAAATTAGCGCTACTGTTAATTTTTTAAGTTCTTACTATGACAATCGAACGTTTACAAACCGGTGCGCGTATGAGCCGCATCGTTAAGCATAACGGCACAGTTTACTTATGCGGCCAAGTTTGTGCCGATGCCGAAAAAGATATCACCGAACAAACTCAAACCATGCTGGATAAGGTCGAAGCGCTACTTATTGAAGCAGGTAGTAGCAAAGAGCACATGCTAAGCGCCACAATCTACTTGAAAAGCATGGAATACTTTGCACAGATGAACGCTGTTTGGGATGCTTGGGTACCACAAGGTCATGCGCCTGCTCGCGCTTGTGTTGAGGCAAAAATGGCGCGTGACGCACTACTTGTAGAGATTTCTGTCGTTGCAGCAGTTAAGTAACGAGCAGCGTATCGCGCAGCTGATTGCTCGCTTTAATGAGCAATCAGGCCGCGCAGTGACTGAACTACCAAGTTGGCATTTTTGTGACAACGAGCAAGATGCCAATGACTGCGCATTACTGGTTTTAAATGGCGTAAAACAAGCCACAACCCCTTCACTTTATTGGTTTAAAGCCAATAATGAAACCCTTCCTGAAGTTGGTGATTTAGCTATTTTTACCAATTGGCAGGGACAGCCCCTCGGCATTATTGAAACCGTCTCTGTAACTATTACCCCATATAATCAAATAAGCGCCGATTACGCCGCATTAGAAGGTGAGGGCGACAAAAGCCTTGAGTACTGGCAGCATGTGCATTGGGATTATTATCAGCGAGAGCTCGCAGGTACAGGCTATCAATGTCACCCTGAGATGCCGTTGGTGTGTGAGCAGTTTAGGTTAGTTTTCAAGGAGTCAGAATGAATACGAATCCAGTGGTTCTTATTACCGGAGGCGGCCGCGGTATAGGGGCAGCGACAGCAAAACTGTTTGCTAAACATGGTTATGATGTGTGTATTAACTATAAGTCAGATCACGCAAGTGCAGAGCAGGTCGCTGATAAGCTAAAAGAGCTTGGTGTGAACGCCTATTTGTTGCAAGCTGATATAGCCGATGAGCAGCAAGTACTCGCCATGTTCGCTAAATTAGATACTCAGGTTTCTCGGTTAGATGTGTTAGTTAATAACGCAGCGATGATGATGCCACAAATGCCGTTATTAGAGATGGATGCTAAGCGTATCAACGCTATTTTAAGCTGTAATGTTACTGGCGCCTTTCTGTGTGCGCGAAGCAATAAAGCGTATGGACAAAGGCAGTATTGTGAATGTTTCATCGGGTGCTTCACGCACAGGTTCACCAAATGAATATTTAGATTATGCCGCATCAAAAGGAGCGCTTGATACCTTCACGATAGGCCTTGCTAAAGAAGTCGCGAGTAAAGGTATTCGGGTTAATGGGGTAAGGCCAGGCCTTATTTATACCGATATGCACCGCGATGGCGGTGAAGCAAACCGAGTTGATAGGTTAAAATCTAAGTTGCCGCTAGGGCGTGGTGGTGAAGCAGAAGAGGCCGCCTCAGCGATTTACTTTTTGGCAAGTGAGCAAGCCTCATTCACAACAGGCAGTTTTATCGATGTATCGGGTGGGCTTTAAGTTAAAAAGCTTTACGCACACGATTGCGGCCTTGCTGCTTTGCTTCATACAACGCTCTATCAGCATCAGCTACAATGCTCTCAAGTTTTTCAGCTCTTTGTGCTTGAGTAACTCCGAAACTTGCCGTCACCTTTAATGATTGACTATTTACGGTAAATAAATTTAACTCAATGTCTTTTCTAATTTTTTCAGCTAACTGGCTCGCAACCGATAGACTTGTGTTAGGCATGAAAATAATAAATTCTTCACCTCCCCAACGGCTAGCAACATCTTGCTCTCCTAAGTTGCTTCTGAGTATTTTTGCTACCTCTTTAATAACCTTATCTCCGGTATTATGGCCATACAGATCATTAATGTTCTTAAAATGATCAATATCAACCATGATTAAAGCGAGGCTATTCTCTTTTTCGGTATGTTCTTCAAACCAGTGGTTTATTTTGTCTCTATTCGCTAGTTTTGTGAGTGGATCTATGTTTATTCTTGCCTCAATACTTTTACGTTGATAAGCAAATGCAGCATAAATAAACAATAATAAGAAAAACAAAATTGCAGCCAATTGAGCGCTGTGACTGAAAAATGCATAGTTAATTTCTGCTTGCCTTTTAGCCATAGGCGATATTAAAAAAACTCGCCAATCTAGCTGGGGCAAGTTGAATTGCGTAACAACATGATCATCCTGTTCTATTTGGATAATGATACTGCTCAAATTCTCCATGTTGGCCAGCTCTTGTGCCGCATTTTTGAACCAACTAAGTTCATTTAAGTTAACAATATCAGTAAACTGTGCTTGAAAGTCTCGATGAGAAGAAAGCACCACCTCGTCAACGTTATTGACAAAAAGTAAGTCGTAGCCATGTGTAGCTTTATATTGTTGAAAAGCTTCCCAAAATGACTGAAGACTTTTACCTACACCTATAAAGCCTAAAAAGTCGCCTTGCTCAGAATAAACTTTGATATCTACGTATAAATGTACGTTCTCGCGGTTTCCTAAGATAGCAACGGTATCGCCTTGCATTGCTTTTACTTTTGGATACCACTCGATATTCTCTTTTTGTAAATCAATCGTTGTGCCATCAGAATTAAATTGCATTTGCTGTTGCTCACTTGCTACAAAAACGAGCATATTTAAATTTTCCTGAAGCTGTTCTAAGTGGTTTAGAATGGCGGCTTGGTCTAGTTCACTATCAGTAAGTAAGTTACTTAAACTTCCAGTGCTCGCTAAGGCTTGAGCAGTATGAACAGGCTTGTAGAGTTCTTCGACAACCAATGAAAAAACAGGGGCAATAGACTGTTGTTGTAAGCGACTTTGTTCAGCCACTATATTACTTATAGTGAGATAAGATGCGTAACCAATGACGAAAATGATGCAAATTAAAATGCTATATAAGTTTCGTTGATGCCGTAAAATCGTTTTCACTGAAAGCCTTTCTAAAGTGGTGCTTATAAATTTGTGATTAGTTAAAAGACGATGTTGTGCAATTATAAGTCAAGTTCATTATAGCGAATATATTAAATACTGCTTTTTCAATATTTTTAGTAATGACTTCTAGCTAGAGTAATATGTTTAACCAAGCACTAAAGCTCACTACACTCAATACTGTTGAAAGCACGACGCTACTTGCCAGTGTCGCTTGGTGTTGCTTAATTTGATTGGCGATTAGATAAGCGTTGACCCCTAAAGGAGAGGCGCTTAAAAGTACTAACACGTTCAGTAATGATTGCTCTAGGTTGAATACGCTGCCTGCAAAAAAGTAGACCCCGCACGGTAACACTAAAAGCTTGATGATGGTTGCAATGAGTGATGCTTGTAAGTTGTCGGCCACTTTATAAAATGCAAGGTTTGCCCCTAATACAAATAACGCACAGGCAATGGCAGGTTTCGCAAGTAGACTCAGGCCATTTGCAAAATCATCAAAAAGTGTAAAGCCAAGTAGGTTAACAGCCAAGCCGCTACTGATGCTTAACACGACTGGATTGAGCAGCATGTTTTTAGCAAATGCTCGCCAAGAGAATGTTTGCTGCGATTTAGCGCTGAGCAAAAAGGTGAGGGTAAACAAAAGTGCGCTATGAAAAGTGATGATCATAAATACAATACCGACCATCTGTTGCCCAAGTGCTGCAATAATAATAGGCAAACCTACCAGTACCGTATTTGAGTAACTACTGCCAAGGGCAAATACAGCATGACGTGACGGCGCAGATTGCTTGCTAATGAGGTAGCGGTCAATAACATAGCCGAGGGCGTAAATGGCCAATACTGGGATGTAAAAACTCAAAAAGCCTGCAATAGATACACTATTTTGTAAATCGGCTTGGGCCATATTTAAAAATAGAAAAGCAGGCACGCTAATGTAAAAAGTAAACTTACTTAACCCTGCAATATGCTCTTTCGATAAAAACGTGCTTCGCGAGCTGATATAGCCACTTAACACGATAAAAATCAGTGGAAAGATAATCGAAAAAATATGCACTTTAGGCCTTATGACAAGAAGACGTTAGCGTCTGAACTCATCACTTTGTGGAAGATTAATTAAAATAAGTACAGCACCTTTACCACCAAATTCAAGAGGCGCTTGGTGCATAGCAATCACATCAGGGTGTTGAACTAAATATTGCGGTACCTTGTGTTTAAGTATGCGCTCACCAATGCCATGCACAACACAAGCGCAATAGTAATGCTGTTTTTTACACTCATGAATTAAACCCGCCAACTCATCTTTGGCTAATTCTTTATTTAAGCCATGTAAATCAAGGGTTAACTCAGGTGGGTAATCTCCACGGCGAAGTTGCTTTGCTAAAAAGCTATCGTGACCTGGTTTGACATAACTTACGGTGCCATGAGTGTCGATGTCTGGTACATATTCATCAGAAAAGAAAAACTCTGCCTGATGTTGCTTTTTTTGCTGGGAAAATTGCTTCGCTTGTGACACTTTAGGCTTATTGGTGAATCGAATAGTGTCTTGTTTAAATGCTTTGGCACCACTGATACTCTGACGAAATAAGTCAATATCGTCAGTGCTAATGTGGTTGTTGGCGTGGGGATCTTTTTTCATGGCGGCAGTCTAAACAAAAAAACGCTAAAAATCGAGTAAAAACCAACTGAAAAGACGGTACAATACGCGTCAGAACAGACTTTGAAAGTTAAGGAACATACATGAACCATTTCCAGATAGAAGACGCAATTTTAGACGAGGCAATTGCAGAACTTTCAACGTTGCATGATTGGTTACGTTGGACAACCAGTCAATTTGCCAGCAGTGGTATTTTCTTTGGGCACGGCACAGATAATGCGTGGGATGAAGCAGTTAGCTTACTATTACCAGCACTAAGCTTGCCAATCGATGCGCCAAAAGAGCTTATGCATGCGCGTTTAACCAGCACCGAGAAAAACCGCTTAGCTGAACTAATTGCAGAGCGTATTAATGATTGTACGCCAGTACCGTACCTGACCAACACCGCGTGGTTTGCAGGTATGCCGTTTTATGTTGATGAGCGCGTGTTAATTCCACGTTCGCCATTTGCAGAGTTAATTAATAATCGCTTTGCACCTTGGTTAGAAGAGCCAAGCTCAGTAATGCGCATACTTGATTTATGTACCGGCTCTGCATGTATCGCTATTGCACTTGCACAAGCATTTGAAGATGCGCAGGTCGATGCGGTTGATATTTCATATGAAGCGCTCGAAGTTGCTGATATTAATATTAGCGATTACATGCTGAATGATCGTGTACTGCCAATTCAGTCAGACGTGTTTAGTGGTGTCCCGGGTCAAAAATATGACCTGATCGTAGCTAACCCACCGTATGTTGATGCTGAAGATATGGCTGATTTACCACGTGAATTCCATCACGAGCCAGAGCTTGGTTTAGCATCGGGTCATGATGGTCTTGATGTTACTCGCACCATCCTAGCTGAAGCTGCTGAGCATCTAACTGATAACGGTTTGTTATTTGTCGAAGTTGGTAACTCTATGGTACATATGGAAGAGCTGTACCCTGGCGCACCATTTGAGTGGGTTGAATTTGAACAAGGTGGCCTTGGCGTGTTTGTGATCAGCAAACAACAGCTTGTTAACTATTTCGCAGATTAACAGCAGGTTTTAAAAGCCGAGCCTGAGGGCTCGGTCTCAGTAGTCATTAGGAATGAGGAAAATTAATGGCAGGTAATAGCATCGGGCAACTATTTAAAGTGTCCACCTTTGGTGAGAGCCACGGCGTTGCATTAGGCGGCGTTGTTGATGGCACACCCGCAGGTCTTGAAATTAGCGAGGCCGATTTACAAATAGATTTAGACCGTCGCAAGCCGGGGCAAAGTCGTTATACAACGCAGCGCCGCGAAAGTGACGAAGTAAAAATTCTTTCAGGTATATTCGAAGGTAAAACCACAGGTACTAGCATTGGTTTACTGATTGAAAACACCGATCAACGTTCAAAAGACTACGGCAAAATTGCCGATGTATTTCGCCCAGGTCATGGTGATTATACCTATTGGCATAAATACGGTATTCGTGATTACCGAGGTGGTGGTCGCTCTTCTGCCCGTGAAACGGCGATTCGTGTAGCGGCGGGTGCAATTGCAAAAAAATACCTAAAACAATTTCACGATATTGAAGTGCGTGCTTGTTTGAGCCAGCTTGGGCCAATTAAAGCTGAAGATTACAACTGGGATGAAGTGGAAAACAATGCATTTTTCTTTCCAGACACCAGCAAGCTAGAAGCGCTTGATGAGTACATGCGCGACCTAAAAAAACAAGGTGATTCGGTAGGCGCTAAAGTTAAAGTGGTTGCTAAAAATGTACCTGTTGGTCTTGGTGAGCCAGTATTTGATCGCCTTGATGCAGAGCTTGCACACTCATTAATGAGCATTAATGCAGTAAAAGGTGTTGAGATTGGTGATGGCTTTGATGTGGTTGAGCAAAAAGGCTCTGAACACCGTGATGAGTTAACTCCTGATGGTTTTACATCAAATCACGCGGGCGGTGTACTTGCAGGTATCTCGACAGGGCAAGATATCATTGCCTCTATCGCACTTAAACCAACCTCAAGTATTACCATACCGGGTAACAGCATTAATACCAGCAACGAAGCGGTAGAGATGATCACCAAAGGACGTCATGACCCATGTGTAGGTATTCGCGCAATTCCTATTGCTGAGGCGATGATGGCGATTACCTTAATGGATCACTTATTGCGCCAACGTGGTCAAAACCCACATGTAAGTCACGAACATGGACCAATCAAAGGTTCGATTTAAGCGCAGTCTTATATAAAGAAAACGCAGTTAATGAGCGCGATGATTATCATCGCGCTTTTTTAGGTCTTAATTAATTCTACAAGCTGCTTAAGCTGTTCATGACTGAGAGGGTTGTGGGCATGATTACCGTATAGCAGGACGATATCAATGACAGGCAGTGTCGGTAGGGAGTTATCGCTCACCTCTTCCACACCTGATTGCATGCTTATTCGCGCCATACTGCTAATTGCTAGTCCCTGTTCAATCAAGCCATGTAACGCTCCCGCTGAGCCACAACAGGCAATAATATTAAAACGACGCTCGGTTTTTAATAGACCCTCAATACTGGCTTGGTGAAACTTACAGTCACGTTGAAACAAGGCGATAGGAAGTGGGGTTGAATCGTTAATCTCAAAAGCGGGGCTTTTCACCCACACGCCTTGGCTTGATTGTAATAAGTAGCCTTCTTCGCTGTCTGGCGAGCGAGTGGCAATTACCAAATCGAGCATACCTTGGTCTAGTTTGGCTCTAAGCTCAGTGCTTGGGGCGCAGCTTATTTGTAAATCCAGTGCATTAAACTGTTGATGTAAAGCATCAACAAGCTCTGGTAGTAAAGAGTGGGCATAGTCGTCAGGACAACCAATGCGCACACGTAAATTGCCAGTGCCAGCTTTTAATTGCTTAAAGGCTTCATCATGAAGCGCTATCAATTGCTTTGCATAACTTGCTAGCTGGTGGCCTTGATGGGTTAGCACCAGCTGACGGCCTTGCTTTTCAAATAGCGGACCTGCGAGGTCTTGTTCCAGCTTTTTCATTTGCATACTTACTGCAGATTGGGTTCTGCAAATTTGTGCTGCAGCGCGGGTGAAACTGCCTGTATCAACAAAGGCGCAAAAAGTCCTAAGGGCATCAATATCCATAATGTATCAGCATTTCTTATAGTTAACATAAAAACAATTGGCGAGTAATTGCCCAATTGCTGTTTTATAGTGAGTCCAATCTAAACGTTAAAGGAAGTACAATGCAATTATTTATTGGCAATAAAAACTACTCAACTTGGTCATTACGAGCGTGGTATTTACTGAGTAAATTCAATGTTTCTTTTACAGAACAACAATTAGTTCTAGATACGCCTGAGTTTTATGAAGCATTAAAAAGTAAGTTTCCCGTGCAAAAAGTGCCGGCCCTTATTGATGCTGAGTTAATCGTGTGGGATTCACTCGCTATTTGTGAATACATCAATGATGCTTATCTAAATGGTGCTGCTTGGCCTAGTGAAATAGCCCAAAGAGCAAAAGCACGCAGTTTAGCGGCTGAGATGCACTCTGGTTTTGCTGCACTTCGTAATGAAATGCCAATGAATATCCGCGCTAACAGGCATGTTGAATTATCAGAACAAGCTAAAAAAGATATTGCCCGTATCGATGAGATATTTTCTACTCAACAGCAAAGGTATCCTAATGCATGGTTATTTGGTGAGTTCTCTATTGTTGATGCGATGTTTGCACCTGTGGTACTGCGCTTTAAAACGTATCAGGTTACGCTTTCGCGTGCTGCACAAGCTTATTGTCAGCATGTATTTGCGTGTCCAGTCATGCAAACCTGGATTCGAGAAGCGTTAAAAGAAACCGATATAGTCAAGTCTGATGAGGCCGGCGAGAATGCTTGGTAAAAAAATAAAGAGTATTTTATTAATACTTTGTAACCAATCCCTGCTTTTTAATGGCTAATATGAGGTATTTCTATACAAAATGACTAGTTTAATTAATGAACTATCATTCTATAATAGGGGAATAGCTCTTTATTTGAACATTCCTCTGTTACTCATTTCATTAGGCACGTATTTATGGGCGCATTTGCTGCAAAGTTATTAAACAAAGATCTGACAATAAAGCGCTTTGCTTGCCAGTTTAATTCATTGCAGGTCGAGCAAATATTTTTGCAAAGCAAATTTAAACAGGATAAAAAAATTGCCCAATTTTTGTGTTACACCATCGCGCTTCTCACTATTTTTATAACCTTTTTTGATAAAATGATCATCCAATCATTTTTTTGGCCAAATATTGCTTTGACTGGTCGTAGCATCATTGTCTCAGTTTGTATCTTTAGTGCTGTTGTTCTTGCTTACATTCAAACTCTAAGGCAGTTTAAGCTTGCAATTTCTTTGTTTATGGTTTTTTTATCAATCAGCATGCAATCTATGGCTTATACTTTTGACCGCGCCTATGTTTTACATCTGTTTTTTGACGTCATTATTCTTATTACGTTTTACTTTTCGGCGTTACTGCCTTTCAAATTGTCGGCATTTTTCGGGTGGGCTTACAGCTTAATAGCTTTATCTGTGATCTTTTTTACAAAAGAAATTAATAGCCATACTTCGTATATGGTTATTTTGGCACATGTTGCAGCGAACTTAACAGGTATGATTATGTCAGCCCATCAGCACCTAATGCGCCGCGAACTTTTTGTTCGAAATACGCAACTAGGTCAATTAGCGCAAGAAATGCAGAGCCAAGCATTTAAAGATGCACTGACTCAATTACCGAATAGAAGAGCTTTTGATAATAGTTATGAAGACTATCAACGGATAACTAAGCAACAGCAGCAAAAAATGAAGCAAGTGTGCGTTATTTTGGCTGATATAGATTATTTTAAACAGGTCAATGATAACCATGGTCATGAAGTTGGCGATGGTATACTTGAGCTTTTTTCTACTTTCTTAACTCAGTCATTACGCACTTCCGACGATGTTTATCGTTTTGGTGGTGAAGAGTTTGTTATTGTTTTACCGCTTTGTTCGGTGTCTGATGCTGCAAAAATAATCGAAAATATGATCACCAAGCTTAATACTGAACCATTTGAAGTTGGAGAGCTTTCATTATTAATTAGAGCTAGCTTTGGTTTAACAGTAATGCGAGAGGAGCAGCAAAAATCAGTGATAGCTAGAGCTGATGCTGCACTCTACGAAGCAAAAGGTAGTGGTAGAAATCAGTTAGTAGTAAAAATTTAACGAGTCTAGATTATTTGGTTTATGTGTAAGTTTAGCAAAATGTATTAGATTTATTTATATCTGGATAATTATTTAGAGCTAGCAGGGAGTCGCACATTGTTTTCACAGAATGAAAGAAGATTTAAAATTTCAATACGCGTAAGTGTGTTATTAATATTTGCACTAGCGAGCTTGCTAACTGGAATTGTGGCGATCAGTCTGCACTATTATTTCAGTGAAAAATTAGTCCTTCAAACCAAAACCGAACAATTCAAATCAACCAGCCAACAAATAGCTGACCACATCACTCGAATTAATCAGCGGGTAGATAATACATTAAGTGTTATGATCCACGATAACAGACTGTTTTCAGGGAACTTTGATGAAAATAATTCTTTGCGAAATATTCTAATAGAAGTATTAAACAAACACCCAGACTTCCATTCATTGTTGTTAGGGTATGCTAATGGTGACTTCATTGAAGTTGTGAATTTACGTGGTCATGCTCAATTACCAAAACCTAACGATCTTAGAGCTGAAGATAGATGGCTTATTTTTAAGGTGTTAGGGCAGGGTGAGTCTCGTCATCAAACTACATATTATTTAGATGAAAACCTATCATTAAATAGGAAATACAAACAAACTCCAGATTACGACCCTCGAAAGCGGTTATGGTTTAACGATGCAAAAGTTGGCACAGTTACCAAAACTCAACAGTATATTTTTAATCTACTAAAGATACCTGGTTATACGTACACAATAAAATCTGAACAAACGGGAGGAGTGCTTGCTATTGATGTTGCAAGTTCTAGCTTGAGTGCATTTTTAATTAAACAACAGCAAAAAATGCAGTTTCTAGTTTCTTCCGAAATGTACGTTTATCGTGGAGATGGTGAAATAATCGCTAAAAGTAAAACACAAGGTCATCATCACTCGTTTGATGACTTATCCAAGATAATCAAAACAAATGAGCAAACCATAGGACTCGCTAATGAACAACATCAATTTGGCAAAATGCTAAGTGTGAATGAGGATGGTGTTGAGAAATATATGTTTGTATTGCAACTGCCACTCAGTAGTGAAATGCAATCTGATGAAATTGATTATTTTGCGGTTCTTGTGGCTAAAAACGATGTATTAGCAATTATTAAAGAAAAGATTCAGATCTCAATATTAGTTACAGGGTTATGTTTGCTCTTGCTTCTGCCCGTCTCTTGGTTTTTTGCCTCTTCAATCGTTAACCCAATACTTAAACTAGTGGGTGAGAATAAAAAAATTCAACAGCGTGACTACAATGAGGTTTCAACGCTTTCGAGTCATATTTTAGAAATTCATTATTTAGCTAGTTCGATGGTTGATATGAGTCGCTCGATTGAGCAACATGAAAACTCACAAAAAGCGTTGATGGAGTCGTTTGTAGAGCTTATAGCGCAAGCCATTGATGATAAATCGCCATATACGGCAGGGCATTGTGAGCGGGTGCCTGAGTTGGGTATTTGGCTTGCTGATGCAGCATCAGGTTCAACAGATGAGGCGTTTTCTGAGTTCAGTTTTAAAACCCCGGATGAGCGACGAGAATTCCGCTTAGCAGCGTGGCTACATGACTGCGGTAAAATCACTACACCAGAGCATATTGTTGATAAAGGCACTAAGCTCGAAACCATTTATAACCGTATTCATGAGGTACGCACCCGATTTGAAGTGCTACTACGTGATGCAAAAATTACCTACTATGAGCAACTATTAGCGCATCCAGAGCAGCAATCTGTGCTTAAACAAAAGCTTGAGCAACAAACAGAGAAGTTACACGCAGACTTTAGCTTCATTGCCGCTTGTAATGTTGGTGGTGAGTTTATGGATGAAGCGCAGTTGTCTCGTTTACATGAGGTTGCTAGCATCAAGTGGCAGCGTCATTTTGACGCAAGTTTAGGTTTATCGCCCCTTGAAGAAATGCGTATGGCTGATTTGAAAAATCAGCATTTACCTGTTGAAGAGTCACTCCTGAGCGATAAGCCAAGTGATTTAATTCCACACGAAAAAGCCGTTGAGTACCCAGAAAGTTTAGGCATTAACATGGCAATTCCTGAGTATAAATATAACCTTGGTGAAGTGTATAACTTATCTGTGGCACGAGGCACGTTAACAGCGGAAGACCGATTTAAGATCAATGAGCATGTGATCAGCACAATTCGTATGCTAGGTAGTGTGCCATTCCCGAAAGAATTAGCGAAAGTTCCGCGCTATGCTTCTACTCATCACGAAACTTTAAAAGGGACAGGCTATCCGCGAAAATTAACCGCTGAGCAGTTATCAATACCCGAACGTGTGTTAGTACTTGCTGATATCTTCGAAGCATTAACCGCGGCAGATAGACCTTACAAAAAAGCCAAACCACTCAGTGTTGCCATTGATATTTTAGCGAAAATGGTTGCTGACGATCACATTGACCATGATGTATTTGAGCTATTTTTAACTTCTGGTATTTACCTAAAGTATGCAAAACGCTATTTAAACCCAGAGCAAATCGATGATGTTGATATCGCAAAATACCTGTAACTGAGGGCGGTTGCTTTTACTTTGGAGTGAAAAGTCCGTACAATTCGCCTCGTTTTTAGTGACGCTTTTAACGAGATGAATTCAAGCCGTATGCATCAGATTGCTGACTTAATCGCTATTTTTGAACGCACCTTTTATCAAAGCCATAACACGCGTTTGATAAAGGGTGATGATGAACCTATTTACCTGCCTGCTGATGAGCAAACGCCTTATCACCAAATTGTGTTTGCCCACGGTTTTTATGCCAGCGCCTTACACGAAATTGCCCATTGGCTAGTGGCTGGAGAGGCACGTCGGTTAAAAGAAGATTATGGCTATTGGTATTGCCCAGATGGTCGTGATAAGCACCAGCAAGCTGAATTTGAAGCAGTTGAAGTAAAGCCCCAAGCTATTGAATGGGCGCTCAGTACTGCAGCTGGTTTCGATTTTAATGTATCGGTTGATAATTTAAATGGCGAGCAAACCTGCCGATTCGATTTTCAAGCGCGCGTTCACCAGCAAGTGTTGAGCTTTTTAGCATCTGGCTTTAACCAGCGCACGACAGCACTGCTTAAAGCAATGAGTGATTTCTATAAAACCCCATGGCCACTAACGGCTGCACAGTTTTCGTGGCAGCGCGATTTTCATGGCAACCCAGGAGCTTTATCTGATGCAGTTTAAATTAGGTTTGATTGTAAATCCGGTTGCCGGCTTAGGTGGCAGTGTCGCACTAAAGGGCAGTGATGGCGCAGATACCGCCGCAAAAGCAATGCAACTTGGTGCTGAGCCAAAAGCAAACTTACGCACCCGCGCGGCACTTGAAGTGCTGCTTGCCCATCAAGATGATTTAACCATTTACACTGTAAACGGTGAAATGGGCGAGCAAACGGCAAAGCAGCTAGGCTTTCAAAGCCACGTTATTTACCAAACAAACGATATCACCACCCCAGATGACACAGAGCAGGCAGCCAAGCTGTTAGTTGAGCAAGGTGTCGACCTAATTTTATTTGCAGGTGGCGATGGTACTGCCCGCAATGTTTGTCATGCGGTTGGCGATAGCACTCCTGTATTAGGTATTCCTGCAGGCTGCAAAATTCATTCTGGGGTTTATGCTATTACCCCAAAAGCAGCTGGGCGTGTTGTTGAGATGCTAGTTAAAGGTGAACTTGTCAGCCTTGGCGATGCTGATGTGATGGATATCGACGAAGAAGCATTTCGCGAAGGCACGGTAAAAGCTAAGCGCTATGGTGAAATGCAAGTGCCTAGTGAAGTACGTTATGTACAGGCAGTTAAAAATGGCGGTAAAGAAACCGATGAATTAGTGCTTGCCGATATAGCTGCCTATGTTGTTAGTGAAATGGATGAAGACTGCTTATATGTGATGGGCAGTGGTTCTACAGTCGCGGCAATTATGGAAGAAATGGGTCTTGAAAATACCTTGCTAGGTGTAGACTTAGTGGCAGACCAAGAGCTTATCGCGCAGGATTTAACTGCTCAGCAATTACTTGAGCTCACACAAGGTAAAGAAACCAAATTGGTGATCACCTTAATTGGTGGCCAAGGCCATATCTTCGGCCGAGGTAATCAGCAATTAAGCCCTGCACTTATTCGTGCTATTGGCCGCGACAACATTATTGTTGTAGCCACTAAAACTAAATTACAGGCCTTGAATGGCCGACCACTGATTGCCGATACGGGTGATAGTGAGTTAGACGATGAATTAAGTGGTTATATTCGCGTAACCACCGGTTTCAATGACCATATTATGTATGCAGTGGGTCATCAAGATGGGCTGCACCCAGAGGAGAAGTAACAATGAGTTTAGTAAGTTATATTGATGCAGCGCAGCAATATTTTGATGATTTAGTCGATAAAGCAACTGACGACGAGCTATTTGCTGGTGGCTATTTACGTGGTCACTTTGACTTAGCTGTAGGCTATGCACAAGTAGAAGAATTAAACTTATCGATTGATGAGTTAAACAATCAAGTTGAATCTAGCCTAGTTAAAGCTTATCGCAACGGTGAGTTAAACGAAGAAGATAAAGAGCTTGTTGTGCGCCTGTGGGATGAAGTGAAAGCACTTGCAGCCTAATCTAATTAAATAAAATTCTGTAAAGCGACCTGTGTCGCTTTTTTTACATAATCACTTTACCTTTATCAGGTAATCCCATTAACTTAAAATTTACCTTATTAGTTAGATACGTTAAGGTTAACGAGATATTTTTCTAGGGAATTTGAAAATGAATAACAATAATGATGTGCAGGCACCAAGTGGTGCAATCGCACGTTTTCTAAATACCATTGAGAGGGTGGGTAACAAGCTACCTGATCCAGCGATTATCTTTTTAGTCGCAATGCTACTTATTTGGTTTTTATCTTGGCTTTTCTCGGGCACTACATTTGATGCAATCGATCCGCGCACTGGCGAAGCCATCGTTGTAAATAACCTATTAGCAGGGGACTCCCTTGCCACCTTCTTATCTTCGATGGTGAAAACCTTCACTGGCTTTGCGCCGCTGGGTGTAGTGCTGGTTGCTATGTTAGGTGTTGGTGTTGCTGAGCATTCTGGCTTTATCAATACCGGCCTCAAATTAATGTTAAAAGTAACGCCTAAGCAGCTTTTAACACCGTCTATTATTTTAGTGGCGATTGTCAGCCATACCGCAACTGATGCCGGTTACGTACTAGTTATCCCACTTGCTGGGGTTATCTTCTATGCGATGGGGCGTCACCCGCTAGCTGGTATTGCAGCTGCCTTTGCTGGGGTAAGTGGTGGCTTTAGCGCAAACTTTATTCCATCAGGTATTGACCCGTTACTGCAAAGCTTTACCCAAAGTGCCGCGCAAATTATTGACCCAGATATGGCGATTAACCCGCTCAACAACTGGTTTTTCACCTCAGCTTCGAGCCTGTTTATTATCTTATTAGGCTGGTATATCACAGATAAAATCATCGAGCCACGTTTACAAAATACGCCACTTGATGGAGATACTGAAGACTTACCTGCCTTTGATGAAGCACGCAGTGATGAAAAACGTGCGTTCTATATTGCAAGCACAGTGATGATTGCAGGCCTTGCTCTACTTTGGTTTGTCTCAGCGCCAGCCGACTCTGCAATGCGAAGCAGTGATGGCTCATTAACTAATTTCCGTTCACCGTTAATGCAATCAATTGTGCCACTTATCTTCTTACTGTTTTGGATCCCTGGTGCCGTCTACGGTTTTGCCGTGGGTACCTTCAAAAGCTCTAAAGATATGATCGATGCAATGAGCAAAGCGATGAGCGGTATGGCTTACTATATTGTTATGGCGTTCTTCTGTGCGTTATTTATTGCTGCATTTAGTAAATCAAACCTAGGTGCATTACTTGCAATTGAAGGGGCGCAATTATTAAAAGCAATGGCTCTGCCAAGTTCAGTCACGGTGGTCGGTATTATCTTCTTAACGGCGTTCGTGAACCTATTTGTTGGCTCAAGCTCGGCAAAATGGGCGCTATTAGGGCCAATCTTTGTACCCATGCTGATGCAACTGGGTATTTCACCTGATTTAACACAAGCTGCGTACCGTGTAGGTGACTCAAGCTCGAATATCATCACGCCACTAATGCCATACTTCCCACTGGTTGTTGTGTACTGCCAAAAGTATGTTAAAGGCACCGGTATCGGCACCTTAATCGCGATGATGTTACCGTACTCAATCGCCTTCTTAATCGGTTGGAGTATCTTCTTACTCGCGTACTGGGGCTTAGGCATACCACTAGGTCTTCAATCAAGCTACGCATACCCAGCCATTGGCTCATAATGACAAAGCCTCAGCAATCCAGCGTGAGGCTTTAAAAACTGAAGTCTGACGGCTGACAGCTTTACTACAGACACAAAAAAACCTTGTCACTCTCATGACAAGGTTTTTTATTGCTTAAAGCTTAAGCTTCAATTAGTTCGCAGTGAAGCTCACTGGACGACGCTCTTTACGAGGGCCACCACGTTTTTCACCACGGTCTTTGAAGTTACGCTTCTTATCACCACGATCACCACTTGGGCGCTCAGAGCGAGGAGCCGCAGGACCTTGGTCTTGCGTTAGCGTCATATTCATCGGACGTTTACAGATAAATACCTTTTGGAAGTGATCAAGCACATCTTTTGGCATGTTCTGTGGTAACTGTACCGTACTGTGATTGTCATGTAAGCGAATATCACCAATGAACTTGCTTGAGATATCAGCTTCGTTAGCAATCGCACCAACGATATTTTTAACTTGTACACCGTGCTCACGACCTACTTCGATACGGTAAGTATCCATAGGACCCATGTTACGGCTGTTGCGCTCACGCGGCTCACGAGGTTTACGCTCGCGTCCTTGGCGGTCGCCACGATCACCACGGTCATTGCGACGACGCTCGTTGCGCTCGCCACGCGGTTGAACTTTAACTTCTTCAACCTTGATTGGTGATTGTTGCTGCGCTAAACAAAGTAATGCACCTGCTAAGTCTTCAGCACTTAATTCAAGTTTTTCTGCCATATCAGCAGCAACTTGATTAAAGAAAGTGATGTCTTTGTTTTCAAGCGCAATTGTAAGCTTGTCTTGAAGCGCTTTAATGCGCTTTTCTTCAACAACTTTAGCTGTTGGTAAATCAACTTGTGCGATATCAGATTTCGTATGACGAATGATATTTTTAAGTAAATAACGCTCGTTATGTTTTACGAAAAGAATCGCTTTACCTTGACGACCCGCACGACCAGTACGGCCAATACGGTGAACGTAGGCTTCTGAATCTTGTGGAATATCGTAGTTAATTACTAAGCTTAAACGGTCTACATCAAGACCACGTGCAGCAACGTCTGTTGCAATAACGATATCAACTAGGCCGTTTTTCAAACGATCTACTGTACGTTCACGTGCTTGTTGGTTCATGTCACCATTAAGTGGTGCCGCAGAGAAACCTTCGCGCTCAAGTAATTCAGCTAACTGTACCGTGTCGTTACGTGTACGTACGAAAACAATTGCACCATCGTATTGTTCTGCTTCTAAGAAGCGAACGATAGCTTTGTTTTTGTGTACGTGTGCATTCCAAAATACTTGCTCAACCGTTGATACAGTTGAGTTACGCGCAGAGATATGAACTTGCTCAGGCTCATTCATGTACTTGCTGCTGATATTTTGAATTTGCTTAGGCATGGTCGCAGAGAAAAGACATGTTTGCTTTTCACGTGGCGTTTTCTCCATGATGCTTTCTACATCATCAATGAAGCCCATGCGTAACATTTCGTCTGCTTCATCAAGAACAAGGGCTTGTAAGCTCTCAAACTTGATTGTGCCACGGTTAATGTGGTCAATTAAGCGACCTGGCGTTGCAACAATGATTTGCGCGCCACGACGAAGTGCACTTAGTTGGATGCTATAGCTTTGGCCACCATAAAGGGCTAAAACTTCAACACCACGAGTATGCTTAGCATATTGTTCGAATGCCTCAGCTACTTGGATCGCAAGTTCACGCGTAGGCGTTAAAACAAGGATCTGTGGCTGCTTCACAGACGGGTCAATATTATTTAGTAACGGCAGTGCAAATGCTGCTGTTTTACCTGTACCCGTTTGCGCTAGTCCCAGTACGTCCTTTCTTTCTAGCAATAACGGTATACATTGAGCTTGGATTTCAGATGGAGTCTTGTAACCCAACTCTTCAACTGCTTTAAGGATTGCAGGAGAAAGATTTAGAGATTCAAACGTGACTGGTTCTGACATTAATACGCCTCAACGAATTTAAAGAGGCGCGCATTGTATAGGAAATACAAGGCAATTGCTTGTATAAATTACAACTAATTTGTATGTGGTTGATGTTGGTCATAATTTAATCAGTTTAAAATTACCAAAATCAACCACGTTTACAATTTATTGATATAACCCTAAATTTTCTTTAGCGTATGCTTCGAATTCAGTAAAGCCACCAATGTGGGCTTGGTCAATAAAAATCTGTGGTACGGTTGGGCAAGGTTTGCCTGCAGACTGTTCTAAATCTGCTTTGCTGATGCCTTCTTTAATGATGTCGATATAACGGTATTTAAAATCGTCACGCTCATTTGCTAGTTTTTCAGCAACGTCTTTTGCACGAACACAGTATGGGCAGCCTTCACGGCCAAAAATTACAGTTAACATATCGCTCTCCTCGATGGTTTATCTGGTTATCATCTTAACGAATTAAATGAATAAAAACAGCGCATAAAATCGATTGCACTATTCTGTTTTTTCTCATTATTAGCGATTGAGCTAATCTAGAGTTCGCATTCTAAGGCCAAGTTCTGTTGAGTAACCCATAGAATGCGCAGTAATGGCCAACTGTTCATCAATAACATAATAAGTTGGGTAGGCACTGATTTTATAATCTTGACCTGTACTTTTACTGCCAAGTAACACCGGCATTGTTAATTCGAGTGAATCAGTAAACTGTTTAACTTCAGCAATGTTTTGGTAATCGAGGGCAATTGCTATGGCATTTAACTTACCTTGCTGATGAGCCTTTTCTAAATTTGGCATACTGTAACGACAAATTGAGCACCAAGGCGCAAAGAAAGACACCACTGTTTGCTTGCCTTGTAATTGTGCAATGGTCATCCGCTCTGTCGGGTTTTTTAGCGTGGCTAAATTAAAATAGGGGGCAGGGGTTTTATCAGTTGAGAGTAAATTACGTTGCTGAAATGCGGTCACGGCATACACAACGACTGCCATTAAAACGACATTTTTTAGCACACTGATAAATTTTTTTAAAAAAGTTGGATTTTTTTTCATTGTTATTTTGTACGTTGTTAGCCCTTTAAAATCAACTTATTCAGACCAGTTTGAGAGCACTTAACTTTCATTTAATTTAAAAAAAATTACAATTTTTTTTGCTAAAAATCTTGAAAAGATTTTACCCGCCCATAAATAGTTTAGTGAGGACGCCTGATGGGTCCCAAAAAAACTAAAGTAATTGAAATATATAGTATTAATTTAACTTTGTTAGCACTGGTTCAATAGAAGAGTACTAACAAAATATCGCTTAAATATGAGGATATAATTATGCGTACAGTAGACTTATCACCACTTTATCGTTCATTCATCGGTTTCGATCATTTAGCATCATTAATGGATGCGGCAGCTCGCACAGACAAGCAGCCAAGTTTTCCTCCGTACAACATCGAGGCACTCGATAAAGACAAATATCGTATCACTATGGCTGTAGCAGGTTTTAGTGACAGTGAATTGACCATTGAGTCAGAAAACAACACATTGAAAGTCAGCGGTACTAAAGCTGATAAACAAGATAATGCTGAGCGTAAGTTTATCCATCAAGGCATTGCAGAGCGTAACTTTGAACGTAAGTTCCAATTAGGTGACCACGTTAAAGTACTTGGTGCAGACCTTGAAAACGGCTTACTAAGTATCGATCTAGAGCGTGAAATTCCAGAAGCTTTAAAACCACGTAAAATTGAAATCGGTAATGGTAAATTACTCGAAAACAAGTAATTACCAACAGCATTGTTTCCCCTAGTTAGTTTTGCCGCCTCATTTGAGGCGGCTTTTTTCGTTATGTTTAGCAACTAATTCCGCTTGCATCGTCTTTAAAGCCGCAATTTTATCTTCGGCTTCATTAAGCTTATCTTCTGACAATCCCGCTTGCTTACCACGTTCTAAAAGGGATTCGAGAGTAGCAATTTTACTTTCTGAGGCATCAATAAAGCGAAGTTCTAATTCAGTTTGTTGTGTTTGATGGTATGCCTGATACGCTTTATGGTCATTAAGATCACCTGTAAACCGCTTCGTCTGCTGGGGCTGCTTTGCAATGGGTGGAAAGTAATCGGGAGTTGTGATTGCCGCATTTGTAACGGCCTCATCGATTGTTTCACTGGCAATTAAAGTTGGCTTTTCGTGCATACTGGTCATTGCTTGTTGATTACGAACATCTTTTTTCTCAACCTCAACGGGCAGCAGTGCTTTTTCAGCAGGCACTAAAGCAATATGTTTTGATTGCACATGCATAATAACCGCAGCACTAAAAAGCACACAAAGTGCTAAAGCTAGCCATTTCATAACTTAATCCCATGCGCTTTTTGCCACGCCAACCAACTCTGTTGGTAGTTAATTATGGCTTTTTCAACTGCGATGACCTTTTTGGCTTGATAGCGTACTGTTTCGTCATTTGCGTCAAAGTAGCCAAACGCATGATCATAGCTCATTACTACCACCCATAAACCATTCGGTGAGCGTATTACCTCACTTAACTGTTGAGGCTTTTGTGTGAATGCTAATTGTACTGCCCAATTTCGTTTATGCTCTCGGGTTAAGTAGTTATTATATTGGGCGTAAATATCGGGCTGATTTAATTGCTTTAGTGCGTGTTGTATTGAGCTTGTTTCAGCTTGCTTTTTAAATGCTAAAGCCGCTTCTCTATCGGTAAATTCGCCGCCATGGGCCTTAACCGATTTTAGATAATGAAATCTTTCTTTGTGTTGTTGGTAATATTGCTGGATTTCAGCGTCAGTAACCTTGTTCTCTAAGCGAGTTAACACAGGGCTCTCTACATGCATAATACCTTTTACCCCTAACCAGCTTTGAATCGAAGGCCTTAGGATATCGCCCTTGGCTATAGAATAAAGATGGGGTAGCGAAAGTTGCTGTGTTTGTATGACCGCATCAGCTTGCTTTAAATGCAAAAGAAATTGTCGATGTTTTAAAACTTCGGTTTTGAACAGTTCGCTATCTCCTTGATGCAAACGAAAGCGAGTCTGCATAGAAAGAGGTGCAATAAATTCGTACAGCGTCATTGAGTTTTCAAACAAATCGAGTTTAATATCATTGAACTGTTTGATTTGGGCATCACTGTACTGACCATCCAGCGGATATAGCCCTAAGTTGGTTTTCAGCCAGTGTTTATCAAATGGTTCAAGCCCAGTTGTAGCTGGTTTACCGGTGAGATTTAACTGATGAATAAACAGATTATCTAAGTAGCGCATTACATGGTAATGAGTTGAAAAGCCAACACTCGCTTGGCGCTCTACAAGCTCAGGCATGTTTTTCTGTGCGTACTTAAGTAAAAATTGATTTTCGTAAAGGCGTTCACGTGTTTGCTGTTTGCTAATATCAGGGCTTTGTTCTTTGTAGACCTGCCACATGAGATCAATTTCAGATTCTGTGTATTGATTAAACGCAGCAACTGCTAGGTTGCTAAAAAGCAAACCTAGCAGTGCTGTCAAAATGTAAAGCCCACGCATTATCGAGCAACCATGGCATGATTAAGTAGGTGAACCACCATCGCAATCGCATGAGGAACCACTTGTTTTGCAGTATCGAGTCGGTCGTAATGATCTTTTGAATTTAACACGATCCCACCTTGTGCATAAGAAAATGCACCGCCTTGGGTTAACAAAGGGCGTACATCAGTTGATTGTGTATCTAATGCAGCAAAGGTCGCCATGGCTTGTGAGACGAGTGCTGGATCATTGAGATTTTCTTGGTCGTAATAATCATTCACCCAACTTTCCCAGCTTGAGTGATTTAGATCGGAGGTTGTCCAAGTATGATGAGGTTGGAGTAAATCGGTAGTGTGAAATACAAAACCTAAAATCTGTGGATTACCGCTTTGTAAGTAACTTTGATACCAGTATTGCCCTAAGTTATCGATAGGTTGGAATGGCATTTCCTCAAAGTCATCATACATGCTGTAACTTGATTGGCTATCTATACGGTAATGGGCTTCAGTAACGCCATAGCTATTATATTTTGAAGAGTCAGCATTGAACCAGCCTGTTTCACCACCTTTACCATCATCAAGGTAATCACCTTTGAGCCACGTTGCGGCAAGATTATCAACAGCTCCCCATACTGTTAGTTTTTGATAGTTGTAGCCGCCAAAGTCGTTGCCATGTTGATCAGCACCTTGGGTGTGATTTTGAAAGTGCCAATAACTGGTGTATTTCACAATACTTTCTGCAGCACCCCAAACTGGTGCTTGTACGCAAGAACCTGTAATAGCACCACAAAAAAACGTGTCCTCAAAATCATCGACGTCATAGGCTGCTTGCCCAAGTAGCTCGCCAAGCTGAGCGACAGTCATATTATTTTGCTGAGCATAGCTGACTAACGCAGCGTATTGTGTTGTGCTTGGGTGTTGTTGCATGTAGTTAACGGCATCAATCACGATACGTTTGTGGGTTTCTTGACTAAACGCATGTACGTTACTGCTGCATGCAACTAAAAACGCTGCGCTAATAAGTGTTTTTTTCATTGTGTCCTCAAAGTGTTATTTAATATGCAGCGCTATTAAAAAAGAGCGTGATTACACTAGAGTGACAAAATAATTAAACATTTAATTAACAAGTTTACCCAATATGGTACTTTGTCATTACAGTTTTTCTAAATTATCCAAGCACCAATTAGCACGTTTAAGAGTTGCTTGCTGAACAGATTCATCTTGCTTATACCAGTTGTTATAAATCATACCGATACGAGGGTTTTGTGATAGCTGCTGTTCATGTTCTAACATAAAATGCCAATATAGGCTGTTGAATGGGCAAGCATCCTCAGTGGTTTTTTCTTTAATGTTGTAGCTACAGTGTTTGCAATAATCACTCATTTTGTTGATGTAATTTCCACTGGCAGCATAAGGTTTAGTGGCAATTAATCCCCCGTCAGCAAATTGGCTCATTCCCCGAGTGTTGGGCATTTCTACCCATTCTATGGCATCGATATAAATACCTAAATACCATTCATCTACTTCACTAGGCTTAATAGCGGTTAATAAGCAAAAGTTACCCGTGATCATCAAACGTTGTATGTGGTGTGCATAAGCCGTTTGCAGGCTTTGTGTAATGGCATGGTGCATACAATTCATGTTTGTTTTGCCGTGCCAAAAATAGTCGGGTAGGGCACGCTTTGCATTTAAGGCATTTTTGCTGGCGTAACCAGGCATATTTTGCCAATAAATACCACGTACATACTCGCGCCAACCGAGAATTTGCCGAATAAAACCTTCAACTTGAGCAATATCAATAGGTTGCTTATCAAAGCTAGTTAACACTTGTTCGATGACCTGCATCGGGTGCAGCATTTTCGTATTAAGAGCAAACGATAAACGGCTGTGATACAAAGACCATTGGTACTGGGACTGGCATGTCATGGCATCTTGAAACTGACCAAAATGCACCAGTAAATGGTCGCAAAAAAAATCAAGTAACTGCTTTGCTTCAGCGCGCGTGGTTGGCCAAATTAAGGTATCGCTGCACTCACCAAAGGTATTTATTTTGTGCTTTTCTATCCGTTTAAGGATGTGGCTAACATCGTGACCGAAGCACAAAGGTTCGGGAATTTCTTTAAGATCGCTTGGTTTTAACTTGTTTCTATTTTGCTGATCAAAATTCCATTTGCCTCCACGAGGTTGGTTATCATCGTCCATTAAAATATTAAAACGTTTGCGCATAGCACGATAAAAAAACTCCATTTTTACCGGTTTATTTGGCTTAAAGTGCTGGTCAATATCGTTAAAAGGTAACAAGAAGTGTTCCGAATCAACTGCATTGACATTAAATTCGCTCTGCTGTGAAAAATCTGCAAGTTGCTTTTTAAGGCGGTATTCGTCTGGATATTGATACTCAATATTTTGGCATTGATACTGCTTCGCTAAGCGGGTGAGCAATTCAGGTAGCGTGGCATCATCTTCTGTATTATCAAGTGTTAAATGCAGGCAGTTCAAGTTGGCATTTTTGAGTGCTGTAGCAAAGTTTTCCATTGCAGCAAAAAAAGCGGTCACTTTTTGCAAATGATGCTTTACATAGTCTGTTTCTTGTTTCAATTCGGCAATCACGTACAGTGTGTCTGGTTGTGATTTATTTTTAAACCAGCTATGACTTGCATTAAGTTGATCGCCAAAAATAAATCTCAGGGTGGCATATTGCACTTCTAAAAACCTTAGTGGATCATAATTGAATTAACTACGAAACAAACTAGGAGATAGATCGATAAAGTTAGTGTATAAATAAGGTATAACTATGGAAGGCAAAAAATGAAATCTAACACTATTAATACTCATATTATTTGGGCTACATGTTTATTTATAAGCACTGCGGCGAGTGCATCAGTGTATCAGTGCGAAAAAAATGGTGTGGTTGAGTTTAGTCAGTTGCCATGTGGGGAAGATGCTAAATTAATAACAATAAAAGAGCAAAACCCTTTCCTATCCAATGCTGTACAAGGAAAAAGTACTGAGTCAGTATATTCTCAAACGACTGGTCAAGTTGATAGCTATATCAGGACCAAACAAATAGCAGCAGAAATAGCTGAGCATAATAATAAAATAGATACCTTTAAGCTTCGTATGAATAATGAAATTGCAGCATTAAATAATCAGTCCGATGCGCAGTTACAAAACTTAGTTGGTGCAAAAAAACAAGCCGCTATTGCAAAGCAAATGAGTGCTGTATCTGAGCGTTATGCTGTTCTTATTGACAATGAACAGCGAAGTATTGACAGACTAATCGCCGAAAATAACAGAATAAACAATAGTTTCAATGAACTATCAAATAACGATGAGGTTGATAGCTTTATTCGTAGCAAACAAATCATGCAACAAATCGCTGAGCATGAAAATAAGATCGATACTTATAACGAACAACTAAACCAACAGATTAGCCTACTAGAAAAGCAAGTTAGCCATAGACCAAATAACTTAGCTGACGCAAATAGTGATCAAGCTTTAGTTGATAAAATGAGTGCGTTGACAAGCCGCTTCAATACACTTATCTCTGTTGAGCAAAGGCAAATTGATAGACTTCGAAATGAACTGAGTCAATTGTGAGCTTTATAAACCAAGCGTCTTGTTTTAATAGAAACCACGGTAGAGTGTGAAAATAAGTAACTTTTCACAATATTAGAAAAAATACGAATAGCCAGCTCCCAAGCTTGTTGCTGATGGCTATTGTAGGTCTTGATAAAGAGTAGACGAGTCTCAATAAAAGCCTCACAAAGAATATCAATATCTTTTGACGCTACGTTTAAAAAGCTCAGGTTATTCGCTAAATAATGAATAAACGGCGTGACTTGCTGTAAGTCATCAAGGTGACTTACTACTTTGTTGAGCGCACAGTAAAGAATATAGCTACGCTTAGTTATGCTGTCTTGCTCAGGCACTGTCATGGTTAACTGACGAGCATTAAGACTGCGATGATATGCGCTTGTAAACTGATGGAAATCTGGTTTTAGCAATTCAATATCTTGTAGTAACAGTCTTTTTTGAAATGAAGATAGACTCATAGTAAATCGCTTAATAGCCAAGGCTATAGGTTATTCTTATTATATGACTAAATATAGACGAGAATTTTCAGTTATGGGAAATTTTATGACAAGGTTGTCATAAAATTTTTAGGCAAAAAATAGTCTAACTAATTCATGTAGGAAGGTTGCTAATTGAGCGCTACATGCTTATAATAGCCGCCATTGAATTGAGGTGTTTAGCACTCGATTAAACGATATTAAGTTACTTTTAATATCTATTGGCGCGGGATGGAGCAGCCTGGTAGCTCGTCGGGCTCATAACCCGAAGGTCGTCGGTTCAAATCCGGCTCCCGCAACCAAATACATGCTAAGGCATTGTAAGTGTACTTAGTATGCACAGTAATTTTTACTGTATGAAGTCGCGCATTCTGGTAATGCGCGTTTTGCGTTTAGGCTATCTAGTTTAATTTAGTCAGGTGACTGACTCGCAACCAAGCTTGGCCCTAGGCCACACAGTTTTATGCTTTAGGTGTGACGCCCCGCTTGGTTCGGGGCGTTGTTGTATCTGCTTGGCGGTGATTTTAAATCATTATTAAACTCAGTATTTCAGGGCTATATGCCCTTTTTTTGTTTGTATGGAGGATTTTCGTGACAAAACTTGAGCAAGATTTAGTAGCCATGCTCTCACCGGCCGTTGAAATGTTAGGCTTTGAGTTACATGGTCTTGAGTTTGTGCAAGCTGGTCGCCACTCTACATTACGTGTTTATATCGATCACGATGCAGGGATTACGGTTGACAATTGTGCCGACGTTAGTCGTCAAGTTAGCGCAATTTTAGACGTCGAAGACCCAATTACAAATGAATATGATTTGGAAGTTTCGTCTCCTGGTGTTGATCGTCCATTATTCAAACAAGATCACTACGAGAAGGCGCAAGGAGAAGAAGTACGCGTGCGTACTAAGCTTCCGCAAGATGGTCGTCGTAACTTTAAAGGCGATTTAGTATCAGTTAGCAGTGATATGATCACACTTTCAGCAGATGGCACTGAGCATATGATTATGATCAGTAACATTGAACGTGCGAACATCATCGCAAAGTTTTAATTCGAGTGCGAAGGAATAGGGCAAGCGAGGCATAACCCATGGCAAAAGAAATATTATTGGTTGCTGAAGCCGTCTCCAATGAGAAAGCGGTTCCAAAAGAAAAGATTTTTGAAGCGTTAGAGTTCGCATTAGCGACTGCGACAAAGAAAAAACACGATGGCGAAATTGAAGTTCGCGTATCAATCGATCGTAAAACAGGTGATTACGACACATTCCGTCGTTGGAAGATTGCTGAAGTTCTTGAAGATGGTTCTTTAGAAAACCCTTACAGCGAAATCACACTTGAAGCGGCACAGGTTGAAGACGAAAGCCTACAATTAGGCGATTACGTTGAAGAACAAATTGAGTCAATCAAGTTTGACCGTATTACAACACAAATGGCTAAGCAAGTTATCGTACAAAAAGTACGTGAAGCTGAGCGTGCATTAGTGGTTGAAGAATACAAAGATCAACAAGGCGAATTAGTAACAGGTGTTGTTAAAAAAGCAACCCGTGATGCTATCGTACTTGACCTAGGTAACAATGCTGAAGCGGTTATCTACCGTGATGATATGTTACCGCGTGAAAACTTCCGCCCGGGTGACCGTATCCGTGGTCTTCTTTATGAAGTTAAGCCTGAAGCTCGTGGCGCGCAGTTATTTGTAACGCGTTCTAAGCCAGAAATGCTAATGGAACTTTTCCGCATTGAGGTGCCAGAGATTGGCGAAGAGATGATTGAACTACGTGCAGCTGCACGTGATCCAGGCTCTCGTGCAAAAATCGCGGTAAAATCTAACGACAAACGTATCGACCCAGTAGGTGCGTGTGTTGGTATGCGTGGTGCACGTGTACAAGCAGTTTCAACTGAGCTTGGTGGTGAGCGTGTTGATATCGTTCTTTACGATGACAACCCAGCGCAATTCGTTATCAATGCAATGGCGCCAGCAGAAGTTGCGTCAATCGTAATGGACGAAGATACACACTCAATGGATATCGCTGTTGAAGCCGATAACCTAGCACAAGCAATCGGTCGTAATGGTCAAAACGTTCGTCTTGCTAGCCAGTTAACTGGTTGGGAATTAAACGTAATGACCGTTGATGACATGCGTGCGAAGAACGAAGCTGAATCAGATAAGCTAATCAACTTATTCACTGAGTACCTAGATATCGATGATGAGTTTGCAACATTACTTATCAACGAAGGTTTCTCGACACTTGAAGAAGTGGCTTACGTACCAGCATCAGAATTCTTAGAAATTGACGGTTTAGATGAAGAAACAGTTGATATCTTACGTTCACGTGCAAAAGACGCATTAACAACGAAAGCGCTTAAAACTGAAGAAAGCTTAGAAGGTGCAGAACCTGCAGAAGACCTTCTAGCACTTGAAGGTTTAGAGCGTCACCTTGCATTTGTTATGGCAAGTAAAGGTGTAGTAACACTTGAAGACTTAGCTGAGCAAGGCATTGATGAGTTAGTAGACATCACTGAACTTTCAGAAGAAGAAGCTGGCAAGCTAATTATGGCTGCGCGTAACATTTGTTGGTTCGCAGACGAGTAATTTATTAACGGAGGTATTACACACTATGGCAGAAGTAAATGTTGAAAAACTAGCCGGAGATATTGGTACAACTGTTGATAAATTACTACAGCAGCTAGAACAAGCCGGTATTTCTAAAAAAGCAGGTGATATGGTAACTGAGTCTGAAAAGTCGACGTTATTAGATCACTTGAGCAAGCAGCACGGCGGCACGGGCTCAGAAGGCCCAGCTCGCATGACTTTGCAACGTAAAAGCAAAAGTACGCTAAGCGTAACTGGCTCTACAGGTAAAGCGAAGTCTGTGCAAGTTGAAGTACGTAAAACACGTACTTACGTTAAGAAAAGCGCCATTGAGCAACAGCAAGAAGAAGAGCGTTTAGCTGCAGAAGAAGCTGCACGTAAAGCAGCAGAGCTTAAAGCCCAGCAAGAAGCTGAAGAGCTTAAAGCGAAACAAGAGGCAGAGCGCAAAGCGAAAGAAGAAGCTGAGCGTAAAGCCAAAGAAGAGGCTAAACGTAAAGCTGAAGCTGAGCGTAAAGCGAAACAGAAGCAGATGACCCCAGAGCAAAGTGCTAAGTCTGAACAAGATCGCGCCGAAGCTGAGCGTCTGCAAAAAGAAGCAGAAGAGGCCGCATTGAGAAAAGCTGAAGAAGAAGCGAAACGTCAAGCAGAAGAGGCAAGAAAGCTAGCTGAAGAAAATGAAGCTCGCTGGAAAAAGGAAGAAGAAGAGCGTAAGCAGCGTGAAGAAAACGCTGATCACCACCTTACGACTTCTACTTACGCACGTGAAGCAGAAGATGAATCTGATGCACGTGAAGAGCAAAGCGCTCGTCGTAAGAAAAAGAAAAAAGGACCTCAAAAAGAGAAACAGCCTACAGGTCCTAAAGGCAAGAAAGGTAAGCTGAAAGCACCAACGTCTTTACAACATGGTTTCCAAAAACCAACAGCAGACGTGAAAAACGAAGTTCGTATCAGTGAAACAATCACTGTTGCTGAGCTTGCATCACGTATGGCTGTTAAAGGTGCTGAAGTTGTTAAAACGATGATGAAGATGGGTGACATGGTTACCATCAACCAAGTGATCGACCAAGAAACAGCACAACTTGTAGCTGAAGAAATGGGTCACAAGGTTATTATCGTTAAAGAAAACGAATTAGAAGAGAAAGTACTAAGCGATCGTAGCGAAGAAGGTAAAGCAATTCCTCGTGCGCCGGTTGTAACGGTAATGGGTCACGTTGACCACGGTAAAACGTCAACACTTGACTACATTCGTTCAGCAAAAGTTGCTTCAGGTGAGGCAGGTGGTATTACACAGCACATTGGTGCATACCACGTTGAAACAAATGGTCACATGATCACGTTCTTAGATACTCCGGGCCACGCCGCGTTTACATCAATGCGTGCTCGTGGTGCTAAAGCAACGGATATCGTAATCCTAGTCGTTGCTGCGGATGATGGTGTAATGCCACAAACTAAAGAAGCGGTTCAGCACGCCCGTGCTGCAGGCGTTCCTTTAATCATCGCAGTAAACAAGATGGATAAAGAAGGCATCGACCCAGATCGCGTTAAGAACGAACTAGCACAATTAGACGTTATCCCAGAAGAGTGGGGTGGTGACACGCAATTCGTTCATATCTCAGCAAAAACAGGTTTAGGTATTGATGACCTACTTGAAGCAGTACTAATGCAAGCTGAAATCCTAGAGCTAACTGCACCAGCTGAAGGTATGGCTGCAGGTGTTGTAATTGAATCACGTCTTGATAAAGGCCGTGGTCCAGTTGCGTCAATCCTAGTTCAGTCTGGTACGCTTAACCAAGGTGATATCGTACTATGTGGTCTTGAATATGGCCGTGTACGTGCGATGAAAGATGAGAACGGTAAAGATATCAAGTCTGCGGGTCCGTCTATCCCAGTTGAGATTTTAGGTCTATCAGGTATCCCTGCTGCTGGTGATGAAGCAACAGTAGTTAAAGATGAGCGTAAAGCACGTGAAGTAGCACTTTACCGTCAAGGTAAGTTCCGTGAAGTGAAGCTTGCTCGTCAACAAAAAGCGAAGCTTGAAAACATGTTTACGAACATGGCTGAAGGCGATGTATCAGAAGTTAACATCGTTCTTAAAGCTGACGTACAAGGTTCAATTGAAGCAATCGCTGATTCATTAACTAAGCTTTCTACTGATGAAGTTAAAGTGAAGATTGTTGGTTCAGGTGTAGGTGGTATCACTGAAACTGATGCAACGCTTGCAGCGGCGTCAAACGCAATCGTTGTTGGCTTTAACGTACGTGCTGATGCATCAGCTCGTAAAGTAATTGAGTCAGAAAACCTAGACTTACGTTACTACAGCGTAATCTACAGCCTGATTGAAGAAGTTAAACAAGCGATGTCAGGTATGCTTGCACCAGAATTCAAGCAAGAGATCATTGGTCTTGCTGAAGTTCGTGACGTGTTCAAGTCACCGAAGATTGGTGCAATCGCAGGCTGTATGGTTACTGAAGGTATCGTTAAGCGTAGCGCGCCTATCCGTGTACTTCGTGATAACGTGGTTATCTATGAAGGTGAACTTGAGTCACTACGTCGCTTTAAAGATGACGTTCAAGAAGTACGTAACGGTATGGAATGTGGTATCGGCGTTAAGAACTACAACGATGTTAAAGTTGGCGACCAAATCGAGGTATTCGAGACGGTTGAAGTACAACGTTCACTTTAATTTCGTTTAAGTTATTGCTTTAAATGGGGGCCTAGCCCCCATTTGTGTATTCGTAATTAAATTAACTTATTCTTTAACATCAATAAGTTATTATTTTAGAGTGAAATGAAATGAGAGAATTTTCTCGCACTGATCGTGTTGCACAGCAAATTCAAAAAGAGATTGCTGTTATTCTTCAACGCGAAATCAAAGATCCACGCTTAGGCATGGTGACAGTGTCTGCGGTTGAGGTATCTCGCGACTTATCTTACGCAAAAGTATTTATCACAGTGTTTAATACTGATGATGAAGATAAAGCCAAGCAAAGCGCTAAAATCTTAAATGAAGCAACGGGTTATATTCGTTCTTTATTAGGTAAACGTATTCGTGCGCGCATCATGCCTGAGTTACGTTTTGTGATCGATAACTCGCTTATGGAAGGTATGCGTATTTCAAACTTGGTTGACTCAGTTATTCGTGAAGACAATGCCAAGCATGTAGACGAAGATGACAGCGAAGAAGGCACTAAAGACTAATGGCTAGACGCAGTAAAGGTCGTGCTATTGACGGCATCTTATTACTTAATAAGCCGCAAGGTATTTCATCAAACAAAGCATTGCAGCAAGCAAAGGGAATTTACTTTGCACAAAAAGCAGGCCACACCGGTGCGCTTGATCCGCTCGCGACGGGTATGCTGCCTATTTGTTTTGGTGAAGCGACAAAGTTTACCCAGTTCTTGCTTGATACTGACAAAACCTATGTTGTACGCGCCAAACTTGGTGAGCGAACCACGACCTCTGATTCAGATGGTGAAGTGGTTGAAACGCGTGACGTATCGGTCACCCGTGAACAATTAGCTGAGCAAATTGCCAGTTTCTTAGGTGAGTCGGATCAATACCCTTCGATGTACTCTGCGCTTAAATACCAAGGTCAGCCTTTGTATAAATATGCCCGCGAAGGTATTGAAGTGCCGCGTAAGTGTCGAAAAATTAATGTATTTAGTTTAACGCTTGATGAGTTTGATGAAGCTAATAACGAAGTACAAATGACGGCACACGTCTCTAAAGGCACTTATATTCGTACTATTGTTGACGACTTAGGTGAAAAACTTGGCTGTGGTGCGCATGTCATCATGTTACATCGTAGTGCTGTTGGCCACTATCCAAGTGAAAAAATGGTTACTCTTGAGCAACTTGAAGAAAAGCTACAGCAGGCAAAAGCAGACGATGTTGCGCCTTCAAGCTACCTCGATGAGCTATTACTGCCAATGGATACTGCTTTGGTTGATTTACCTGTGATTGAGATCACTCAAGAGCAGGGAGTGGCATTTAGTCATGGTCAAACAGTGGTGATTGGTAAGCCTGTACCAGATGGTGTGGTAAAGGTAATGGCTGATGGGGTGTTCATTGGTACTGGTGAGCGTCATAAAGACGGCCACTTAAAATCAAAGCGCGGCTTATCAAATCAACTGCCTGAGTAAAGATTACCTTGTAGTTATGAGCAAAGCTGGGTAGAATACGCCCCGCTCAATCGTTTTGGCTGAATTAGTGATCGGCTAAAACACAATTTAAATTAATTTTTGGAGTTACTATGTCACTAAGCAATCAAGAAAAAGTTGAAATCATCGCTAAATTTGCACGCGCTGAAGGCGACACTGGTTCACCTGAAGTACAAGTTGCACTTCTAACTTTCGATATCAACAAGCTTCAAGGTCACTTTGCTAGCCACAAGCACGACTTCCACTCACGTCGTGGTCTTCTTCGCAAAGTAAGCCAACGCCGTAAACTGCTTGACTACCTTAAAGGTAAAGACATTGCACGTTACACTGCGTTAATCCAAGAGCTTGGCCTACGTCGCTAAGAACTAGATTACGAGAAAAGGGGCTATTTAGCCCCTTTTTTTGTGCGCGCATGAAAGGTATACTAGCGCACACCTAGGTAGTGGATACTGCTTAGATATCAAAAAACATCATTGCCAATTGTAGTACTTAATCGTGTTTTCATAAGCACAATTAAGTACTGTAATTGGTACTTTGATGGACTATTTTTTACCAATTCGGAGCACAGCTCTGAGTTGCTTTTACATTTAAAGGATATTTTTAAGTGCAAGCAATTATTAAAGAATTTCAACTAGGTCAACACACTGTGACCCTAGAAACAGGTGCTATCGCTCGTCAAGCTGACGGCGCAGTACTAGCAAGCATTGGCGACACTTCAGTATTAGTTACTGTTGTTGGTAAGCGTGATGCACAACCAGGTCAAGACTTCTTCCCACTAACAGTTAACTACCAAGAGCGTATGTACGCTGCGGGTCGTATCCCTGGTGGTTTCCTTAAGCGTGAAGGTCGTCCTAACGATGGCGAAACACTTATCGCTCGTCTAATCGACCGTCCAATCCGTCCACTTTTCCCAGACGGCTTCGTAAACGAAGTACAAGTAATCGCGACAGTTGTTTCTGTTAACCCAGAAATCCAACCTGACATGGTTGCTATGATTGGTACTTCAGCAGCACTTGCTATCTCTGGTATTCCATTCAATGGTCCTATCGGTGCATCACGTGTTGGTTTCATCAACGGTGAATACGTACTTAACCCAACACTCGCTGAGCTTGAAGAAAGCCAATTAGACCTAGTAGTTGCTGGTACTGATAACGCAGTACTTATGGTTGAATCAGAAGCTGAAACACTATCTGAAGACGTAATGTTAGGTGCGGTTGTTTATGGTCATGAGCAATCTCAAGCTATCATCAACGCAATCAACGAGTTCAAAGCTGAAGCTGGTAAGCCTGCTTGGGATTGGACTGCACCAGAGAAAAACGTAACACTTGCTGAGAAAATCTCTGCAATTGCTGCTGATAAAGTAGGTGAAGCATACCGCATCACTGACAAAGTAGCGCGTAAAGAAGCACTAGGTGCAGCGAAAGAAGAAGTGGTTGCTACATTAACAGCTGAACTTGCTGAAGGCGAAGAGCTAGATACGCAAGAAGTTGGCAAACTATTCGGTTCTTTAGAAAAAGAAATCGTTCGTGGCCGTATCATCGCTGGTGAAAAACGTATCGATGGTCGTGAACCAGATATGGTTCGTGCACTAGACGTAATGACGGGTGTTTTACCTCGTACTCACGGTTCTGCAATCTTCACGCGTGGTGAGACGCAAGCACTTGTAACTGCAACGCTTGGTACTGAGCGTGATTCACAGTTAATCGACGACTTAACAGGTACTAACAAGCATCACTTCATGCTTCACTACAACTTCCCTCCGTTCTGCGTAGGTGAAACAGGTTTTGTAGGCTCTCCTAAGCGTCGTGAAATTGGTCACGGTAACCTAGCTAAGCGTGGTATTGCTGCGGTACTACCTACACTTACTGACTTCCCATACTCAATCCGTGTTGTTTCAGAAATCACTGAATCAAACGGTTCATCGTCTATGGCATCAGTATGTGGTACGTCACTAGCACTTATGAACGCAGGTGTACCAATCAAAGCATCTGTTGCTGGTATCGCGATGGGTCTAGTTAAAGAAGGCGACGATTTCGTTGTTCTTTCAGATATCTTAGGTGATGAAGATCACTTAGGTGACATGGACTTTAAAGTAGCGGGTACTTCAAACGGTATCACTGCACTACAAATGGATATCAAGATCGAAGGTATCACTAAAGAAATCATGCAAATCGCTCTTAAACAAGCGAAAGCAGCACGTCTACACATCTTAGGTGTTATGGACGAAGCGATTGCAGCACCTTCTGAAGAGTTATCTCAATTCGCACCTCGCATCTACACAATGCAAATCCCTGCGAAGAAAATTGCTGAAGTTATCGGTAAAGGTGGCGCAACTATCCGTCAACTTACTGAAGAAACTGGCACAACGATTGAAATCGAAGATGACGGTACAATCAAGATCGCTGCAACTGATGGCATCAGCGCAAACGATGCAATCAAGCGTATCGAGCAATTAACTGCTGAGCTAGAAGTAGGTACTATCTACACTGGTAAAGTTGTACGTATCGTTGATTTTGGTGCGTTCGTTAATATCCTTCCGGGTAAAGACGGTCTAGTGCACATTTCACAAATCAGCACAGAGCGTGTTAACAACGTAACTGACCACCTAAGCGAAGGCCAAGAAGTTAAAGTTAAAGTTCTTGAAGTAGATCGCCAAGGTCGTGTACGTCTAAGCATCAAAGAAGCAATGGAACCAGCTGCTGAAGAAAAAGCAGAAGAGTCTAAAGACGCTTAATGATGATTGAATAACCAGTTATTTGCTGGATATAAGAAAAAGGGGCTGTTTAGCCCCTTTTTTTATGCTTTAATGAAACCTATCCGCTTCGCTTTTGTCTACAGAGAATTCAGGTATTAAGGAATTTAATGATTTTTAAACACTTAGCATTGACCGCTGTGGCTATTTTTTCTTTAAGTGCATGTCAAACAACTTCACAACCTGAGTCAGTCCCTATTGTTAATGTGCCTTTTACCGCACCATTAGCGCCTGATTTTCGTAACGAAATTACGATTGCTCGCTATTCTGAACTACTAAATCGTGCTGATTTAAGTGCCGAGCAACAAGCCAAACTTTATTACGATCGCGGTGTATTATTTGACAGCTTAGGTATGTCGACCTTGGCGCGTATTGACTTTAACCGTGCGATTAAGCTTAAACCAGACCTAGCAGAGGTGTATAACTTCTTAGGCATTCATCACACACTAATGCAGCAGTATGAACAAGCTTATGAGTTTTTTGATTCGGCACTTGAGCTTAACGAGCAGCATGAGTATGCCTATTTAAATCGTGGTATTGCCCTTTACTATGGTGATCGTCCATCACTCGCACAAGATGATTTACAGCAGTTTTTAAATCGTTCACCAAGCGACCCTTATCGAGTGCTATGGCTTTATTTAGCTCAATCAGAAGCTGATAAAGCGCAGGCCTTAGTTGATTTAAAAGCTAACTCGCAGGGTGTTGATGAGTCTCAATGGGGTTACCAACTGTTGGCACTTTATTTAGGTGACATTAGTGAGTTTGAGTTTTTATCTGGCATTATTGAAGGGGTGACTTCAGAGCAAGAGTATGCGCACCGCTTATGCGAAGCTTATTTCTACCTAGCGAAGATGCATCAAGCGGCGGGTGATAACTACCTTGCTGCCGATTACTTTAGACTTGCACTTGCCACCAATGTGCATGAGTTTGTTGAATACAAATATGCCCGCTTAGAGCTTGAGTTAATGGCTGGTGAAAACGCAAGCTAAGGTTTTTTTTACTGTTATTCTATTGCTGAGCTTGGGTTTTGTTTCAAGCTCAGTGTCTCGTTTTATTCCCGCTTACGCTTTTTATGCAAATACCACTCCTTCACAAGCAACGGCTATCTATCACTTGGCGCCCAGCGCCATTAATTTGCAGCATTTAGTGCTGCGAAACTCACAGCTTCGCCAGTTAGCAAAGCTAAATGATAGTAATGCTGCGTATCAGCTTGCGCTCAGATTTTTGCAGCAACTAGATTACAACGCAGCAAAATTATGGTGGCAGCCTTACTTTGCTAAATTCACTTCAGCGCAGCAACAAACCTTAGCGGAGCAGCTAGTTAGAGCAAACCAGTGGCTCGATATAAGTTACCTAGGTAAAGCTGGCAAGTTACCTGACGGAGATGCCAAGCAAGCTTGGCTGTTGCAGCAACAAATGCCGCCAGCTCAAATTGACCCAGCTTATGCGCAGCAACAGCAATTAGCCTTATCAACATCAAGTGTACAGGCAAGCAGTCAGTGCCAATTTAATGTTTTAATGATGACAGATCATTACAAAGGCATTGATACTTTAAAGCAGTATAAGCAGCAATACAGTAAAGCGCCTGAGCCTGCAAAAGGCAGCTTTTGTTTTACTGAGGTTGTTTATGTTGCCGATAAGTTTAGCTGTGATGGCAACGATGGGGCGCTTGAATGTAACTGGCAAAATGCGGCTGAGTATTCATGGCCTGAAGGTTTTGACTTTATTGTGATGATGTCAAAGCAAGGGGCTGCTAATGTGCTTGGCGGGATTATGCATATTAATTCATCGCAATCCTACGCGGTATTTCTACATGAGCTAATGCATTTTAATGGTTTTGAAGATGAATATGTTTTAGCAGAGCAAAAACAACAGTGGCTGTGTAATCAACAGGGGCTAGTTGCGCCAAATCTATTTATTGCAAATGAGGTTTCTCCGCCAAAAGGGTGGCAAAAAAGTATCGCTTGTAGCAACAAAAAAGCCTATAAACCAAGCCCTAATTGGTCAATAATGCAATACCAAACTATGAGCCTGTCTGAGCAATACCGAGAGCTTTGGCAAAAACAAATTAACCAGCCCTTAACAAAGCCGATTCGGTTTTCTGAATATTTTGCCTTTTTAGGCTTAAAGCCAGTGTTTACAACAGCTTCCAAAGAGCATAAATTTTCTGACTAATCGTCTATTTATTGCTATTTTAGTATGCAAAGTGGTTAAATGTTGTGCGAATAGGTGTGTCTCCTATAGACAAAATAGCACCTGATCAGTATAACTATACGCATTGTAAGCTTTTTTTAAGCCAACTTTTAACCATCCAAATGAACAGTACGCAACTAATTAAAACTAGAGCGGTATTGATATTCTTATGACACTAAAAGGCTCCTAATTATGACTTTGCTCTGGATACCCCTGTTATCCTTAATCGGCAGTGTTATTTCATCCTGCACTTCAAAACTAACACGTAACCAAAGCACTGCTTTGACCATGTTAGCGCCTTTGATTGCCCTTGGAATTGTATTTTCGTATACCCCTGCAGTCTTTTCTGGCGAAACAATTCGCTACACTGCTGAGTGGATCCCTCTTTTAAACATGCAAGTCTCGTTTCGACTTGATGGTTTAACGTTACTCTTTCTATATATGATCTTGGGTATCGGTACCCTGGTGATTTTTTATGCGCGTTATTACTTGAGTAGTAGCGACTCAATGCCAAAGCTATACTGCTATTTAATGCTATTTATGACCGCAATGGTCGGCATCGTGATGTCGAATAATGTGATCCAGCTGTGGTTTTTCTGGGAGCTCACCAGTATTAGCTCGTTCTTATTGATTAGCTATTGGTGGCATAAGTCAGAAGCTCGCAAAGGCGCACGCATGGCACTTGCTATTACCGGTGCCGGTGGTCTTGCGTTACTAGCAGGTTTATTACTGATTGGTGATATTGTTGGTAGCTATAATCTTGATGTTATCTTAGCAAGCAAAGCACTTATTCAATCTCATGCACTTTATGAAGCTGCGCTGGTATTAGTGCTTTTAGGTGCATTTACTAAATCTGCACAATTTCCATTTCATTTTTGGTTACCACATGCGATGGCGGCACCGACACCAGTCAGTGCCTACCTACACTCTGCAACCATGGTTAAAGCAGGTATCTTTTTATTAGCGCGTTTTTATCCTGCGCTTTCAGGCACAGATACTTGGTTTATCTTAGTGGCAATGACGGGTCTGGCGACTTTATTGGTTGGCGCTTATATCGCGTTATTTAAGCATGATTTAAAAGGCTTGCTGGCTTATTCAACAATCAGCCATTTAGGTTTAATTACCTTACTGCTTGGTTTAGACACTGAGCTTGCTACAGTGGCTGCTATCTTCCACATCATTAACCACGCAACCTTTAAAGCGTCGTTATTTATGGCAACGGGTATCATTGACCATGAAACTGGCACCCGTGATATGCGTAAACTAAATGGTATGTGGCGATTTATGCCGTATACCGCCACACTAGCTATGGTAGCAGCGGCAGCCATGGCGGGCGTGCCACTGTTAAATGGTTTCTTATCGAAAGAGATGTTCTTTGCCGAAACACTGCATCAGCAAGTGCTTGGCTCTATGTCTTGGTTAATTCCAGTGTTAGCAACGATTGCTGGTGCACTCTCTGTCGCGTATTCAGCACGCTTTATTCACGACGTGTTTTTTAACGGCGACCCAATCGATTTGCCAAAACAGCCCCATGAGCCACCACGCTATATGCGTGTACCAATCGAAATTTTGGTTGTGCTATGTTTACTCGTCGGTATGTTCCCGCACTTTGCAGTAAGTGATATTTTAGCTTCGGCGTCTTATGCAGTGCTTGGCGATGCAGCCCCAGATTATAAGCTATCAGTATGGCATGGCTTTAATTTACCACTGTTAATGAGCTTTATTGCTACAAGCGTGGGCGTGATGATTTATGTGCAGCGTAAGCACCTGTTCCACTTCCAAGCTTCATTGCCAACTTTGAATGCCAAGAAAGGCTTTGAGCGTGGTTTATATAGCTTAATTAAGTGGTCACAAGAAAAGGTTAAACGAATCGAAAATGGCTCGTTACAGCGTTATGCCTTTGTGATGATTGCTGTGGTGCTTATGTGTGCGGGCTGGCCTTTATTTGAAATGCGCCAGTTAGCAGGAGCAAGTGAGTTAACGCCAATCGATTTCCATAATGCTATTGGTGCCGGCTTACTAATAATAGGTGCGCTGGCAACGGTTATTTGGCACCGCTCACGAATGATATCTTTGATTATGATTTCAATCGTAGGCCTGATGGTGTCTGTTGCATTTACTCGATTTTCTGCGCCAGATTTAGCGCTGACTCAGTTAACGGTTGAAGTTGTTACCGTAATGCTACTGATGCTTGCACTGTTCTTTTTACCACAGCGTACTCCGAAAGAGTCAAGCTCACTGCGTATTCTGCGTGATTTAGGTATTTCATCGGCAATTGGTGTGGTCGTGGCGAGTATTTGTTATGCACTGCTGACAAGACCACTTGAGTCAATTTCTGACTTCTTTGTTGCTAATGCAAAAACTGGCGGTGGTGGTACTAACGTTGTAAACGTTATCCTCGTTGACTTTAGGGGTTTTGATACCCTAGGTGAGATTACCGTATTGGGTATTGCTGCGTTAGGTATTTATAAGCTTCTTATTAACTTGCCGCTGTTTATGCCAGCAAGTGATAGTGAAGGGCGCCCATGGGCAAGAGAGCGTTATCCAATTCTACTGTCGAGCATTTCACAAAGTTTGTTACCACTTGCATTACTTGTGTCTGCGTATATTTTCTTACGTGGTCATAACTTACCAGGTGGGGGCTTTATTGCAGGACTGGTTACCGCGATTGCATTTATTTTGCAATATATGGCAAATGGTTCGCACTGGATTGCAGACAGATTTGACGTGAATTATCGTAAGATTATTGCGTCAGGTATTGCTATTGCATTATTTACAGGTATTGGAAGTTGGTTCTTTGAACGTCCATTCCTAACAACCTGGTTTGATTATTTTGATATTCCGCTAGTCGGCAAGACAGAACTTGCTAGTGCTATCGTATTTGATTTAGGTGTGTATTTAACTGTTGTAGGTGCAACGCTGATGATTTTAGCAAGTTTAGGTAAATTAACTGCTGATACACCCAAGCAAGAGGTAAATATTTAATGGAAGTATTGTACGCATCATGCGTCGGCGTGCTGGTTGCATGCGGAATTTACTTAATATTGCGGGCTCGTACCTTCCCAGTGGTACTAGGCCTTACTATGTTGTCGTATGCAGTTAACCTGTTTTTATTCTCTTCAGGTCGCTTAACTATTAACAAAGCCGCTGTACTTGGTACAGGTAGTGAGTATGCCGATCCACTCCCTCAAGCACTGGTTTTAACCGCCATTGTAATTGGCTTTGCGATGACCGCTTTTGTGGTTATTTTAGCGATTCGTGGCCGTGCTGACTTGGGTAATGACCATGTTGATGGCCATCTTGTTAAATCATCGAAGGAGCAAAAATGATTCAGCATTTAGCTTCTTTACCGATTTTAATTCCGATGTTGGCAGGCGTTATTTTACTCATGCCGCCATGTGGAAAAAACTTACATATCCGCCGTGTTTCGTCGGTTATTTTGTCGATTGTCACACTCTTGGTCAGTGCTTATTTATTATTCCACGTTAATAATACCGCACCGCTTGTTTACGCAATCGGTGATTGGTCTGCACCATTTGGTATCGTGCTGGTTGCCGATAGACTAGCAACGCTATTGGTGCTACTTACCAGTTTCCTTGGTGCAGTTGTGGTGCTTTATAGCTGTGCAGGCGATGATAAAAAAGGGAGCTTTTTTCATCCGTTAGTGCACTTTTTAGTGTTAGGTGTAAATGGCGCCTTTTTAACGGGCGATGTATTTAACCTGTTCGTATTTTTTGAAGTGCTGTTGATTGCTTCGTATTCATTATTGATGCATGCCGGCAATAAACATAGCACCCGAGCTGCACTGCAATACGTCATTTTAAACCTGATTGGTTCAAGCGTATTTTTGATTGCGCTGGGTGTACTTTATGGTGTGCTAGGCACATTGAACATTGCTGATTTAGCGCAAAAAGTACCACAGCTGACGGGTGACGATGTTTACCTTGCTAAAATAGGTGGCTTGCTGTTAATCGTGGTATTTGCGTTAAAAGGCGCGTTATTACCGTTACATTTATGGCTACCGAATACCTACGCCAGTGCAATGCCATTAGTTGCTGCATTATTCGCGATTATGACCAAAGTCGGTGTGTATGCCATGCTGCGCGTGTATACCGTAATATTTGGTGATAATGCTGGTGAGCTTGCTCATATGGCACAGCCTTGGTTATGGGGCTTAGCACTAGCGACCATAGTAATGGGTGGTATTGGTGTATTAGCGAGTCAAGATTTTAGAAAGCTTATTGCGAATCTGGTGGTTGTATCTGTCGGTACTTTAGTGGCATTGGTTGCGATTCAAAATGTTGCTGCAACCGCGGCATTACTTTACTACTTAGTGCATTCAACCATTATTTGCGCAGCACTATTCTTAATTGCTGATTTAATTGCTCAACAGCGCGGTAAAGTTGCCGACCGATTAGTCGCAGGGCGAGCCGTTGCACAGCCATATTTACTTGGTACTTGTTTTGTAGTGGCTGCGCTTGCTGTTGTTGGTATGCCACCGTTATCTGGCTTTGTCGGCAAAGTATGGATTTTAAAGAGCACGCTAGATAGCGAAAAAGCCATGTTGTTTTGGCCAATATATCTAGTTTCAAGTTTAGCGTTATTAGTGGCGGTTTCACGAGCCGGTACCAGCTTATTTTGGGATCACACCCATAAAGATAGTGAAGCAATTGAAGGCACTAAAGCACACCCTGTTAAAGTGATAGCTGTAGTTGCATTACTTGCGTGTTCACCATTAATGGTTGTATTTGCAGGACCGATTTCAGACTATATGTTAGCAACATCAGAGCAGTTGTTTGATATCAACACTAGCATCAACGCTGTATTACAAGGAGGCCAATAATGCGTTTAGAAGCTCGCTTTCGTTGGTTGCCAACACCATTTCGCAGTGTTTTATTATTCATTGTATGGCTGTTGTTAAATAACAGTGTGTCGCCAGGACACCTGTTTTTAGCTGCATTTTTTGCTATTACTATTCCGTGGATCACATTCCCATTTCGTGATCCACAGCCGCTTATTGTAAGGCCGGGCCTTGCGTTTAGGCACTTATTGTTAGTGCTGTACGATATTGTCACTGCTAACTTACAAGTTGCTCTGTTGATCCTTGGGCCAACGAAAAAGTTACGCCCAGGTTTTATCAAAGTACCATTGGATTTAAGTCATGAAATGCCAATCACTATATTGGCAAGCACAGTATCTTTAACACCAGGTACTGTGAGCGCAGAGGTTTATCCTATTCCTGAATCACTCGAAGAGGGCGAAGAAATTCAGCAGCGCTACTTATTGATCCATGTACTCGACTTAGCTGATGAACAAGCGTTAATTAATACTATTAAGCAGCGCTACGAAGCACCGCTTAAGGAGATTTTTCGATGCTAGATACCGTTTTTCTAATTGTTTTTGCAATGATAGCCATATCTTTATTGTTAAACCTATGGCGTTTAATTGTTGGGCCGTCGGTACCTGATCGTATATTGGCTTTAGATACTATGTTCATAAATACCATTGCTTTAATTATTCTTTATGGCATGAGCATGGGCACCGATTTATATTTTGAAGCCGCATTATTAATCGCCATGCTTGGCTTTGTGAGCACTGTAGCGGTATGTAAATACCTGCTGCGTGGCGATATTATTGAATAAGGTAGCAAATGATGAGTGAATGGATTGTATCAATCTTATTATTAATTGGTGGTTGCTTTATTCTTATAGGTTCAATCGGACTTGTGAAAATGCCTGACTTTTTTATGCGTTTGCATGGTCCAACTAAAGCAACAACGCTTGGCATGGCATCACTGCTAATTGCTGCCATGGTGTATTTTAGCTACACCCACGATGGCATCAGTGTGAAAGAAATTTTGATTTCAATTTTCTTACTGATCACCGCACCTATTAGCGGCTATATGCTGATCAAATCAGCCATCCACCACAAGCTTCGTGCTAAAGATGGCACCAAGGGCCTCGATAACATCGAAGAAGATTAATACTAGCTCGCAACAATAGTTAAGCGAGTTGGTGTGATATCTGAGTAACCAGAACAATGTGATCTACGACAGTGGCTTTTATTGCGCTCGTAGATCGCATAAAATGCCCCGTCATTTAGTACAGTAGGTAAATAGAGCATTATGCGAGTAGCACTTGGAGTAGAGTACAACGGCGCGCGTTACAGTGGTTGGCAACGTCAATCACACGTCAATAGCGTACAACAAGAAGTAGAAACGGCGTTGTCGCGTATTTGTAATCATCCAGTCGAAATTGTTTGTGCAGGCCGCACCGATGCGGGTGTACATGGCACTGGGCAGGTGATCCATTTTGATACTCACGCTGAGCGTGAAATGGTCGCGTTTACGATGGGTATGAATACCTTACTGCCAAAGGATATTGCTATTCGCTTTGCCAAGCCTGTAAGCGAAGACTTTCACGCTCGTTTTAGTGCCACAGCGCGTCGTTATCGCTATGTGATTTATAATTACACCTATCGCGGCGCTATCATGAGTGAAGGGGTGACCCATTTTCATCACCCATTAGACGAAACTAAAATGCAAGAAGCCTGTCAGTATTTAATAGGTGAGCATGACTTTACTTCGTTTAGAGCACTACACTGCCAAGCAAATACAGCAAATCGTACTATTCACCATTTATCGGTAAAACGCCAAGGTGATTATGTGATCATTGATATCAAAGCCAATGCGTTTTTACATCACATGGTACGAAACATCACCGGGTGTTTGATGGACATAGGTTTACATAAGCATGAACCTGTGTGGTTAAAAGAATTACTTGATTTAAAAGAGCGCGCTAAGGCAAGTGCAACAGCAAAAGCCGCTGGCCTTTACTTAGTTGACGTGGATTACCCTGAACATTTTGGCATTCCTAAAACACCATTAGGGCCTTTGTTTTTACCTGATTCAGACGGTTAGACTTTAGTAGACTACTACTAAGACCAGTTTTTTATATCGTCAGCGGGTAATTCATGTTTTAATTGAAAAAATCTGTCTGTTTATTTGTTATCAGAAACACAAGCGAGTGTTTCCAATTAAACAGACTGCGACACAGAACAGCATTAAGAGAGTTGCAAATGAGTTGGTTAGAAAAAATCTTACCTAAAACGACTAAATCGTCAGGTCGTAAAGAAATCCCTGAAGGGGTTTGGGCTAAGTGTACAGACTGTGATTCAATTTTATATAAAGCAGAATTAGAAAAAGCACTCAACGTGTGTCCTAAGTGTGATCACCACATGCGTTTAAGTGGCCGTAAACGTCTTGAAAACTTTTTAGATGATGCTGACCGCCAAGAAATTGGTGCAGAGCACGAACCAAAAGACGTATTAAAGTTTAAAGATTCTAAAAAATACTCTGACCGTATTACCCAAGCACAAAAAGTAAGCGGTGAGAAAGACGCACTTGTAGCAATGAAAGGCCGCCTAAAAGGCATTCCTGTTGCTGCTGTTGCTTTTGAGTTCTCGTTTATGGGTGGTTCAATGGCGTCAGTAGTAGGTGCTCGTTTTGTTGAAGCTGTAGATCAATGTTTAGAGCACGACATGCCACTTATTTGTTTCTCTGCATCAGGCGGCGCACGTATGCAAGAAGCTCTTATGTCATTAATGCAAATGGCTAAAACAAGTGCTGCACTTGCAAAAATGAGCGAAAAAGGCTTACCGTTTATTTCAGTATTAACTGATCCAACAATGGGTGGTGTATCTGCATCACTGGCAATGCTTGGTGATGTAAACGTTGCTGAACCTAAAGCGCTTATCGGTTTTGCGGGTCCTCGCGTAATTGAGCAAACAGTACGTGAAACGCTTCCTGAAGGTTTCCAACGCAGTGAATTCTTGCTAGAGCATGGTGCAATCGACATGATTGTTGACCGTCGTGAAATGCGTGACACCCTTGCACGTATCTTAGCGAAATTTATGAACTTGCCTTCTACTGAACAAGAGCATAGAGTAGCGTAAATTTCAGCTTAACTGATTAAACGCTATGACAGAAATCCTTCCTAGCCAATCATCAAGCCTTGATGATTGGCTTTGTTATTTAGAAAGTGTCCATCCTGCTAATATCGAAATGGGTTTAGAACGCGTAGAACGCGTGGCAAACCAAGTCGGCTTACTCGATACATCAAGCAAAATAATCCTCATTGCAGGTACCAACGGTAAAGGGACCACAGCCCGTTGCCTAGAAAGCTTATTACTTGCACAGGGCTACAGTGTCGGTACTTATGCTTCGCCGCATCTTATTCGTTACAACGAGCGCGTACGTATTAACGGCCATGAGCTTGACGATCAATTCCATGTTGATGCATTCGATATGCTTGAAAAAGGCCGTGGTGACACGCAGCTTACTTATTTTGAGTACGGTACCCTAGGTGCACTGGCTATTTTCAAACGTCACGCCGTTGATTATGTGCTGCTAGAAGTGGGGCTGGGTGGCCGTTTTGATGCGACTAATATCGTGAATCCACATGCTTGTGTGATCACCACCATAGATTTAGACCATAAAGAATACCTAGGTGATACTCGAGAACTTGTTGGTTACGATAAAGCCGGTATTTTCCGTACCAACACACCAGCTATTGTTGGCGATTTAGCGATTCCGCATACAGTGACTGATTATGGTAATGAAATTAACGCTGATATGGTGTTATCAGGCCGTGACTTCATATTCACAGAAGACAGTGAAGGCTTTAACTGGCAGTACCAAGGTAAAGATTGGCGCTTAGCTAAGCCTGCTATCCCTTGTCAAAATGCAGCAACCGCGTTGACCTTACTTGCAAAGCTTGAGCTACTACCAAGCGAGCAACAAGTGCGTGATTGCTTAGCGAATCTGACTGTAGAAGGGCGCTTTCAGCAGTTAAGTGAGCAGCCGCTTATTTTTACCGATGTTGCGCATAACCCTGAGTCAGCTCGATATTTGGCACGCAAATTAAGCGTGTATAAAGATCAAGGGTTTAAAATTCATGCATTAGTCGCTATGCTTGCAGATAAAGATAAGGTGGCTGCTATGTCAGCCGTGGCAAATGTTGTTGACCAGTGGTCGTTAGCAAGTTTAGATTGTTTTCGCGGCGATAAAGTTGAGAATCTTGCTAAAGCACTAGCCGAAACCACATCAACAGCGCCTAGTACGCACTATGAGAGTGTTGAAACTGCGCTAGATACGTTATTACCAAATGTTGATGAAAACACGTTAGTGATTGTGTTCGGTTCGTTTATAACTGTGGCTGCAGCCATCAATTACTTTAAAAAATAGAGAGGAAATCGGTGAACGCAGGGTTTATTAATCGCTTAGTAGGCACCACGATTGTGGTTGTGGCGGCTATTGTCTTCATTCCAAACATTTTGGATGGTGAGAAGGTTCATTATAAAGAAGGCTTTAAAGCTATTCCTGAACGCCCTGAGTTCACTACGATAGACTTGCAAGAGGTGATTGATAATAAAGTCGCCTCTGCTGAGCAACCTTCGCAAATTCCGGTTGAAGATACGCAAGCAAACGACGCTGATCTTGTCGCAAATGAAACCCAGCAAATTGATACTGCGCCGCAAATGGTTGAAGCTTCTATCGATGAGCCGGTAATTAACAAAGCTGAGCCAAAAGTTGCAGTGCAAGAGCCTGCCAAGCCAGTCGCTAAAGCCCCTGAACCAACCCGTAAGCCAGAAGAAAACCTCACACAAATGGCTTATGTTATTCAACTGGGTAGTTTTTCTCACGCACCTAATGTGAAATCACTGCAAGAAAAATTAAAAGCGAATGGTTTCAAAACCTTTACGCGTCCAATCAAAACCCCGAACGGCACACTGACAAAAGTCTTTGTAGGTCCTTCACTTAGCAAGAAAGAGTTAGAAAGTAAGCTTCCTGAGTTAAAGCAGTTAACCAAGTTAAACGGCAAAGTTACTCAGTTTGAAATTACAAAATGATCTGGCATTTTGAGTATACCTCTTATAGAATGCGCCCCAAATTAACGACTAGTTGGTTCTTATGATCTGGGTTGATTACGCCATACTTGGCATTATTGCACTATCCACTATCATCGGCTTAATACGTGGCTTTGTAAAAGAAGCAATGTCATTAGCTGTATGGGCTGGCGCATTTATCATCTCTAGTTTGTTTTACCAATATTTAGCATCCTTCCTAACAAGTATTTCAGAACCCCTTTTAAGAAATGCAGCCGCAATAGCCATATTATTCTTTGCGACACTCCTGTTGGGTGGGTTACTAAACTATATTTTAGGTGAACTTGTACAACGTACTGGTTTATCTGGCACAGACCGTGTTTTCGGCATAGTGTTTGGTGCTCTTCGTGGCGTGTTGGTCGTAAGCGCGTTACTCTTCTTTCTTGATGCTTTTACCGGTGCACCTAATACGCATTGGTGGGGCAACTCTATTTTGATTCCAGAATTTGGCTTTGTTGTTGAGTGGTTCTTCTCGTACCTCGAAAACAACTCGAGCTTTTTAAATTCTGTAAACCGTTAATCGGCGAGGATAAATTTAATGTGTGGTATCGTTGGCATAGTCGGAACTTCTCCTGTTAATCAGGCGTTATATGACGGCTTAACTGTTTTGCAACACCGCGGTCAAGATGCAGCTGGCATCATTACCATTGAAAACAACACGTTTAGCTTACGTAAAGCCAATGGCCTTGTAAAAGATGTATTTCATACACGTCATATGAAACGTCTGCAAGGTACAATTGGTATTGGCCATGTTCGCTACCCGACAGCTGGTTCTTCTAGCTCGTCTGAAGCGCAACCTTTCTATGTTAACTCGCCATTTGGTATCGCACTTGCGCACAATGGTAACTTAACAAACGCAGAAGCATTAAAGCAGCAATTATTTTCAGAAGCTCGCCGTCATGTTAATACAACATCTGACTCTGAAATTTTACTTAACATCGTGGCGCATGAGTTAAGCAAATCTAATAAGCTAAAACTTGATGCTGAAGATATCTTCACTGCGATTACTGAAGTGAATAATAAAGTAACCGGTGGTTATGCAACGATTGCAATGATCATCGGTCACGGTATTGTTGCGTTTCGTGATCCGAACGGTATTCGCCCATTAGTATTTGGTAAGCGTGAAACTGCAAATGGTACTGAGTACATGTTTGCATCAGAAAGCGTTGCTTTAAAAACAGATGGTTTTGAGTTTGTTCGTGACGTTGCACCAGGTGAAGCAATTTACGTAACTGAAGATGGTCAACTTTTCTCGCAAGCGTGTGCTGAAAAAGCAACTTACTCGCCGTGTATCTTTGAGTTTGTTTACTTTGCGCGCCCAGATTCAACAATTGACCGTATGTCTGTTTATGCAACACGTGTAAACATGGGTACTAAGTTAGGTGAGAAAATCGCACGTGAATGGGCTGACAAAGACATCGACGTGGTTATTCCAATCCCAGAAACATCATGTGACGTAGCACTAGAGATTGCATCAGCTCTTAACCTGCCATACCGCCAAGGTTTTGTTAAAAACCGCTACATTGGCCGTACGTTTATCATGCCAGGTCAAGAAATGCGTAAGAAGTCAGTTCGTCAAAAACTGAATGCCATTGACCGTGAGTTCAAAGGTAAAAACGTATTACTTGTTGATGACTCAATTGTTCGTGGTACAACGTCAGCGCAAATCGTTGAAATGGCCCGAGAGTCAGGTGCGAAGAACGTTTACTTCGCATCAGCAGCGCCAGAGATTCGCTTCCCGAACGTATATGGTATCGACATGCCATCGGCAGCTGAGCTAATTGCTCATGGCCGTGAAGTTGAAGATATCAACGCCAGCATTGGTGCAGATGGTCTTATCTATCAATCGCTAGATGACTTAATCTCAGCAGTAAGCCAAGAAAACCCAGAAATCACCCGTTTTGAAACATCAGTATTCGATGGTCAATACATCACCGGTGATATCGACCAAGATTACCTAAACCACATTGACCGTTTACGTAATGATTCAGCGAAATCAACCCGTGAAAACGCCATGTCAGCGAGTTTAGAGTTGCACAATCAAGAAGAGAACAGTGCTGATTAATCAGCCTTGATTTGATTGGTATAAAAAAGGAGCTTTACAGCTCCTTTTTTGTTTATGGAAAGAAAGGAAAACAACAATGAACTCAAGTAAACATAGGGTGGACAATTCCGTTAGTCCATAAAATAGCTGTCGCAGCTAAAATAATTACCAATAAAATCAGCCCGCACGTGACTACTGAACTGGCATAGATAAAACCTCGCTCTTCAGGAATATGCATTAAAATTGGCACTCCTGTATAGAGCAAGTAAACTGAGTAGGCCAGTGCTACAAGACCTACACACACCACAAACCATAGCTCAGGTAAGAATGCCGCAAATGAAGACATAAATACTGGCGTGGCTGTATACGCAGCAAGTTCTAGGGTTTGTGTAAAGGTGGGTTTTGCACCAAAGGTCACTGCCATCCAATGAGCTAAGTATGCAAGTGCAAACACGCCCGCAATTAGTGCAAAGTACATCGCAACCGCGATAAGTAATGCACTATCATGGGTTAGATATACTGCTTCACCTGCGCCAATACTCCAGCCCAAATAAACTGATGAATAGTAGCCCATGAGTGAAGGGATACAAGCAATTAATAAAATGTGCGATAAGCTATAGCGCAAGCTTTCGTGACGGTTATCAATTGTCTGCCATTCTTCGAGTGGGTGAGCGTATAAGCCCCATAAGTGGTTTAGAATCATAATTATTGCCCCTGTAAAAAAGGAATATGAGCTGCTTTATTTTTGTACAGCTTTGATTAAGTTATGGTTCAGTAATTAAATCTTGTCAAGAAGCTGAAATAATCGATATAGCCGATTAAATGTAACTCTTTAGTGCATATAGAAAATTACTTTGCACTGATGTGGGTCATGGAATGCGGGCTAATTTATGTGATAAAATCGAATTAAGATTTTTGATGAGAAGTTATTCAGTGCCTTATTCTGATTTATTAGCGCCCATTCATTCTTTTTTAAAGTGCGAAACGCCTGATGAGTGGATTGCTGCGGCAACCAAAAAAGAAAACTTAGATGTGGTTTTAATTGATCACCTAATTTGTGAATTAAAAGCAGCTCAGTCTGCGATGTTTTTAATTCGTAAGTATGCAGTTGATAAAGAAAGTAGTGATGCGTTGCTTGAGTGGTTAAAACCCTTTGAAACGCTTGTTTATAAGCGTGAAGGTGATTGGCGAGAGCTTGCAGATAAAAACAAGCTGACTAAATCAATGATCCCAAAATCGAATTCACCTTACGGGCAAGACCTTATCGATAAAATGGTGATGCTTATAAAAGAAGAGCTTCATCACTTTTATCAAGTGCTTGAGATCATGGATGAATACGGCATTGAATATAAAAGCATTACCCCATGTCGTTATGCCAAAGGAATGCTGCGCCATGTAAAAACTTACGAGCCTGATGCTTTGGTAGATAAATTAATTATCGGTGCTTACATCGAAGCCCGCTCATGCGAGCGTTTTGCTAAATTAGCCCCGCATGTTGATAAGCGCTTAGGTGACTTTTATATTTCACTACTGCGCTCTGAAGCGCGTCATTACCAAGACTATTTATCTCTTGCACAAGAAATCAGTGAGTTTGATATCACGGAGCGTGTGGAATTTTTTGGTCAGCTTGAAGCTGAGCTTATATCAACTCCTGACGAAGACTTTAAATTTCATAGTGGTGTGCCAGCTTAGGTAAGCTTTTTTGAGTACCTATGTATCACAAGTAAGCTCAGTTCCTTAAAATTTGAATTCTTATTACCGCAACTAGCGCAGGTTTCTGCTTAATAATTGAGTTAATTGACGAGTTTGCTCGTCAGTAAACTCATAGCTTTGGAGAATCTCTTCTAGTTCACCTGAAGCCACAATCGCTTTTAGACCTAAATGTAAGCTACGTTGAAATTGCTTTGCTTGGGGATGATGTTTGTCGCTGATCACGTGTAAATTTTGCGTAGCTAAAGTCGGGGTAATATGTTCAACTTCTACTTGCTTTGCTTGTTGTAACCGCTCGCTGTTGCTGAGCCAATACAAAGCGACCTCTTTTGTGCCTGCAACTAAATCAACGCGGCCATGTTTTAGTAGTAATAAGCTATCAATTAAGCTATCAGTGGTTGTTACAGTAAGCTCTGGGTGTTGTTCAAACTCTGGGCTAACTGCATAGTCTTCTCCTTTACTAATCGTATAGGGTTTTAGTGAATATAGTGAGCCAGTAAAAGTTATCTCGCTGCCTGCGCGTTTAAAAAGTACTGTGTGAGCTGTCGCAAGAGGTTGTGAATAAATAAAGCTTCGCGTTCTTAACTCAGTATAATAAGCTCCGAGTACTGCCACACGTCTATGTCGTTTTGCCAGTTTTAATGCTCGAGCCCATTGAGTATATTCGATAGAGGCTTTTTGATTTTGTGTTTTCAGTGCTGCGATGATCACTTCATGAAGCCAGCCAGGCTTGTGTTGTTCACCAATAAAATAGGGTGGGAATGGTTCAGTGACCAATTGCCAAGTTTGGCAGTGGACTGAAAAGCTGAACAGTAAACAGCAACAGAAAAGGCTTAATCGGTTCATAAACAGAGAAGGTATTTAACATTACTGTTTACAGCATAGTTAAAAATACGCTTATTTAAAGGGCGTATGGACTAGTTTTTGTTTTTCAGGAGTAGCTCTTAAGTATGAACCTTGTTCATACCAGTCACCCAGTACAGTGCGGGTTAGCGTTTTACCATTTATATTATAGTGATGCACATTGGGGCGGTGGGTATGACCGTGGATCATATTAGCAACCTGATGCTTTTCAAACATGGCTAAAACCGCATCTTCGGTCACATCTAAAATCTCTAATGCTTTGCCAGCTTGGCTTTGTTTTGATTTTTCGCGGGCGTTGCGGGCAATTTTCTTACGATACCAAAGCGGCATAGCAAGCATTAGTTTTGGCCACCACCAACCACGGCTTTTTTTACGAAACTTTTGGTATTCAATATCTTGAGTGCACATTTCATCACCGTGCAAGATAACGGTTGGAGTACCGTATAAATCAATAACAACTTGCTCAGGCAATAACGTCATACTCGCGCTTTTTGCATAGTCTTCTCGCATAATGAAATCGCGATTACCATGGATAAAAAACACCTCAGTACCACTTTCACTGACTTGGCTTAAACGTGCGGCAACACTCTTTGAAAGGTCAGTTTGATAGTCATCACCGACCCATACTTCAAAAAAATCACCCAAAATATACAGCGCATCAACGTCATCATTAATAATCTTGTTATCAAGAAAATCAAAAAATGCCGCGGTGATGTCTGGGCGGTTTTCTGTTAAATGGAGGTCGGCAATAAAATAACTTTGTTTCATGGTTACTCGCAAAAAAGCGGGCAACAGGCCCGCTTAAAAAGACTAAACGATTAAATTAGCTAACCGTTACTTTTTCGATGATGACATCTTCAAGAGGTACGTCTTGGTGGAAACCAGCGCTGCCAGTAGCAACACCTTTGATTTTGTTTACCACGTCCATACCTTCAACAACTTCTGCGAACACGCAGTAGCCCCAGCCTTGTGATGTTTCACTGCTGAAGTTTAAGAAGTCATTGTCGTTAACGTTAATGAAGAACTGCGCAGTCGCTGAATGTGGATCCGGCGTACGTGCCATTGCTAATGTGCCCACTTTATTTGCAAGGCCGTTGTTTGCTTCATTTTCGATAGGGTTGTTTACTTCTTTTTGAACCATACCCGGCTCAAAACCACCGCCTTGTACCATAAAACCATCGATTACACGGTGGAAGATAGTACCGTTGTAAAAGCCAGCGCTGGCATACTCTAAGAAGTTTTTAACTGTGTTTGGTGCATCGCTTTCGTGCATCTTGATAGTGATGTCACCAAAGTTTGTGTGTAGTACAACCATGAGGTTTCCTATATCAGGTTTAATAATGGGGCTATTTTATAGTAGTTGTGTTTGATTAACAAAGAGCTTGTTTAAAACGATTAACAAACTGCTTATTCAATTGATAAAGCGCTAGAGCAGCGGCTTTGCAAGTGTTACCATAGAGAATCTCAAAACACCGTTAAGGACATTTTATAAATGGTACAAATTTACAACACACTTACGCGACAAAAAGAGCAGTTTAAACCCCTTGTTGATGGCAAAATCGACATGTACGTGTGTGGTATCACCATTTATGATTACTGTCACATCGGTCATGCTCGTACTTTCGTTGGTTTTGACGTGATTGTGCGTTACCTACGCCACATCGGTTACGATTTAAAATATGTTCGTAACATCACAGATGTTGATGACAAAATCATTAAGCGTGCTAACGAAAATGGTGAGTCAATTAATGACTTAACGACTCGTATGACTAAAGCCATGCATGAAGATTTCGACAGCTTAAATATGCTGCGTCCAGATGTTGAGCCTACAGTAACAAACCATATGGATGAAATCATCGCGATGGTTGAGCGTCTAATTGCCAAAGGCCATGCGTATGTTGCTGCAGATGGTGATGTATTGTTTGACGTATCAACTTTTGAGCAATATGGTGCTTTATCACAACAAGACTTAACCATGCTACAGGCTGGTTCACGTGTTGAAGTTGCACAAGATAAGCAAGATCCACTTGATTTCGTGCTTTGGAAAAAAGCCAAGCCAGAAGAGCCGTCATGGTCTTCACCATGGGGTGAGGGTCGTCCTGGTTGGCATATCGAATGTTCAGCAATGAGCTCTAAGCACTTAGGCGAACATTTTGATATTCACGGTGGTGGTTCAGATTTACAGTTCCCGCACCATGAAAACGAAATTGCTCAGTCATGCTGTGCAAATAACGGCAAGTACGTGAATACGTGGATCCACACAGGGATGGTACAGGTTAATAAAGAGAAGATGTCTAAGTCATTAAACAACTTCTTTACCGTACGTGACGTATTAAAAGAGTACGATGCTGAATCAGTTCGTTATTTCTTAATATCAGGTCATTACCGTAGCCAGCTTAACTATTCGCAAGAAAACCTTGAGCAAGCACGTTCGTCACTTGAACGTATTTACACTGCACTGCGCGGGGTAACGCCAATCGAATGCGATTTAGCTAGCAATGAATATGTGGCTAAATTCAGAAAAGCGATGGATGATGACTTCAACACACCAGAAGCACTACCCGTGTTATTTGAACTAGCAAAAGAGCTAAACCGTGTTAAAGACAGTGATGCAGAGCAAGCTGGTAAGCTCGCTTATGTACTACGCAGTGTTGCAGAGGTATTAGGGGTAGCACAACAAGATCCAGAAGCCTTTTTACAAGGTGGCCAAGCTGATGATGAAGTAGCACACATCGAAGCGTTAATAGCAAAACGTAATGAAGCCCGCGCAAACAAAGATTGGGCGGCAGCTGATGAAGCCCGCGATGCATTGAATGCACTTGGTGTGGTACTCGAAGATTCTGCTGGTAAAACAACGTGGCGTAAAGCCTAAGTATCCATCGAAAGATAACTCATTAAAAAAGGTTGCCAACGAGGCAACCTTTTTTGTTTTTAACTCGATACAGCTATTGACCTCAACTTTACTTGAGGTTTTACCTTGTCATCTCTTCGTATTAACAAGGACAGACATTGAATATTTTATTTGCCATGATCCCCGCCTTTTTATGGGGCACCACCTATGCCGTGACCAAATATGCCACACCTGATTGGCCGCCACTTTTATTAGGCGCATTGCGTGCACTACCTGCAGGGTTGTTACTTTTATTACTTAAACCTAGTTTGCCAACCCGTTCGCAGTGGCCAAGTTTGTTAACGCTAGGTGCTGAGAATATCGCGTTGTTTTTTGCCTTTATTTTTATCATGGCAGTAAACCTTCCTGCAGCTATAGCTGGGGTAGGGATGGTGTCTGTGCCGGTTGTGGCTTTGTTATATGTTTGGCTTACTAAAGGGCAGCGCCCTGCAAAAATTCAAGCATTCTGTGCTATGGCGCTGGTGGTATTGGCATGGTTGTTGTTTGACCCAGCACACGTGTCATTAAATGTATTGGGAGTGGCTGCTTTATTTGGGGCCTTACTGACTATTGTGATTGGTAGCACCTTAGTACAGAGTTTGTCGGTGCATATTCATTGGTGGGTTGTGCTTACCTGGCAGTTAATCATTGGCGGCACTATTTTATTATTGGCTGCGTTTATTGATGGCAGTTTACTTCACCCAGAGCAATACCAAGTGGTATTTGAGCCTATCTCAGCGCTGCAATATTCGGCATTATTTTGGTTAATCGTGCCCAATACTGCCATCGCTTATATTCTGTATGTTTGGTTATTAGGACGCATGACTGTAGCTGAGTTTTCATTCGGAACGATAGCTAACCCAATTGCGGGAATCGTATGCGCTGTTTTACTCATAAACGAACAATATCAAGACTGGCAATACCTATTGATGTTTATGATGATTGTGTTTTCAGTGCTCCCCCAGATGTTAAAGCTCAGGCTGTTCAAACTACAAAAAACTTAAAATCAAAAAAGGCTGCCAATTGGCAGCCTTTTGCAATAATTTAGCTCTTCTTAGCTGTGGTACTTTTCACACGCTTCAAGGGTGTTTTCGATTAAGCTTGCCACAGTCATTGGACCAACACCACCTGGTACTGGTGTAATGAAATGTGCTTTTTGTTCAGCGATATCGTATTCAACATCACCAACAAGCTTGCCAGATTCAAGGCGGTTAATACCTACATCGATTACAATAGCACCTTCTTTAACCCAATCACCCGGAATAAACTCAGGTTTACCCACCGCTACAACTAACAAATCAGCGCGGCGAACATGCGTTTCTAAATCTTGAGTAAACTTATGACAAACCGTTGTTGTACAGCCTGCAAGTAAAAGCTCAAGTGACATAGGACGACCAACAATGTTTGATGCACCAACAACAACTGCGTGCATACCTTTGTAGCGAACACCTGTTGAGTCAAGTAGGGTGATAATCCCTTTTGGCGTACAAGGGCGAAGTGCCGGCATACGCTGAGCTAAACGACCAATGTTATAAGGGTGGAAACCATCAACATCTTTATGTGGTGTGATGCGTTCAAGAATTTTTTCAGCATCAAGACCTTGTGGTAAAGGTAACTGTACTAAGATACCGTCTACTTCTTTGTCTTCGTTTAGTTGATCTATTAATGCAAGTAAGTCTTGCTCAGTTGTGTCGCCAGGTAAATCGTAAGACTTAGATACAAAGCCGACTTCTTCACATGCTTTACGTTTAGAACCAACATACACTTGGCTAGCTGGATCTTGACCAACTAACACAACTGCTAGTCCTGGAGCGCGTAATCCATTCGCTACACGCTCTGCAACTCGCTCTGCTACATTGCTGCGTACTTGTTTAGCTATTGCCTTACCATCGATGATGTTTGCCGTCATGGGTGACCTTTAATTGGGGTTAGTTAACTTGATACTGATACATCTAAATATGATTATCCAATAAAGGGGGCGTGGATACACAAATCATGTTTGTTTGATCATATTTATTTATGTTGCGTATTTTCGCAGAAAAGCATCATAGCGCCAAGATGCAATCTTATATAAAGCGCTACTTTATAAAAAAGAGTTCAAATTTTAGCTTATATTTGCAATATTTAACCATTATGAACTAAAAGTGACCGATTGAATTATTTTCTTAAAAAAATGTTTGACCTGACTCGGTCAAATCACTATTATGCACCCCGTTGTTAACGAGGTCACTCGCGAACAACAGTAAGCATCGGCGATTAGCGCAGTTTGGTAGCGCACTTGGTTTGGGTCCAAGGGGTCGCAGGTTCAAATCCTGCATCGCCGACCACTTCTTCTTTAAGAAGCGGCGCTTACAGGCAAACTTATGAAGTTTTCGATGCGCCCGTAGCTCAGCTGGATAGAGCAACGCCCTTCTAAGGCGTTGGTCGAAGGTTCGAATCCTTCCGGGTGCGCCATTTGAAAATATGTAAATGCCGTGGTGATTGTAGCTCAGTTGGTAGAGCCCCGGATTGTGATTCCGGTTGTCGTGGGTTCGAGCCCCATCAGTCACCCCAATTTACTCTAAGATATCGGCGATTAGCGCAGTTTGGTAGCGCACTTGGTTTGGGTCCAAGGGGTCGCAGGTTCAAATCCTGCATCGCCGACCACTTCTTAAGTGGTATTTATTTTCAAAACTTCTCTCAGTATCGGCGATTAGCGCAGTTTGGTAGCGCACTTGGTTTGGGTCCAAGGGGTCGCAGGTTCAAATCCTGCATCGCCGACCACTTTTAAAGAATTATGGTCAAAGAACGATTGGTTTGGGTATATCCAATTCAGTCTCAGGTTCAAATCCTGCATCGCCGACCACTTCTAAATTTCTAAATACATCCTTTAATTCAGCTTAATTCTCCTTTGTTAATTTATTGCGTTCGTTTTTTACGCACTTAAACGCTGATTGCTGCTATATACGCCAAATAATTGCCCCCCAGACTCGACTATCATAAATATTAGGTTATAATGCCGCGTCTATTGTTTAACATAGTGCCCATAGGGGCAAAGCAGCAATGGTATCTCATGGTTACAATGCGCCGTTTTAAGTTGAAATTTTCAGCGTTAAAACTTGCTATCACTCATGGAGATCACCTTGTTTGTAAGGAAGGCGAACAGTCGCCAAAATTGAAGATTGAGGTAAATCATGCAAGTTTCTGTTGAGACGACTCAAGGCCTTGAGCGCCGTCTGACCATCACCGTTCCTGCAGAGAACGTTGAGACTGAAGTAAAAAAACGCTTACAACAACTGTCTAAAACCCAGCGTATCGATGGTTTCCGTCCTGGTAAAGTACCAGCGTCTATCATCAACAAGCGTTACGGTGCTGCAGTACGTCAAGAAGTTGCTGGCGAATTAATGCAACGCAACTACATCGAAGCAATCGTTTCTGAAAAAATTAACCCAGCTGGTTCACCTACTTTCGCTCCTAAAGCGTTAGAAGCTGGTAAAGATTTAGAGTTCGATGCAACTTTCGAAGTTTACCCAGAAGTTGAAATCCAAGGTTTAGATAAAATCGCTGTTGAAAAGCCAGCTGTATCTGTAACTGACGAAGACCTAGCTAACATGCTAGAAACTCTACGTAAGCAACACGCTTCTTGGGCTGAAGTTGACGCAGCTGCTGGCGAGAACGACCGTGTAACTATCGACTTCGTTGGTTCTATCGAAGGCGAAGAGTTCGAAGGCGGTAAAGCTGAAGACTTCCCACTAGAACTTGGTCAAGGTCGTATGATCCCAGGTTTCGAAGACAACATCGTTGGCAAAAAAGCGGGCGAAGAAGTTGTTGCTGAAGTAACTTTCCCTGAAGAGTACCACGCTGAAAACCTTAAAGGTAAAGCAGCTACTTTCGCAATCACTGTTAAGAAAGTTGAAACTCAAGAGCTTCCTGAGCTTAACGACGAGTTCGCAACTAAATTCGGTGTAGCTGAAGGCGGTGTTGACGCTCTTAAAGAAGAAGTTAAAAAGAACATGACACGTGAGCTTGACCAAGCAGTTAAAGCTAACGTTAAAGATCAAGCTATCAAAGGTCTTTTAGCTAACAACGAAATCGAAGTGCCAAAAGCGCTAGTAGATCAAGAAATTGATGCACTACGTCAGCAAGCTGCACAACGTTTCGGTGGCGACGCTAAAAACATGCCTGAGCTTCCAGCTGAATTATTCCACGAGCAAGCTGTAACTCGCGTTAAGACTGGCCTATTACTAGGTGAAGTAATTAAAGCGAACGAGCTTAAAGTTGACGACGCTAAAGTTGAAGAGTTAATCGCAACTGTAGCTTCTGCATACGAAGATCCAACTGAAGTAGTAGAGTACTACAAAGCAAACGATCAGCTTATGCAGCAAATGCGCAACGTAGCGATGGAAGAGCAAGCAGTTGAAGCTATCCTAGCTAAAGCAAACGTGACTGACGTTGAAAAAGCATTCGACGACATCATGAATCCACAGCAAGGTGCTTAATAAGTCATTGACTTAAGCTCTCGCTAGCGATTAAATGGCTCGTGTTACCCTGTATTTATACAGCGTACTCGGGCCATTTTAGTTTGTGGTATCAGTTTCAAAAAAACCAACAATACTGATGTTATTTCAGAACTTTTTTCGACGAGGATTGAATTTGTTCTGATAAGTTCCTATATAGTTATAAAGATTGAATAGACAGCTTAATTTACATTAGTATAAATGTGCTTTCCTTATAGTAAGGATGAGTCGCAGCGGATAAGGAATTAAATAAGAATGAATAGCGGTATGATAGACCCTCTAAACGCACTAGTCCCTATGGTTGTTGAACAAACAGCTAAAGGTGAGCGCTCATATGATATTTACTCACGTCTTTTAAAAGAGCGCATTATTTTCTTAACTGGCCAAGTAGAAGATAACATGGCTAATTTGATTCTTGCGCAAATGCTGTTTTTAGAATCAGAAAACCCAGAAAAAGATATTTATCTTTATATCAATTCGCCAGGCGGTTCTGTGACTGCGGGTATGGCAATTTACGATACAATGAATTTTATCAAGCCTGATGTAAGCACAATTTGTGTTGGCCAAGCGGCAAGCATGGGTGCATTTTTGCTATCAGGTGGTGCTAAAGGTAAGCGTTTTTGTTTACCTAACTCACGTGTAATGATCCACCAACCATTAGGTGGTTTCCAAGGTCAGGCATCTGACTTTGAAATTCATGCCCGTGAAATCTTATCAATTAAAGATAAGCTAAACCGTTTAATGGCTGAACATACTGGCCAGCCACTCGATGTGGTTTCTCGTGATACCGATCGCGACAACTTCATGAGCGCAAGCGAAGCGGTTGAATACGGCCTAGTTGATTCAGTATTTTCAAGCCGCGAATCGAAGTAATCTGAATAGCTAATAATAACGTATTGTTAGCTATCACCCTTTACTATGCGAAAACTAATATTCTTTGATATAGTTAAACATAGTGAATTAGCAGTGGCCTAGTGCTACTGCCAACGTAATAAATGAGGTAGCTGAATGTCTGACACTCCTACAGACGGCGACAAAAGTAATAAATTGTTATACTGCTCTTTCTGCGGCAAAAGCCAGCACGAAGTTCGCAAACTAATTGCTGGTCCTTCAGTATATATTTGCGATGAATGTGTTGAGCTGTGTAACGATATTATCAGGGAAGAAATCAAAGACATTGCGCCGAAGCATAATGCGTCTGATAAACTGCCTGTGCCGAAAGAAATTCGTAATCACTTAGATGATTACGTGATTGGCCAAGACCACGCGAAAAAAGTGCTGTCGGTTGCGGTATACAATCACTACAAACGTTTACGCAATCAAACAATCAATGCAGATATTGAGCTTGGTAAGAGTAATATTCTACTAATCGGTCCTACAGGTAGTGGTAAAACATTACTTGCTGAAACCATGGCCCGTTTACTTGATGTACCATTCACGATGGCGGATGCAACGACACTAACTGAAGCAGGTTATGTAGGTGAAGACGTTGAAAACATCATTCAAAAGCTACTGCAAAAATGTGATTACGACGTAGAAAAAGCACAACGTGGTATTGTTTACATCGATGAAATCGACAAGATTTCTCGTAAGTCTGACAATCCATCGATCACCCGTGACGTATCGGGCGAAGGTGTACAACAAGCCTTACTTAAGCTAATTGAAGGGACGGTTGCATCTGTACCACCACAAGGCGGCCGTAAGCATCCACAGCAAGAATTCTTGCAAGTTGATACATCTAAGATCCTATTTATCTGTGGCGGTGCGTTTGCAGGCCTAGATAAAGTGATTGAACAACGCAGCCATAAAAATACCGGTATTGGTTTTGGTGCTGAAGTTAAGCAATCATCAGGTAGCCGTAGCTTAAGTGAAACATTTAAAGATGTTGAACCAGAAGATTTAGTGAAATACGGTTTAATCCCTGAGTTCATTGGTCGTCTTCCAGTTGTTGCGACACTAACAGAACTAGATGAAGCAGCGCTTATTCAAATTCTTAGCGAACCAAAAAATGCATTAACTAAACAGTTCTCTGCATTGTTTGCGATGGAAGATGTTGAGCTTGAGTTCCGCGAAGATGCACTTAGCGCAATTGCTCATAAAGCAATGGAGCGTAAGACTGGTGCTCGTGGCTTACGTTCAATCGTTGAAGGCGTATTACTTGATACTATGTATGAGTTACCTTCGATGGATGATGTTAGCAAAGTGGTTATTGATGAAACCGTTATTAAAGGTGAGTCAGACCCAATTTTGATTTACCAAAGCGGTAACCAAGACAAAGCTGCATCAGAATAAAGCTGTAATAGTTTAAAAGTTAAGCAGTTGAACACGAAAAAGGAGCCAAAGGCTCCTTTTTTTATAAATATGTTGAACTTTCCCTTACATATCCCCATATACTTGAGTAATCTTTAAAATAAATGAAGTGCGAAGAGAATATAATGACGCTTGAGAGAACAGATCGAGTCGAAATCCCCGTGTTGGCACTGCGCGATGTAGTGGTTTATCCACACATGGTGATCCCGCTATTTGTTGGTCGTGAAAAATCAATAAAATGCCTAGAAGCGGCGATGGACAAGGACAAACAAATTTTCCTAGTGGCGCAAAAAGACGCCTCTGTTGATGATCCGCAGCAAGATGATATCTACCGTGTTGGCACCATTGCCACAGTACTTCAGTTATTAAAGTTACCTGATGGCACTGTTAAAGTGCTTGTTGAAGGCACACAACGTGCAAGCGTTGAAACGTTTTTAGATAACGATGATTTCTTTGTGGCTGAAGCACAGTTCATCGAATCAAGCCATATCGACGAGCAAGAACAAGATATCTTTATTCGCAGCGCAATTAGCCAATTTGAAGGCTATGTAAAGCTTAATAAGAAGATCCCACCTGAAGTACTTACTTCTGTGTCTGGCATTGATGAAGCTGCGCGTCTTGCTGATACCATGGCAGCACACATGCCGCTTAAGGTACCTGAAAAGCAAAAAGTGCTTGAGATTGCCGATGTGACTGAGCGTCTTGAATACTTAATGGCGCTGATGGAAGGCGAGATTGACTTACTGCAAGTTGAGAAAAAAATCCGTACTCGCGTGAAAAAGCAGATGGAAAAGTCGCAGCGTGAGTATTACCTCAACGAGCAAATGAAAGCGATTCAAAAAGAGCTTGGCGAACTTGATGATGTACCCGATGAATTCGAAGCAATTAAAAAACGCATCGAAGAGTCTGGTATGCCTAAAGAAGCGCAAGAGAAAGCAAACGCTGAGTTATCTAAATTAAAAATGATGTCGCCGATGTCAGCGGAAGCAACCGTCGTGCGCTCGTATATTGATACGCTAATCAATGTACCTTGGAAAAAACGCTCTAAGGTGAAAAAAGACTTAGCTGGCGCACAAAAGATTTTAGATAGTGACCATTACGGCTTAGATAAAGTTAAAGAGCGTATTATTGAGTATCTAGCGGTACAACAGCGCACTAATAAGCTTAAAGGCCCAATTTTATGTTTAGTCGGTCCTCCTGGTGTAGGTAAGACTTCACTTGGTCAGTCAATCGCACGCTCTACAGGTCGTAAATATGTGCGTATGGCATTAGGTGGCGTTCGTGATGAAGCGGAAATCCGCGGTCACCGTCGTACTTATATTGGTTCTATGCCTGGTAAGTTAATCCAGAATATGACTAAAGTTGGCGTAAAGAACCCATTATTCTTATTAGATGAAATCGATAAGATGTCATCAGATATGCGTGGCGACCCTGCATCAGCATTACTTGAAGTACTTGATCCTGAGCAAAACAGCCATTTTGCTGATCACTACTTAGAAGTTGATTACGACCTATCTGACGTGATGTTTGTGGCAACATCAAATAGCTTTAATATCCCAGGTCCGTTATTAGACCGTATGGAAGTTATTCGCCTTTCGGGTTACACCGAAGACGAGAAGCTAAACATTGCTAAACAGCACTTGATTCCAAAACAAGTTAAGCGCAATGGTTTAAAAGAGCATGAAGTTGAAATTGCTGACAGCGCAATTATTGGCATTATCCGCTACTACACACGTGAAGCGGGCGTTCGTAACTTAGAGCGTGAAGTGTCAAAACTATGCCGTAAAGCAGTTAAAAACATCTTGCTTGATAAAGACACTAAAAAGGTCCTTATCGACGATAACAACCTTGAAGAGTTCTTAGGTGTACAACGCTTTGATTATGGTAAAGCAGAAGACGGTGACCGTATTGGCCAAGTAACGGGTCTTGCGTGGACTGAAGTAGGTGGTGATTTACTGACTATTGAATCAGCAGCTGTACCAGGTAAAGGCAAGCTAACTTACACAGGTTCGCTTGGTGATGTAATGCAAGAGTCAATTCAGGCTGCGATGACGGTTGTTCGTAATCGTGCTGAAAAACTTCGCATTAATAGCGACTTCTATGAGAAACGTGACATTCATGTTCACGTGCCAGAAGGTGCAACACCAAAAGATGGCCCAAGTGCTGGTATTGCCATGGTAACTGGTTTGGTATCGAGCTTAACGGGTAATCCAGTGCGCTCAGATGTAGCAATGACAGGTGAAATCACATTACGTGGTGAAGTATTACCAATTGGTGGCTTAAAAGAAAAGCTACTGGCAGCGCATCGTGGTGGAATTAAAACCGTAATTATTCCAAAAATTAACGAACGTGACTTAAAAGAGATCCCAGACAACGTATTAGAGGGCCTTGAAATTCACCCAGTTACATGGATTGATGACGTTTTAAAACTGGCTTTGAAGCATCCTGTTGAGAGTTTTTCTGTCGAAACTGAAAAAAACCAGTAAAAAACCGCAAAAAAGTGCATTTAGGGGCTTTTCAAATACAAAGGGTATGATAAGTTAAGCACTAGTTTTCAAGCCTAGGCCTTATGTGGCCTAGGGTTGAGAAAAATATAATAAACTGAGCATAAACTTAATTTGCTCATAAATTTTCAAAACAGTGATGTTATTTTTTATAAAAACAATCGCTCTTGATAATAACAATGAAAGAGGATGATATTGTGAATAAATCTCAATTAATCGATCAAATCGCAGCTGACGCTGACATTTCTAAAGCGGCTGCAGGTCGTGCACTAGATTCATTCATCGAGGCTGTTTCAGGCGCTCTTAAAGATGGCGATTCAGTAGCGCTAGTTGGCTTTGGTACTTTCTCTGTACGTGAGCGTGCAGCGCGTTCAGGTCGTAACCCGCAAACTGGTGAGACTATCCAGATTGCTGCAGCAAACATTCCTTCTTTCAAAGCAGGTAAAGCGCTGAAAGACGCAGTAAACTAATCATTAAAGATTAGTTGGTGAGAGATACCTAATCACACTTAAATTGAATTTAGGTAACTTATCACCAGTTACTTCAAGTGAAAAAGCGTATCTGGTAAGATACGCTTTTTTTACATGAGCAGGGTTAATTTGTACCTGATCAGAATAGAGATAGATAAATGCTTGAGAAAATCAGAGAAGGTTCGCAGGGACCTGCAGCCAAAATTATTTTAGGCGCGGTGATTTTATCTTTTGCTTTAGCTGGGATCGGTGGTTATTTAGGACAAACCACAGAGCAACCCGTTGCAGAAGTAAATGGAGTTAAAATTAGCCAAACCGAATTCAGCCGTGCATACCAAAACGAACGTAACCGTTTAGAACAACAATTTGGTGAATACTTCGCACAAATCGCTGCTGATCCAAATTACATGGCACAAATTCGCCAAGGCGTAATCGACCGTTTAGTACAACAAGAATTGCAAACTCAACTAGCGGCAGAATTAGGTCTTCGTGTAAGCGACGAAAGTGTTCGTAAAGCAATTTTAGAAATGCCTTACTTCCAAGTAGGCGGCCAGTTTAGCAACGACCGTTACTTACAAGTTATTCGTCAAATGAATTTCCAACCAGATGCTTTCCGTGAATATTTACGTGAAGATATGACACGCAGCCAATTAGTGGGTGCCGTTGCTGGTACAGATTTCATCTTAGAAAATGAATTAAACAACAGCGTTGCTCTACAACAGCAAACGCGCAGTATTGATTACTTAGTTGTTGCTAAAGAATTATTACAAGCTGGTATCGAAGTAACAGAGCAAGAAATTGTTGATTACTATGAGTTGAATCAACCGCAATTCTTAGCACCAGAGCAAGTGTCTGTAAGCTACATTGACTTAAATGCAGCGAGCTTAACGCTTGATTCAAGTGTTTCAGAAGAAGATATCAAAGCTTACTATGATCAAAACAGTGCCCAATATGTTGAGCCTGAAAAACGTCGTGTATCGCACATCTTAATTGATAACAGCGAAGACGATGATGCAGCAAAAGCGAAAGCTGAAGAGCTACTAACGCAGTTACAAAACGGTGCTGATTTTGCTGAGCTAGCTGAGTCATCTTCTGATGACGTAGTGAGTGCAGAAATGGGCGGTGACCTAGACTGGATTGAGCGTGATATGATGGACCCTGCGTTTGAAGATGCAACGTATGCTCTTGAAAACAAAGGTGACATTTCTGACGTTGTAGAATCAGAGTTTGGTTATCACATCATCAAACTTACTGATATTCAAACACAGCAAGTTAAACCATATGCTGACGTAAAAGATGAGCTTCGCGCTGAACTTGAGCGTACTAAGAAAATTAATGCGTTCTATGAAAAGCAAACTCAAATGGGTGAGCTTGCGTTCGAAATTTCAGATACTTTAATTGATGCAGCAGAAGCAGCAGGCGTTGAAGTGCAGAAAACAGAACTTGTGACTCGCAATGCATTACCTGAGCCGCTAAACAACCCACAAGTTGTTACTGCTATTTTCTCACCTGAAGTGTTAGAAGATCGCATGAACTCAGAAGTAATTGAAGTAGGTGATGAACATGCTGTTGTTGTTCGTGTAAACGATCACAAAGCTGCGACTACGAAAGCACTAGCAGATGTGTCTGAGCAAATTAAGGCGACGTTAGTTTCACAAAAAGCATCGGAGCTTGCTAAAGAAAAAGCACGCACTCTATACGCTGAGATCGAAGCTGGTAAGAGCCTAAACGAAGTTGCACAAGCTGAAGGCCTAACAGTACGCCAAGAAGCTGCACTTGCTCGTCAAGCTTACACAGTGTCACCAGCTATTGTTCAACAAGCTTTCAAAATGGCTCACCCACAAGGTGCACCAGAGGTTGAAGTTGTTGACCTAAACAATGGCGATGCGGCAATTGTTGCACTAAAAGCAGTTAATCCAGCGACTGAAGTTGAGATTAATGAGCAACAAAAGCAAAACATCACTATGGCTCAAGTGAATAAAAACTATATGGTATTTATTGCAGCACTAAAAGCACAAGCTGAAGTGCAAGTACCAAAAGCGACTCAAGCTGCTGAATAATTAGCAAAATGAGTTAAATTAAAGGCGCCTATTGGCGCCTTTTTTGTTACCGTTAAAGGTAATGCAAGTTATAAGGAGCTTTTATGGAGTACAGTCTAATAGAGCAGCTACCAAGCGCAGAAGAATACTGTGATATGCGCCTTAAAGCTGGCTTATCAGCACGTTCATTAGCGGCTGCAAAGGCGGGGTTACCAAACTCTCTTTATGCTATTTGTATTCGTAAAAACGATGAGTTGGTTGGCATGGGCCGCGTTATTGGTGATGGCGGTTGTAATTTTGAAGTGGTTGATATTGCTGTATCACCTGAATATCAAGGGCAAGGGTTAGGGCGTGTCATTATGGAACATGTTGACCGCTACATTGAATCTGCCGCCTTTGAAGGTAGTTATGTCACTATGGTCGCCGACAAACCTGGCTTTTACGAAAAGCTTGGCTACAAGTTTGTCGCACCACAAAGCCAAGGGATGTATAAAAAGTTTTGAGTATCATAGACAAACGCAACGCAGATCATTACACATGGGGTAACAATTGCGACGGTTGGCATTTGGTGAAGTCTAATGCGCTGAGTGTTATTCAAGAGCATGTCCCAGTAGGTGAGGCTGAAGTAAAACACTATCATAAACATGCCGAACAATTTTTCTTTGTACTTAGTGGCTGTGCCACCATTGAACTTGATGGCCAAATACACAAACTCACTGCGCAACAAGGTTTGCATGTAAGTGCTGGCCGAGTACATCAGCTAAGCAATCAAGGTACTGAACCACTGCATTTTATTGTTACATCTACACCACCAAGCCATGGTGACAGAGAAGAAGTGTAGCCCTTATGAAGCTTGTAATGTTACCTGGCCTTGATGGTACTGGAATACTGTTCGAAAATTTGGCTCAAGAGCTTTCCAGAAAATTTGAAGTAACCATTATCTCATTTGAAGACGTTTCAGGGCAAAGTTATCAGCAGCAAGCGGCTGAGGTTGCAGAGCAATTAAAAAATGACTGCATATTTATTGTTGCAGAGTCATATTCAGGTCCTATCGCATATGCCTTAACTCAGCTGTTAAAGCCAAATCAGATTGCGGGAATTGTATTTCTTGCGAGCTTTATATCAAGGCCATCACCGATTGCACACATAGCTCATTTAATACCGAGTGTCTTTTTTATAGAGAATCGCTTTAGTCGCAAAAGCTTAACTTACTTTGGTTTTAACTCGCACTATGAAAGCCAGTTAATTAGTGCTGTTTTTCACTCAATTAATAGGGCGGATAAAATAAAGCTGAGAAATCGTTTACATAATATTGCGACTCTTCAAAAAGCGCATAACATTATCTCAATACCTGTGACTTATATTCGCCCATTGAAAGATCGACTCGTTTCTAGACAAGCGGTCAATGACCTTGCTGAAAATTGTATTAATTACAATGAAGTGAGTGTTTCAGGCGGGCATTTTATCGCACAGTTAAAGCCAAAAGAGTGTGCAGAGGTTATTTGTAAAGTAGTTAAATTGGCCAAGCAAAGTAACATTTATGATAGGTAAGGTGTGTCTTTTCGCCGATTTATCTTAAACTTACGGCTGATAGCTGATAGCTGATAGCTGATAGCTGACAGCTCACTATCAACAGTTCAACAACTTCTGCGTTACCACCGATTGGGGGTCTTGGAAAATCGCTTCGGTTTGGCCGTATTCAACAATCTCACCGTGATCAAGTACCACAAGTTGGTCGCTAATATGACGCACCAAACTTAGGTGATGCGTAATAAGCACATAGCTAAGGCCTGTGTCTTTTTGTAGACGTAGCAATAAGTTTACCGTTTGTGCGCGTACAGACGGGTCAAGGGACGATAACGCTTCATCGAGCACGACAACCTTAGGGTCTAAAATTAAAGCCCGTGCAAGCGCTATACGTTGTAATTGACCACTACTAAACATATGCGGGTAATAGTGCTGGTGATCTAAAAGCAAGCCCACTTTTGCGAGGGTTTGCTTTATTTTATCTTCACGCTCTTCTTTGTTTAAATCAGTGTTGTACTGTAAACAGTCATTGAGCATATCGCCAATGGTTAAACCTGGATTCAAAGACGCTTCAGAGTCTTGGAAAATCAACCTAATATGGCGACAGTCGTTATCACGCAAGCCATCATTTTCGATGATATTGCCATCAAGTAGAATTTGCCCTTTATCTGCGTTATCAGCCCCAGCAAGCAATTTGGCGAGAGTACTTTTACCTGAGCCAGTTTCGCCAATAATGGCGATCGTCTCGCCTTGCCCTAAGCAAAACGAAATATCTTTTAATACAGTAAAGCTTCTACGTGAAAATAAACCGGCACGTAAATTAAAACTCTTTGATAATGCTTGAACTTTGAGTAGGGGCTGCATTATTTCATCGCCTTAATTAATGGGAAATGACAGGCGTAACTCTGGCTATGATGCTTGGTCAATTTCGGGGTAACGACACACTCTTTTTGTGCTTGTGGGCAACGTGGGCCTAAGCGGCAGCCAATAGGTAAATGTTGTAAAGTTGGAATGGTGCCTTTTAAAGCATAAAACGGCTCCTTATGGGCAAGCCCTTGCTCATAATCAGGCAAACTTTTTAACAGTGCTTGGGTATAAGGATGTCGCGGCTGGCTAAAAATTTTGTTAGTCGGCCCAGCTTCAACCATCTGACCGCAGTATAAAACATGCATGCCATGAGACCACTCTACAATTTCCTCAAGCTCGTGAGAGATCATCAAAATCGACATGTTCTTTAGCTGGTTTAAGCTTTTTAGCAGTCTAAATACCTGCGCACGCGTGGTGCTCTCAAGAGCGGTAGTTGGCTCATCGGCAATCAATAGTTTTGGGGTACGCGCAATGGCCATGGCAATCATCACTTTTTGACAAATACCTTCAGAGAGCTCATGAGGGTAGCTGTCGAGCACCTTCTTATGGTCTTTAATACCAACCTTGTGGATTAACGCTTTTACTCTGTCTTTTCGTTGTCTGTTTCGTTTTAAGAAAAAACCACTGGTTGCTTGTTCAGGTAAGGTCTCGGCAATTTGGTCGAATATCTTGGCAGTTGGATCTAGGCAGCGGCTTGGATCTTGGTAGATCATAGCAATGTCTTGACCTACGAGTTTACGGCGTTGCTCGTTAGATAAGCGCATTAAATCCACGCCACGCCAATGCATGCGGTCTGCAGTGATATGCCAACGTTTGTTTAAAACTCCAACAATGGCTTTTGCAATTAAGCTTTTACCTGAGCCAGACTCACCAACCAAAGCATGTACTTCGCCTTCTTTTAAGGTCATGCTGACTCTATCCACCGCACGAATCACGGTATCTGAAGTGCGTAACTCTATAGTGAGGTTACGAATATCGAGTAATTGCATAATTAGTCGGCCTTACGTTCTTTAAGCACTTGGCGTAAACCGTCACCTACTAAATTGGTAGACAGCACTGCTAAAAATAATAATACGCCTGGTAAGCCAACAGTCCAAGGGGCAAGGTAAATTAAACCTAGATTTTCAGCCAAAATAGCGCCCCATTCTGTGGTGGGGGGCTGGGCGCCCAATTTTAAAAAGCCAAGTGCCGAGATATCCAAAATCGCAGTAGAAAGCGCCATGGTAAAAATAACCACAATATGCTCGTAAATGTTCGGAAAAATACCACGAGCAAGAATATGCCAATTGGATGCGCCATCAAGCTTGAATGCTGTTATGTAATCTTTGTTCAGCTCTTCGACAATTAAGTTACGCACCGAGTGAATAAACTGAGGCAATAAGGCTAATATAATCGCCCATACTGTATTCATTAAGCCAGGGCCAAGAATCGCAATAATAATGATGGCCAGTAATAATGATGGAATTGATAAGGTAATATCAAGCAAGTGATTTAAAAAGCTTGAGCGAATACCTTTGCTAATTCCTGCAAAGGTGCCCACTAACACACCTATCACTGTGGTGATCAAAGCTGCGACAACCGATAAACCAAAGGTGTAAGTTGCACCATTCATTAAACGTGACAATACATCTCGGCCTAAATCGTCGGTGCCTAATAAAAAGCGTACGTCACCTGCATCATGCCACGATGGCGGTAATAGCAGTGCATCGCTGTGTTGCTGGTTCACGCCATAAGGTGCAAGGAGTGGTGCAGACACTGCCAGTAACACTAAAGCAATAAACAACCATAAGCCGACAAGGGCAGGGTGATTGGTTTTAAATTTCTTCCAAAATCGCGCTAACGGCGATTTATTCGACTCTTCAGAGAATAAATTAAACTTTGCCATGTGCTTGGTTCCGCGATAATGGGTCGAATAAGGTATAAGTGAGCTCAGCAATAATGGTAGCTAAAATAACGAACATAGAAACAGCGAGTAAGCCACCTTGAATTGCAGGGTAGTCACGCTGATAAATACTATCGATAAGCCAACGACCAATGCCCGGCCATGAGAAAATAACCTCGGTGATCATCGCAAGGGTGATCAAGGTACTAAACTGTAGACCTATTTGTTTAATCACCGGTAGCAGCGCATTACGCAGAGCGTGGTGAATAATCAGCTGCGCACGGTTTAAGCCCTTTGCGCGCGCTGTTTTAATATAACTTTGATCGAGTACTTTCAGCATTGAATCACGGGTAAAGCGAACTAGTACTGTGGTCGGATACATAGCAAGTACTATGGTAGGTAGTGTTAAATGATGGATTGCATCTAAAAATGCCATGCCATCATAGGGGAAATCAGCTAAAAAGATATCAATCAGTATAAAGCCGGTAACTGGTTCTATTTCGTAAAGAAGGCCCATGCGGCCCGACATAGGAAACCAGCCTAGTTGCAGTGAAAACACCATAATTAGTAACAATGCTAACCAAAAAACGGGCATTGAATAGCCAAAAAGTGTGCCGGAATTTATCAGTTTATCAGGCCAACGTTTGTAGTAGGCAGCGGCCAAAATACCACTTGGTACGCCAACTATGACGGATACAATGAGCGCATAAAGACTCAATTCGAGTGTTGCTGGAAATAAGTCTTTTATATGTTGAAATACACTCTCACCAGATGCAAAAGAAATTCCCCAATCCCCCTGAATAATGCGTTCTAAAAAGGCAAAGTATTGCACCACGTAGTTGTCGGTAAAGTGAAACTTTTCCTCTAACACACTGGTTTGCGAGAACGTACTATTAGTAATACCGCTTAAGTTAGTTAGCGCATCACCCGGGAACATAAAGCTCAATGAAAAGGTAAAAATACTCAGCGTCAGCATCATAAAAATTAACAACGCTAGACGACGAAGAATATAATCAAGGATCATTATTCTTTCCTCGCGTTAGCTAGTGAAATGCCGCCGAATGGGCTTAAATTTATACCTTTTACGTCACTACTTGCTGCTTGAAAGCGCATACCATGGGCTATCGGCAAAATAGGCAGCTCTTGCACTATGATCCGCTGTGCCTGATTGTAGTATTGTTTTCGTTTTTCAAGATCTGTGGTGTCGAGGGCTTGAGTAAGTAATAAATCAAATTCAGGATGACACCAATTGGCAGGGTTTTTACCACTAAATGTTGCGGTGCAACTTAACAATGGGCTCATAAAATTATCAGGATCTGGCGTATCAGCAGCCCAACCAAGTAACACACTATCGTGCCTATGCTCACCAACGCGTTGTAAAAAGGTGTTCCACTCATACTCGACGATATTAACGTTTACACCAATCTTGCGTAAATCACTTTGCATCAGCTCAGCCATTTTACGGGCGTTTGGATTATAAATACGGCTTACCGGCATAGCCCAAATATTCATATCAAAGCCATTTTTGTAGCCAGCTTCTGCGAGCAAGGTTTTGGCAAGAGCTGGGTTAAATTCAGGCATGGCTTTTTGCGCTTCAAATGCCCACGAAGCCGGAGGCAGTAATGACTGCGCTTTAATGCCGTTACCGTAATACACCGCTTGCATGATTTTATCGACATCAATGGCGCTTGCGAGTGCTTGGCGTACACGTACATCATCAAAAGGCGGTCGCTCAGTATTAAAGGCCCAGTAACCAATATTTAAGTTTTGCTCTTTTTGAACTTTTATGTCTTCACGTTGCGATAAAATACTTAGCTGCGCGCTGCTTGGGTGCGCAGTCACATCACACTCTTTAGTGAGCATTTTCGCAACGCGAGTGGTGCCGTTTGGCGTAATGTCATACACCAGTTGTTCAAGTGCTACAGGATGTTTCCAGTAGTCAGGGTTTCGGTAATAGCGAATTAAGCGGTCTCGACGATATTCTTTATATACATAAGGGCCAGTACCCACAGGGTATTGGTCAAATAAGTTTTCTTGGTTTCGCTCTTTAAGCTGCATGGCGTATTCTTCCGATAACACCACGGCAAAGTCGGTTGCAAGGTTTGCTAAAAAGCTGCTTTCAGCATTATAAAGCTCAAACCGTACTTGGTAATCAGAAACACGCACAATGCGACGAATAAGCTGATCAATACCCACACTTTGAAAATAAGGGTAACTGGCATCACCAACAAAGTGATAAGGGTTATAAACGTCGAATAAGCGGCTGAAAGTAAAAATTACATCATCAGCGTTAAAATCACGGCTTGGGGTAAAGTATTTTGTGGTATGGAATTTAACCCCTTTACGCAGGGTAAAGGTAATTGCTTTGCCGTCAGGGCTAATTTTCCAATCAGTTGCCAGCTCTGCTTTAAACTCGGCAGACACCGGATCAATACTTAACAGGCGATCATATAACTGGTTGGCGATAATATCGATAGTCGAACCTGTCGTTGTCACTTGCGGATTAAACGACACAGGGTTTGCTTCAGCGCAATAGACTAAGCCCTGGTTTTTTTGTTCTGTGGTTTTTTCTTCGTTATCTAGGCAGCCTACTAAGCACACCAAAGACAAAGCAAGTAACGGTTTAAACACCTGATTAGCCTCTAACTATTGCTGCTGATCTAATAAATTGTATTTTTTCAAATAGCCACGTAATTGATGATACGTTAATTCTAAGTGTTCTGCAGTTTTCTTTTGGTTAAATTGGCTATGTTCAAGTGCTTTTTTAATGACATCAATTTCAAAGTCGTTAGACAGCTGCTTTAAATTACAAGGAAATTTAATGTCGGGCTTATTAAGTGTCACAACGTCTTGATTTTGTGTTGTGGCGATAGGCGCAGCTTCGACGTTTGCAACAGGGGCACTGCTAACTGCAGCTTTAACGCGCTGTTTAGGTCTAAATTTACTCGCAAATGGGTCTAAAATAATCTGGTGAACGGGAATATGTTCGTTACCATGACGATATAAACTACGTTCAATCACATTCTTTAATTCACGAATATTACCTGGCCACTCATAAGATTGTAGCGTTTCGATGGCGCTACGCGTAAAGCCACTAAATAGCTCCCACTCAAGGTCGCGGGCCATGTTAATTGCAAATTGTTCTGCTAGTAACATGATATCTTCTTGACGTTCACGCAGCGGGGGCAGGGTAATAACATCAAAAGCGAGGCGATCGAGTAAGTCGCTTCTAAATTCGCCTTGCTCAGCTAGGGTTGGTAAGTCTTCATTAGTAGCACAGACTAAACGGGTATCGACTTTAACGGTTTGCTTACCACCAACGCGTTCAAACTCGCCGTATTCAATAACGCGTAGTAGTTTTTCTTGTACCATCGCCGAGGTGTTGGCTAATTCATCAAGGAATAGCGTACCGCCATTAGCACGCTCAAAGCGGCCTTCGTGGCGTTTACTGGCACCAGTGAATGCGCCACTTTCATGACCAAATAATTCACTTTCGAGCAGGTTTTCGTTAAGCGCTGCACAGTTAAGCTTTATATAGTTTTGATCCCAACGCTTAGATAAGAAGTGCAAACGGGCAGCAATGAGTTCTTTACCCGTACCGCGCTCACCAATAATAAGGACCGGTTTTTCTAAACTAGCTAGTTGAGAAACTTGATCAAGTACACTTAAAAAACTGTCAGATTGGCCGAGTAAATTATCCTGTTGGCGAAATTGGCTCATATTCCCTAACTCTTAGTCATTTTTACTAAGATCTAGTGTATTTCATTATCTATGAGAACTAAAGAAATTTATAAATTTAGTTTAACTGTTTGAATGTATTAAGTTATTCTAAGTTTATAAAAGTTGGCAAGCATATTGATACTAGATATACCAACTGATTAAGTTAAAACACCAAAGAGGTAAATGTTATGGGAATTTTTTCACGTTTTGCAGACATCGTTAATTCTAATATCAATGCCATCTTAGATAAAGCAGAAGACCCAGAAAAAATGGTTCGCCTGATCATCCAAGAGATGGAAGATACATTAGTAGAAGTTCGCTCTACATCAGCAAAAACACTTGCTGAGAAAAAAGAGCTAGTACGTCGCGTTGAAACTTTAAAAGTTCAAGTTGCAGACTGGCAAGAAAAAGCTGAATTAGCACTAAGTAAAGACCGTGATGATTTAGCGCGTGCAGCACTGATTGAAAAGCAAAAGTCAGCAGATGCAGTCGCAGCGGTTGAAACTGAGCTTGAGCATGTAGAGTCTCACATCGAGAAACTACAGCAAGAAGTGAGCACGTTACAAGAGAAGCTAGCTGATGCAAAAGCGCGTCAAAAAGCAATCATCTTACGTCAACGCTCTGCTGAGTCACGTCTTGAAGTTAAAAAAGCACTCGACAGCTCTAAAGTTGAAGACGCTTTAAACCGCTTTGAACGTTACGAAACTAAGATCGATGGTCTAGAATCACAAATAGAGTCTTATGATCTTGGTAAAAAATCATTAGCTGACGAAATTGCTGGTCTTCAGCAAGACGAAAAGATTGATGATGAGCTCGCTGAGCTTAAGAAAAAACTAGCAGATAAAAAATAATAAATGGGGGCATGTCCCCCAATGCTTAAACACATAACGGATTGACAGGAGAGTACCATGTTCGACGCAGAAGTTTTGATGGCACCGATTATTGTTTTTATGGTGGTTGTTGCCCCACTTTGGCTAATTTTACATTACCGTAGTAAAAAACAAGTGAGCCAAGGTTTAAGTGAACACGAGCACCGCCAATTATTAGAGCTTGCACAAAAAGCAGATAAAATGGCAGAGCGTGTTGAAACATTAGAAGCCTTACTTGATCAAGAGGCTCCGCAGTGGAGACGTAAAGTATGAGTATCAAACGCGAACTATATAAAGATCCTGAACGTGGCAAGTTAGGTGGTGTATGTGCAGGTATCAGTGATTACTTTAACATGGAGCTTTGGCTGGTACGTATCTTAGTTGTTTCGGCAGCGTTATTATCAGGTGGTCAATTTATTGTTGTTGCTTACATTGCTGCTTGGTTTATTTTAGATAAAAAACCGACAGAAAAAACAGAGAAAAGCACAGACAGCATTCACCAAGACCCGCTTGAAGTAAAATTTAAAGTATGGCAAAAAGGGGAACCACCTCGCCGTGCATTGCAAGACTTAAAAGATCGTCTTGCTCGAGTTGATGGTCGTTTACAAGAGATGGAACGCTATGTCACATCAACAGAATTTACGGTTAGCCGTGAAATCAACAAACTTTAAAGGATATATACGCACCTTGTTTGCATCGTGATACCCAGCGCAAATAAGGTGCTAGACACTTTATGAGCCAATCATTTGCAAAGAACACCTTTAATTCGTTAAAAAATAAAGCGGAAAAAGCCCTTCACCGTAGTTTAGATCAACACGTGAAGTTAGCCGTTACAGGCTTAAGTGGCAGCGGCAAAACCGCTTTTATTACCGCCTTGGTTAAACATTTAACCAGTCAAGCTGACGAAAAAAACTTACCTTTTTTTGATGTGATGCGCGAAAAGCGTCATATCGCTACAAAAATTGTGCCGCAGCAAGCACTGACAATACCGACATTTGAATACACAAATGCATTATCAGCGTTATTACCTGTTGAAGGTGAGCCAGCTTGGCCTGCCTCTACCGAGCGTATAAATACGCTACGTTTAGCTATTAAGTACCAAAGTAATTCGGGGCTACGCGGTCACTTTGCACCGCAATCAACACTCTATTTAGACATTATTGATTACCCAGGTGAATGGCTACTTGATTTGCCAATGCTAGAGCAATCATTTGCTGATTGGTGTGAGTCACAATACTCACTCTTGCAGCAAACCGCACGCAACGAAAAAGCGAAGCCATTTTTAACAGCCCTTGCTGAACTTGATCTATCAGCCAGTGTTGATGAGAGCAAACTTGCTGATATCGCTGCGCTTTATCAGCAGTTATTAGTGGGCCTTAAAAAAGACACCAAACTTGCCATGCTGCAACCTGGTCGCATGCTGATGCCAGGCGAGCTTAAAGGAGCGCCGCTACTGCAGTTTTTTCCGGTTGCGAATGTGCCTGACGAAATAATCGAAGGGTCGAATCTAGCGCATCTTAAAAAGCGCTATAAAGCCTATGTAAAAGAGGTTGTAAAACCTTTTTACGAGCAGCATTTTCGTCATTTTGACCGACAAATTGTGCTAGTGGATGTGCTCAGTGCTTTGAATGAAGGCAGCGAAACCCTGCATGAGCAAAGCCGTGTTATTAACCAATTGTTGGCCCATTTTAATTATGGTGAAGCAAGCTTCTTTAAACGTTTGTTTAAACCAAACATCGACAAGCTACTGTTTGCGGCCAATAAGTCAGATCATATTAGTGCGCAATATCATAAAGACTTAGCGCTATTGCTTGATTCAATCGTGCATGACCAATCGAATCATTTAAAGTTCGAAGGTGTGCAAATCGAAACCATGGCAATGTCATCTATCTGCGCTACAGAGCCGCGCCAAGTGGCTGAAAAAGGCCAACAGTTAGCTTGTATTTATGGCAAGCCTTTAGGCGAACAAGAATGGCTAACGTATTTACCACCGCAACCACCGTCACGCCTGCTCAACAAACAAGAGTGGCCAAAACAGGGCTTTGAGTTCTTATCGTTTTCGCCACTGCCATGCCCTGATAAACGGTTAAAGCATATTCGTTTAGATCATGTCATGCAGTACCTGATAGGAGATAAACTAACATGAGTGAGCAACCAAAGGAGATGAACTTTCAGGCTGGTCGCCGTATTTCAAGCTCTGCAAGTAACGAAGCTCCTACAGAGGAGTTAACTGTTGCTAAAGTGATAGAAAACGCCGAATTTATCGACACTGAAGAAGATCAGCAAGATAGCATTGAGCTTGAGCCCGTGTATAAAAAGTCGAAATGGCAAACCCTAAAAGGGGTGTTTGTTGTTAGCTTTTTAGTTTTAGTGTTACTTGAGTTTGCGCTGTCATTGTTTGTGACGTTTCAGCAATCAATTATTTTAGGTTCGGTGTATTTAACGGCTGTTCTCAGTGGTGTGCTACTGATTGCCCGTGTTATTTGGCGCGAGTACCGCATGCTAAGAAGTTTAAAGCGCAATCAATTACATCGTACCGAGGCCGACCGTTTACTCAATAGCGAGCAAGTAGGAGAAGCACTGCCGTGGCTAGAAAAGCTTAATAAGCATCAAACGCTTACTGGGTTTGAAGAGTTTAAGCAGCAAATAGCGAGTCATCATACCGATAAAGAAATCATGACCTTATACGCCGATAGCTTATTGGTAAGCCAAGATCAGCAAGCGAAAAAACTGATTAACCGTTTTGCCACTGAGTCTGGTTTATTGGTTGCGTTAAGCCCACTGGCTTTAGTCGATATGATGGCGGTACTATGGCGTGGCACTAAGCTCATTGAACAAATTGGCCATATTTACGGTATTGGTTTTGGTTATGCAAGCCGTATTAAATTGTACCGCTTATTAGTGAAACAAGTATTGTTTGTTGGTAGTGCAGAGTTAGTTTCAGATTTAGCAGCAACGGCACTAAGCGCTGAATTACTGGGGAAATTGTCGGGCCGTGCAGCGCAAGGGCTAAGTGCAGGTATTTTTACCGCGCGTATAGGGTATAAAGCGATGGAACTTAGCCGCCCGTTACCTCGCTTAGAGCATAAGCGTAGCTTGTTAAAAGAAACCGCCAATAGTATTGCCCGTAAAATTGCCTCACGTACCAGCGACAAGGAGACCGAAAATACAAAATGACAACTTTTGTGTACAGTTAATAAAAACGGCTGAGTGATATTTAGCCATCTGAGCATCCGGCATGCTTGTGCATTGTGGGTATCTACGTTTTATTTATGAGTATGAAGTACTGATAATAAAAACGAGAACACACAATGACTAAGCATCACTTACATACACAATGTATTCATGGTCCAGAAAAACCAAATGATCCACATGGCGCACTGAGTGCGCCACTTTATCAAACCTCTACCTTCTCTTTTGCTAATGCAGCTCAAGGTGCAGCCCGATTTGCCGGTGAAGAGCAGGGCTTTATTTATACCCGCTTGGGTAATCCGACAACCCAAGAGCTAGAACAAAAAGTGGCTCAGTTAGAAAACTGTGAAGCAGCGGCTGCCACAGCAACGGGTATGGGTGCGGTGTCTGCGTCTGTGCTTAGCTTTTTACAACAAGGTGACCACCTAGTGGCATCAAGCGCGTTATACGGTTGTACCTTTGCATTTTTTGCTCACATGTTGCCGCGCTTTGGTATCGAAGTTACTTTTGTTGATATGACCAACGAGGCTGAACTTCGCGGCGCGGTTAAAGCCAATTCAAAAATGATTTTTGCTGAAACACCAATTAATCCGACCATGGCGGTGCTTGATCTAAGTTTAATTGCTGATGTCGCCAAGCAGCATCAACTGATAAGCGTTATCGACAATACTTTCTTAACGCCTCTGCTCCAGCAACCTACCTCGTTTGGCATTGATATTGTGGTACATAGCGCAACTAAATACCTAAATGGCCATGGTGATGTGGTGGCAGGACTTGTGTGCGGCACAGAGGAGCATATCAACCTGATAAAAATGACGGTGCTAAAAGATATTGGTGCAACGATTAGTCCTCATGATGCATGGTTAATTAATCGCGGTTTAAAAACCCTTGCTGTACGCATGGAGCGCCACTGTGCAAGTGCCCAAGTAGTTGCTGAATATTTAGAGCAGCATCCTTTAGTTAGCAAAGTTTATTACCCAGGGCTTAAATCACATCCGGGTCATCAATTTATTGGTTCACAAATGAAAGCCGCTGGTGGTGTTATTGCCTTTGAAATAAAAGGCAGCCTTGAAGATGGCGAAACATTTATAAATAACACTCAGCTTTGTACCCTTGCGGTCAGTTTAGGGGATGCTGAAACCCTCATTCAACATCCTGCATCGATGACACATTCGCCTTATACACCTGAAGAAAGAGCAGCAGCAGGGATCAGTGATGGCTTAATTCGATTATCAGTTGGTCTTGAGGATGTTAACGATATTATTAACGATCTTAAAACTGCATTTACATTCATTGGCTAGGTTGTAGTTTTAAGTTTACGGTTGCGCTTGCTTTTACCCCTTTAAAAATGTGGTGTGTAAACTTTTCGATCTTCTAGTGTAATTTTAGCTTTACGTTAAGGGTGTTTCTGCAAACCTTAGAAACTGCCTTAACTATTAAAATTTCGCTTACTTTTACATAGTATCGGCTTAACAAGTTAATGAGATTCTGATCAATGCTGATCAAGATTTAACGAAGAAGGTTATTATGGCTAAAGCAAGTAATTACACCTCCAAGCAACCTGATGAAAATGGGGTTATCCATTGGAGCGAAGAAGAAAATAAAATATGGTCTGAGCTAGTTGCTCGCCAACTCGCTTGCATAGAAGGTAAAGCCTGTGATGAATATTTAGCAGGTCTTAAGAAAATTAATTTACCAACAGATCGTATTCCACAACTTAGTGAACTCAACGAAGTGTTACTCGAAACAACGGGCTGGCAAGTTGCGCCTGTTCCGGCACTGATCGATTTTGATGAGTTCTTTCGATTACTAGCAAATAAGCAGTTCCCAGTTGCGACCTTTATTCGCAGCCGTGAAGAGTTTGACTACTTACAAGAGCCAGATATCTTCCACGAAATTTTTGGCCATTGTGCCATGCTTACCAACCCAGCATTTGCTGAGTTTACCCACAAATATGGTCAGTTAGGTTATGCCGCTGAAAAGAAAGATCGTGTTTATTTAGCTCGCCTTTACTGGTTTACCGTTGAGTTTGGTTTAATGCAAACCGAACAAGGTCTGCGTATTTATGGTGGTGGTATTTTATCAAGCCCAGGCGAAACACAGTATGTGTACTCAGATAAGCCAGAAATCAATGCGATGAACGTGCTTGATGTATTACGTACACCTTATCGTATTGATATTATGCAGCCTGTGTACTACACCATTAACTCAATCAATGACTTATTTGATATTTCACAAATGGATATCATGTCGCTGGTGAGTAAAGCAAAAGAATTAGGGCTACATGAGCCAAAGTTTCCTCCTAAAGAAAAATTAGCAAGTTAAGGATTTATAATGTCTTCATTAAGCACACAAAAGTGTGAAGCGTGTCGTGCGGATGCGCCTAAAGTATCTGATGCTGAATTAGCAGAATTGATCAAAATGATCCCAGACTGGGTTCCTGAAGTGCGCGACGGCATTATGCAATTAGAGCGTGTTTACAAGTTTAAAAACTTCAAACAAGCACTTGAGTTCACTAATAAAGTGGGCGCTATGGCTGAAGAAGAAGGTCACCACCCAGGTCTGTTAACCGAGTGGGGCAAAGTAACTGTTACTTGGTGGAGCCACTCTATCAAAGGGTTACACAAAAATGATTTTATCTGTGCTGCTAAAACAGACGATGTATTCGCTGCACTGTAAATTTTAAGTTCTGCCCAGAACGATAAAAGGCGTAACCTCAGGTTGCGCCTTTTTGCTTTTTTAGAGTCCAAGAATTAACATTGAACTCTTATCTTTGTGAGAACACTAGAAAAGAAAATAATGAAAAACAAAGCGCTTATTCTGCCATTCCTACTCATTTTACTGCCCTTAATTGATAGTTTGTTTATCCCGCAAACATTTGGCATTCAATGGCACAGCCCTAAGCTGATGTATCAAGTAGGCGTAGTACTAATGATTGTAAAGCTCACTTTGGTTGCCATTGGGCTTTGGTTATTATTAAAAGCAAAGCGCCTTTATATGGAAGCCAGTAAATCGACCCGTATTGTTAAATTTTCAGTCTTTTTACTCGGCGGCTTACAAGTGGTGATAATGACTGCAATATGCTTTTGGTATTTAGTAGCGGGTACGCAAGCGAAACATTTTATGCTGCAAGACAACATTGCTGTATTTACCGCTGATTATGGCGTATTTGCACCGGTACATCATGAGTTCTCATTTATATGCTTTGATGCCAATGGTTTTTACCACATGCAACCTATAGCCCAGCTACCTTGGCTCGGAGCCTTTACCTTTACTAGCCAAGATTCACGTTTGATCATTCAACATAAAAACCAAAGCGGCGCGAATACTCAAGAAATTTTATTAAAAGGGTTTGGCTGTTTGCAGTGAGAGGTGTTGGCTTTGTGAAAGGAGGCTGCAGTTATAAGTGGTTTTCAGGAAGCTGAGATTGGCTTAGTACGGCAACAATCATTATAAAACCATCTTCTTTAATAAAATAAGCAGTGTGTTTACCAATAGGAAAGTAAAAACCATTTGGATAAATGTCATTACAGCTACGCCCAATTTCTGGATTTTTTGTAACTTATCTTTTGCAAAGTGTTTTATAAAGTATCCAAGAAGTCTTTACCATCAACTACATTACCTTGAGCTAAGTCTCTTGTTGCGTTTTCAAAGCAATGCTTAATATAGTCGACTTTCTTATTTTTTAATTCTTCATAATCCCTTATAGACATGACCACTACGACGTCCTCGTTGTTTTTACTAATTTTAATAGGCTCACGTTGAGCGTTTAAAAGTCGCTCAGCAAAATTACGTTTTGCATCATTTGCTGTTAGTGTATTCATGGCTGAGCTCTAAAATAAAGTGATAGGGGAATTATAGTAAAAAGCATGAAATGGTCGAAATAATTAAATCGCGCGATTAGTTTGGGTTCTGTAGTTTTACTTACAAGGCACTGATTATAAGGCACGTAACATATATAAAAGAATTATGAAATTTATATTAGATGACATAGTAATCGAGCATATTGAAAACTCTGATCCTATTTCAATAAAAGTAGGAAAGGTTGGCTGTAGCCATGGTTGTATTGACTTAGAAGTAGATATGCTATCTATCTCTCAAGCAAATGAAGCACTTACAACAGGTGGAAGGCCAAAAAGCTTAAAATTTGGTTCAGCCCTCAAAGGATGTAAGTTTAAATTTAGTAAGCAAGAGACAAAATTTTACACAGGTTCAATGCTTTGGTGGTGTTTGCCACTAAGCTTTCGCTGGGAACCTCTTTATTGCTATAAAATAAAAAGAGGTTATTAGAATGATTCACTATTTTAAAGCATTATAAGGCGAGTATTTTAAACGCGAATCGTAGCTGTAAACTTAGTTCTGCGTTAGTGTATCTAGTTGGTCATTTCTAAATCATAATTGTGACATAACATATGGAGACAAATTGAACAGTTTAAGGATAGTAAAATACACTTTAGTCATGCTGGTTTTGAATACCGTATTAAGTACCTTTATCACTCTAATAATTGGAAGTGATAACTTAGCTTCACTCTCATTCGGTAAATATTTTACATACCAGTTATTACCATCTTATTTATTGAGCGCAGCTATTTATACCGTTCTGGCTAAGCGCAATGTTGTAAAAGCTTGGAATTATGCCCTAAGTGTATATTTACTGAGCTTTATAGTGGAAACAGTAATTGTATCGATACTATTACAAATGTTTTTTATCCCACCTTTATGGTTTGTAGAAGTGCCTTTGAGTATAGCCTTTGCGATTGTTGGTACTGTCATCGGAATTAAATTAGGTACTCAGGATAGTAAGGAAGTCGAAGGGCTCTGATCTTGCTTTTTGCTTCCTAGAAAGTCAAAAACAAGCGCAACTCTTAATAATCATTACTACCCTTTATCATAACTGCCAGCTCTTAAATTATTTAATAGCTGGCAGTCATCTCAAGCCTTGCAGTTATTGCTTTACCTGAACTTCGACTTCTTGCCCGGTTTGTAGTTGCTCGGCGCCGCGTACTGCCACTTTATCGCCCGCATTTAAAGTGATGTTAGAAGTCGGGGTGACTTCAACAAGTTTATCTTTGCCATTACCTACTTTTACGGGAATTTGCAGGGCTTTGTTGTCGTTGTCGATTTTGACGATATGGGTGCCTTTTTTGCGTAAGATCAGCGCATCGCGATTCACCAGTAGTACATCCCCTTTGCTTTTTAGTGGCACGGCTACATCAACCAGTTGGCCAATTGCCCATGTTTGCTCAGCATCATTTGCTAGTAAAGCACGTACTTCTACGGTTTGTGAACGCGGATCGGTTGATGGGATCACCGCTGTTACGGTGGCTGTTGTCATATCAGGGGCTGATAAGTCGCCAGCTTTAATTGGTAACTCTATGCCTTTGTGTAAAAACTTTAAGTATTTAACAGGTACATACAAACGCACTTCTAAGTTATTAATATCGAGCAGAGTGATCAGTTCATCTGCGCGATTTATTTCGCGACCAGCGCGTTTAAAACGCTCGCTGATCACGCCATCAAATGGAGCGCGAACGGTTGCACGCGAAAGCTGATCGTCTATCACTTTTAATTCAACCTTAGCCAGTGCGATATCAGATAACGCAAGGTCATGCTTATTTTGCATATCATCGACTTGGCTTGCTGCAGCACTGCTGGCTTTGGCGAGTTTTTGTAAACGAGCGAGCTCTTGTTGATATAAGCGTAGGTTTATTTTGGCGCGATTGAGCATTTCTTGCTGGCGTGCTTTTTCAAGTTCAAGCGGTAAGGTGTCCATACGAACTAGGGTATCGCCACTTTTCACCAGAGTACCTGGCTCAACAACATATAATAAACGCCCGCTAACGCCTGCTGTTAGGGTTACATCGTCTTTGCCATACAAAGTGCCGCTGACTTCAATTTCGCTTGTCAGTGGAGCTTGTGTGACAGTTTCTACCGTAACCGGCACGACTGCAAAGGCGTTAAATGCGATAAGACTGAATAGCGCACAAAAGCGAGCGGTTAATTTACGAAAAGGTGTGTTCATTGTTTTAATACTCATTGATTCGATACCAAGCTTAAAGGCGTTTTTTCTGGTTGCTGTTTGTTATTAACAGGCGGCAGTTGTCTGCCAAGTTGCAATAAACTTGGCATTAATATCAGGGTGAATAGGGCGCTAATGGCCATGCCGCCGACGATCACAGTGGCAAGGCCACGGTAAATTTCTGATCCTACCCCCGGCATTAGCATAAGTGGCAGCATGCCAAATAAGCTGGTTAAGGTACTTAAGTAAACGGGTCTTGCGCGCAGTAGCACAGCTTGGCGAACGGCGTCTTCTCGATTGAGTCCTGCGGCCATCGCAACACGGGCTTGGTCAACCAACAAAATGGCATTATTTACCACCAGACCCAGCAAGATAATAAAGCCAATCATGGTCAGTAAGTCGAGTGATTGGAAGGTAAATAAGTTAAGTACGAATAGGGCCAGGACACCGCCTGCAATTGCCAATGGCATGACCAGTAAAACTAACGCGCTGTCTTTGGCTGACTTAAACAATGCGGTCATTAGCAAGAATAAAATAAACAGAGCCAAGATAAAGTTGATTGTCATTTCTTGCATGGCCGAATTCATCTTTTGTGCGTTCCCCGCCAAAATCGCACCAGAGCTGTCAGGCAAGCTTGCACGAACTTTTGGCATAACTTGCTCAGAGAGAATAGTTTGCGCTTGTTGCAAGCTCATATCTGCTGGTGGCGTGACAACAATACTCACGGTACGGCGGCCATTAACACGTCTAAGCTGTGTTGGCCCCACGGTGCGCTCAATATTGGCAAGCTCACCTAAGGTTTGAATACCTGATTGCGGGGTCACAATGGGCAGGGCTTTAAGCTCCTCTGGAGTTTGCCACGGTATACCGCGCAAAATCACGTTCATGCGTTCATTGCCATCAAAGTATTCATTAACAAATAACCCGCCTGTATAGGCTTGCACTGCTTGAGATACATCACGACGAGTTAGCCCTGCTTGGGTTATACGGCGGTCATTGGGTGTGAGCCTAAGCTCTGGCTCTGCCATATCGAGTCGTGGTTGTGGCCTTGCGGTGGCATTCGGCATTGCGTCGGTGACAGCTTGCAGCGCCACATTAGCACCGGCGATTAGCTCGTCCATATTAGGACCCGTTAAATCGATATTGATATTGCGACCATCACCGCCATTAGCAACTTGGATCATCGACCCTCGAAAGAAGAATACTTGGGTGTCGGGTAAATCAATGAAGATTTCTTCTCGGGCTACCTTCATTAATTCTTCAACACGTTGCGGATCAGCAGAATAAATAAAGCCACCAGCATTCGAACCAAAAGCATAAAAGTTAAAATCTTTTATCCCCGGCTCTTTTTCACCTGTGTAATAAGGCATTAAGCGCTTTTTGATGCGCATCAGCAGCTCTTCTTCCATAAACTGCACATTGCCGCCAGGCGGGGTATTCAAGTTAAAGAAAAAGCCATCGGTTGGTGCGCGTGGCATAAAATCAGTTTTCGGGAGCATGGTCATGGTCGCGACGAGTGAGCCACCCAATAATGACACTATCCACACTATTTGTTTAACGCGGGTATTGGTTAGCGCCATGATGAAGTTAGTTAGCTTATGCCAATATTTACTATAAGGATCCGCTTTGAGCTCTTTGTCTGGCCAAAAATGGTTAGCTAACGGGATTAGTGTAATTGCGCAAATCATAGAGGCAATAACAGCAATAGATAAGGTGAGCGCCAAGTCAGAGAATAATTGCCCCTCAATACCTGCCATAAATAAAATTGGCAAGAAGATAGCAACGCTGGTGGTGGTTGAGGCAAATAAAGCGCCTGTTACTTGAGCTGCACCTTTTAGCGCGGCTTTTTTAGTATCAAAGCCTTCGCTTCTGAGCCTTGCGATGTTTTCTTGCACTATGATGGCGGCATCAAGTACTAAGCCAACCGCAAAGGCAAGGCCTGCTAGTGAAATAACATTTAAGCTGCGGTCAAAAATATTCAACGTTAAAAACGCAACTAACAAAGAGACAGGAATTGTCGCTGCAATCACAAACGTGGCCTTTAAGCCCCTAAAGAATAGCCACAAGATTAAACACGACAGCAAAACACCTAGGCCTAAGTTACTTTTAACTAACGACAAGGCATTACGAATATGCACTGAGGCATCAAAACTTAATTCAATCGATAAGCCATTCTCAGCCAGCGGCCCTTCGTTTAGCTCTTTGATGGCAAGGTTAATGTCGTCGAGTAGGGCAACGGTATTGGCTTCGTTAGCGCGCGAAATACGAATGTAATACGCGGGTTTACCATTTCGACCACTCATTCCTAAACGGTCAGAAAAAGTGCGTTCTACACTTGCGATATCGCCAAGGTAAATGGGTCTATCGCCTGAATAACCAACGCGCATTTGTGCCATGCTTGATAAATCATATTGCCCAGTAAAACGTACGGTATATTGACGACGGCCAACATTGGCAAGGCCACCGGAAGTATCGCGTGAGCTGGCTAATACGTTACTGATTTGGTCAAGGCTGACGCCAAGTGCGGCGGCTTTGTGAGGGTCAAAGGTAATACGTAATTCTTTTGGTCGCTCACTGGCTAAATCAACGCGGGCAACACCAGGAATACGTGCCAAGCGGGGTTCAACAAATTCATCGATTTGTTTTTGGAACTGCGCCATGTCTAAATCTAGGCTGTCGCTGTTAAAATCTTTTGGGGTGACCAGTAACGTTGCAGCGGCTTCGCCATTATTACCGCCAGCAAAAACCACAGGATCAAATGCATCTAACGGCAGAGGCGGCGCTTGGTTAAGGCTAGTTAACACATCAAGCATGGCCTGTTGCATGTTTTGTCCAACAGCAAAAGTTAACGTGATAGAGCCATTGCCACGGTTAATGTAAGTATTAACCTCTAAGGCACCCGGGGTGTTTTTTACTGCGTTCTCAAGCGGCTCAATGATCACCGATTCAATCTCTTCAGGTGCAGCTTGGCGCCAGCCAGAGAAAATAGTGATCTGCGGTTGCTCAATATCTGGTGTGAGCTGAATTGGCAGCTTAAAAATACTCAACATGCCAAACAACATAATCAACACCAAGATGACAATAACACTCGCAGGGTTTTTCAGCGAACTACGTGTCAGATTCATTGTGTGTGTTCCAAAATCAGTTTGTGTGCATTGTAGTGCGATGTAAAAAAAGTGCCAGTGAGGTAAATGAAATGTGTTTCAGAAGTAACGCTGAATAGCCGTAATTAAGCGATAAAGTGTGTATTTGAAATAAGATGTAACAATTTAGCTGAGGCGCTTTAAGTTAAAAGCCTTAAGCTATAAGTGCAAAAAAGCGCTAAATGAGAAGCAGATCAGCTTAATGAATATCTTTTCGGCGAATGGCAGCAACATTTTGCTCAAACACACGCTTTACTTCTGCACTGTAGTGATTGTGGTCGTTGATGATGATAAACGGGTTCGTAAAACTAACATCGCACAAAGCTGTATAACACTGAATTGTAACTTCAACTCGATCTGGGGTTGCAAGGCCATCTAAGGTTGTTTGCAATGCTTCAAAAACATATTCTTTACGAACGTGCGATGTTAAAGCAACTTCAAGTTTTTTGACCTCAGCACGATGTGAATTGGTATCGGTTACAAGCAATTCGTATAGATAGCTACGTGATACAAACAGCAAGATTGCCACAAGGTAGAATAACCCTGTGTAATAAAATAACTCCGTGTGGGTAAAACTCCGAAAAGACTTAAACATTTTCACTATTATTTTTTGTTTGTTTTTTATACTAAAACATATTTGCGGGTATACCTCAACAAACTAGCTAAAAATCACTGCATTACAGAAAACAAAAAAGCGCGAAACTAGTTAGCATCGCGCTTCTTGAACTTTTAAACTTATAGCTTATAGCTTATAGCTTATAGCTTATAGCTTATAGCTTATAGCTTATAGCTTATAGCTGACGGCTTAAAGCTCCGCTTTATTATTCATCAATCGAGCGAAGTAGGGCATTAATACCTACTTTTTCGCGAGTTTGCTGATCCACTTTTTTCACGATGATGGCAGCATATAGGCTGTGCGAACCATCTTTTGACGGTAAAGAACCAGGAACAACAACCGCACCGGCTGGTACTCGGCCGTAATGGATTTCGCCAGTTTCACGGTCATAGATACGTGTGCTTTGGCTGATATAAACGCCCATCGAGATAACGGCGCCTTCTTCAACTACCACGCCTTCAACAATTTCAGAACGTGCGCCAATGAAGCAGTTGTCTTCAATAATAGTTGGGTTAGCTTGTAGTGGCTCAAGTACACCACCAATGCCTACACCGCCAGATAAGTGAACGTTTTTACCAATTTGTGCACATGAGCCAACCGTTGCCCATGTATCAACCATGGTACCTTCATCAACGTAGGCGCCAATGTTGACATAAGATGGCATAAGCACCACGTTTTTACCTACGAAGCTGCCTTTACGTGCCACAGCATTAGGCACAACACGCATGCCGCCTTGTTGGAATTGCTCTGGTGTATAGTCGCTAAATTTAAGGGGTACTTTGTCGTAAAACTGATTAACACCATCGCTCATTGGTTGGTTATCACGAATACGGAAAGACAGTAGCACCGCTTTTTTTAACCATTGATGTACAACCCACTCACCACTGATTTTTTCAGCAACACGTGCAGCGCCGCTATCAAGTAATTCAAGCGCGTCGATAATAGCTTGTTTTACTTCACTTGATACCGTGCTTGGGCTGATGCTATCGCGGTTGTCCCAGGCGTTTTCGATCATGGTTTTTAAATCTGACATAAGATCCTCTTATTCGGTTTCTGCGTTGAGTTTTTTACGCAATGCTTGATGAATTTTAGCCTGTTCTTCGTCTGTTAATGCTTGGTATTCGTTATTTGATACCACGAAGAAATCTTCTGCACGTTCACCAACTGTGGTGATCCGTGCGGCATGAATATGTAATAAGTGCGCTTGAAATACTTCCGCAATTTTTGTTAATAGACCCGGAATATCCACCGCTTGAATTTCAATTAAGCTGCGGTCTTTACGGGCATGCGGTCTAAGCACAATTTTTGGTTTGATATTAAAGTCTTTAAAGCGCTGAGAGCGATTCTTTTTAAGGCGAATTTTCTTTTTCGGGTCGCTAATTGCAAGATCTAAAGCACGTTTAATGCCTTGCGAACGGTTACTCGCAATCGGGTCACCATTGACCTCTAAAATAACAAAGCTAAATAGCACGTAGCCATCTTTTGTGGTCAGTACTTGCGCATGTTGAATTTGCGCTTTTTTCGAACCAATCACACTAACTAAACGTGAGAATAAACTGCCCGAGTAAGGGCTATAAGCAAATACTTGTGTACCACCATGCATTGCGGTGTTAGACACGGCAACGCTAGGCTGGCTTAAATCGTCACAGCTTAGTAAGTGCTCTGTGTGCCACGAAATCTGTTGCTCGCTAAAAGCAGTAAAATAATTGGCTTTAAAGCGACTCCAAATTAAGTCGATTTGATCTTCGTTACAACCGTGGTTCAGTAAGCGCTGTTTGGCTTGCTGTTTTTTATCACGTATTTGGTCACGTTGGTCCATTGGGTTTTCAAGCCCTAAACGAAGCGCTCGCTGGGTGTGTAAATACAGCTCACGTAGTAGGGTATTTTTCCAATCGTTCCACAGGTTATCGTTAGTTGCGCGAATATCGGCTAACGTTAAGCAGTACAAGTAATCAAGCTGACGCTCATTTTTCACTTTACTTGCAAAGTCTTTAATCACATCTGGGTCATTAATATCTTTGCGCTGCGCTGTAACCGACATAAGTAAGTGATTAGCCACTAACCACGAAATAAGCTTGCCATCTGAGGCTGGGAAGCGGTGTAGCTTAGCAAACGCGATTGCATCAACTGAGCCAAGCTCAGAGTGATCGCCACCACGACCTTTAGCAATATCATGGAAAATACCGGCTAAATAAAGTAACTCAGGCTTGTCCATGCGAGTGACAATTTCACTACATAACGGAAATTCGCTGACTTTTGATTTATCAAAGTACTTATAAATATTGTTGATGAGTTTATGGGTATGTTCATCCACGGTGTAGGCATGGAATAAATCGAACTGCATTTGCCCAAAGATATTACGCCACTGTGGTAAGTAGGCAGCGATAATACCGTGCTTGTGCATCAGCGTAAATGCGCGGCCCATACCGTTAGGGTGTTTGATTAAACGCAAAAATGCTTCGCGACAGGCGGCGTAATCTTGTAAATCACCCAATAAACGACGGCGAACTTGGCGCATTGTACGTATGGTACTTGGGTAAATATGGGTGATTTCTGGGTTATCAGCAATATGCTCGAACAATACAAATAGCTGATCACGGCGGAAGAACACCGATGGATTCTTAACACGAATTTGATGACCAATACGCTCAAAGTTACGGTCAAGCTCAATCACAGGTAACTCACCAGCACCCGGTAAAATGCTTTGTTCAAAGTATGAAAGCAGCATTTGGTTAAGCTCACGTACGCGGCTCATAATCCTAAATAAGCGTTTCATCATGCGCTCGACCGAGGCTTTACCATCACTACCAAAGCCAAGAATTTCAGCGGCGTTAGGCTGATGATCGAACAATAAGCGGTTTTCAGAGCGACCCGCAGCGATGTGTAGCGCAAAACGAATGTTCCATAGGTTTTCTAAACACTCAGACAGCTCTTGATATTCTTCGTGAGTAAGATAGCCGTGATTTATAAGTTCTTGTAATGTTTCGGCTCTAAAGTGCTTTTTAGCAACCCAAATAATGGTCTGTAAGTCGCGCAGGCCACCTGGGTTTTCTTTGATGTTAGGCTCAAGGTTATAAGCTGTACCATGGCATTTTTTATGGCGTAAACTTTGTTCTTGTACTTTTGCCAAAAAGAATTCGTCTGAGCGCCAAATCGGCGTATCAATTAAATGATTTTTTAATTTTTCGAATTCGATATGGTTACCGAAAATTAATCGGCTTTCGAGTAAGCTGGTGGCAAATGTCACATCTTCACGTTTTTGTTCTAATGCTTGTTCTATAGTGCGAACGCTGTGACCAATTTCTAAATTTAGATCCCAAAGCATGGTAACGAACTGGCCAATTTTCTCGCACACGGCTTCACTTGGCTGCTCGCTTACCAGCAACATAAAGTCGATATCGGAATAGGGGTGCAGTTCGCCACGACCATAACCACCCACAGCAATCAGGGCTAAGTCACTTTCATGAGCAAGGTCGTAATCGTGAAACAGTTTAATTAATAAGCGGTCGATAAACTCAGCGCGGGCATTAATTAAGTTGCTAACGGGTTGTTTTGAGAATTCGTTCTGTAGCCATTTATAAAAATAACTAGAACAGTCGCGATAATCGCTAAGTTGCTCAGCTTGGCTGAGCAACTTTTTTACTTTATTGGGTAATGCCACTGGGGCTGGCTCCTAGTGTTCGATGATCCTGTCAATAGTATCATCTGATCGGAGCGTTAAAATTTCAACACCATTTTCAGTCACTAACAGTGTATGTTCCCACTGTGCAGACAATGAACGGTCTTTTGTTACAACTGTCCAGTTGTCTTTAAGTAGCTTACATTGGCGTTTACCAGCATTAACCATAGGTTCGATTGTTAAGCACATACCTGCTTTTAATACTTCACCAGTACCTGGTTTACCGTAGTGCATTACTTGAGGTTCTTCGTGGAACTCAGCACCAATGCCGTGACCACAATATTCACGAACGATAGAATAGCTAAAGCTTTCTGCGTATTTTTGAATTGCAGCACCAATATCACCTAAGCGTACGCCTGGTTTAACCATTTTAATTGCAAGGTATAGGCTTTCTTGTGTGATATCTGCAAGGCGCTTGCCTTGAATGTTAGGTGTACCAACGTGGAACATCTTCGATGTATCACCGTGATAGCCATCTTTGATCACAGTCACGTCGATATTTACGCTATCGCCTTCTTTAAGTGGTTTGTCATTTGGAATACCGTGACAAATTACATGGTTCACTGAGGTGCAAATTGATTTTGGGAAACCGTGATAATTAAGCGGTGCTGGAATAGCATCTTGAACATTAACAATATAATCATGACAAATTGTATTTAGTTCATCTGTGGTTACACCTGGCACCACATGCGGTTCTATCATTTCTAGTACCTCGGCGGCTAAGCGCCCGGCAACACGCATTTTTTCGATTTCTTCAGGGGTCTTGATCACAGCACTCATTGAGGCTCCAAAGTTGTTTTTCAGGTCAGTTTTTAGTGCACAAATTTTGCACTAGACGTTGAGTTTTCAATTTTAATATGGTATAAAGCGCGCCGTCTTTTTACAAATAAATTCTTAACTGATTTTTTGTATTTAAGGCAAACACAATTTTATTTTAACACACACACGTATCGTCACATACACTTGGGTGCACTTAAGTTACAAATTAACTACGGTGTTGGTGCTATGGGATATGTGGAGGCCTAACCCTAAATTATAGAGGATTATACAAATGGCAAACGTTTCAATGCGCGATATGCTTCAAGCTGGTGTTCACTTTGGTCACCAAGCACGTTACTGGAACCCTAAGATGAAGCCTTTCATCTTCGGCGCTCGTAACCGTGTTCATATCATCAACCTAGAGCAAACTGTACCAATGTTCAACGAAGCACTTAAGTTCTTATCGAACGCAGCTTCTAACAAAGGTAAAGTACTTTTCGTTGGTACTAAGCGCGCAGCAAGCGAAGCAGTTAAAGAAGCCGCTCTTCAAAGCGAGCAGTTCTACGTAAACCACCGTTGGTTAGGTGGTATGTTGACTAACTGGAAAACAGTTCGTCAATCAATCAAGCGTCTTAAAGACCTTGAAGCGCAAAGCCAAGACGGTACTTTCGAGAAATTAACTAAGAAAGAAGCGTTAATGCTTACTCGTGAAATGGAAAAGCTTGAAAAGAGCCTTGGTGGTATCAAAGACATGGGCGGTCTTCCAGACGCGCTTTTCGTTATCGATGCAGACCACGAGCACATCGCTATCCGTGAAGCTAACAACCTAGGTATCCCAGTTGTTGCTATCGTTGATACTAACTCTAACCCAGACGGTGTTGATTACATCGTACCTGGTAACGACGATGCGATCCGTGCTATCCAACTTTACACTGGCGCTGTATCAGCTGCGATCACTGAAGGTCGTGAGAACAACATCGTTGCTCAAGCTGAGAAAGACGACTTCGTAGAAGCTGAGTAATTAGCTGTCATCAAGTCTTCATCTAATTAAGATGAAGACTTGTTATTCTTGTTAAGCGGCCTATACCGCTTCCCTATAACAGAATTCAATTGAGGATATTCTAATGGCTGTAACTGCTGCCCTAGTTAAAGAATTACGCGAGCGTACTGGCGCTGGCATGATGGATTGTAAAAAAGCGTTAACTGAAACTAACGGTGACATCGAGTTAGCGATCGAAAACATGCGTAAGAGCGGTGCTGCAAAGGCTGCTAAAAAAGCAGGTAACATCGCTGCTGAAGGTACAATCTTAATCAAAGAAGGTAACGGTTTCGCTGCACTTCTTGAAGTTAACTGTCAAACTGACTTCGTTGCTAAAGACGCTAACTTCCTTGGTTTCGCTAACCAAGTTCTTGACGCTGCTGCAGAATCTAAAGCAGACATCGAAGCACTTAAAGCACAATTCGAAGAAACTCGTGTTGCTCTAGTTGCTAAAATCGGTGAAAACATCAACGTTCGTCGCGTTGAGTACATCGACGGTGACAAGCTTTCTTCTTATCGCCACGGCGACCGTATCGGTGTTGTTGTAGTTGGTGAAGCTGACGAAGAAACACTTAAGCAAGTTGCTATGCACGTAGCTGCGTCTAAGCCTGAGTTCGTAAACCCAGAAGACGTACCAGCTGACGTTGTTGAAAAAGAAAAAGCAGTTCAAATCGATATCGCGATGAACGAAGGCAAGCCTGCTGAAATCGCTGAGAAAATGGTTATCGGTCGTATGAAGAAATTCACTGGTGAGATCTCTCTTACTGGTCAAGCTTTCATCATGGAACCTAAAAAATCAGTTGGCGAAATTCTTAAAGAGAAAGGCGCAACTGTTACTAACTTCATCCGTTTAGAAGTTGGTGAAGGTATCGAGCGTAAAGAAGAAGACTTCGCTGCTGAAGTAGCTGCTCAAATCGCTGCTGCAAAAGGCGAGTAATTTTCTAACTTAGTGACGTAGGGCAATAAGATGAAATTAATCTGCTATTAGCTTTTGCGTCACTGATGAAAATTCTTTAAAATAACCGCGTTTTATGTGTAACCATAGCGCGGTTATTTTTTATCTCATTACTAAGGCTGGCCCAAATATTATGACTATCAATCGTAAACCTATTTTTAGACGTGTTCTTCTTAAACTTAGCGGTGAAGCATTAATGGGAGACGAAGGCTTCGGCATCGACCCAAAAGTACTTGACCGTATGGCTCAAGAAATTAAAGAACTTGTAGAGCTCGACGTAGAAGTAGGTTTAGTTATCGGTGGCGGTAACTTCTTGCGTGGTGGTTCATTGGCAGAAGCGGGTATGAACCGCGTAGTTGGCGACCACATGGGTATGCTTGCCACTGTAATGAATGGTTTGGCAATGCGCGATGCACTGCACCGTGCATTTGTAAATTGTCGTTTAATGTCTGCTATCCCACTGAACGGTGTGTGTGATGCTTACAACTGGGCAGAAGCTATCAGCCTATTAAAATCTGGCCGCGTTGTAATTTTCTCAGCGGGTACAGGTAACCCATTCTTCACGACTGACTCAGCAGCGTGTTTACGTGGTATTGAAATTGAAGCAGATACTGTAATCAAAGCGACTAAAGTGGATGGTGTTTACTCTGATGATCCAGTGAAAAACCCAGACGCTACACTATATCGCCACTTAAGCTACAATGAAATCATTGAAAAAGAGCTTAAGGTTATGGATTTAGCTGCATTTACGCTGGCGCGTGACCACAACATGCCATTAAGCGTATTTAACATGAATAAATCAGGCGCGCTTAAGCGTGTTATTATGGGCGAAGATGAAGGAACGCTTATCTCTTCACAAGCCTCAGACGAAACTAGCAAATAGATTAGGATTGAACCGTGATTAACGATATCAAAAAAGATGCGTCAGAACGTATGCAAAAAAGTGTTGCGGCACTAGGCAGTCAATTATCTAAAATTCGCACAGGCCGTGCGCACCCAGCATTACTTGACGGTATTCAAGTGTCTTACTACGGTGCTGACACGCCATTGAACCAAGTTGCTAACGTAACAATTGAAGACTCTCGTACACTTGCAATTAGCGTGTTCGATAAGTCACTAGCGCAAGCAGTAGAAAAAGCGATCATGGCTTCAGATTTAGGTTTAAACCCAATGTCTGCAGGTACTGTTATTCGTGTTCCACTTCCTCCACTTACAGAAGAGCGTCGTAAAGACCTTATCAAAATCGTACGTGGCGAAGTTGAAAGCGGTCGTGTTGCTGTACGTAACATCCGTCGTGATGCAAATGGCGATATTAAGAGCTTATTGAAAGAAAAAGACATTTCTGAAGATGAAGCACGTCAAGCAGAAGACGAGATCCAAAAGCTTACTGATAAGTTCATCAAAGAGATGGACGCACAACTAGCTGCAAAAGAAGCTGAGTTAATGGAAATCTAATCGCTGCTGTTTATCTTTCAGACACTGATTCTGTAAGTAAACAGGCGTAACTAAATTTATTAGTTTTGAAACGCCGTCTAGGGTATACTAGACGGCGTTTTTTTATGGAATACTCGATATTTATGGTTCTTAACGCTGATAAAATTTCCCAGCAAAGTTTGCCTAAGCATGTCGCTATAATCATGGATGGCAACGGACGTTGGGCACAAGCGAAAAATCGCCCACGTGTTTATGGGCACAAAAAGGGCGTTGATGCGGTTCGTCAATCAGTGCAATTTTGTACTCGCTTAGGTATACAGTCGTTAACACTATTCGCATTTAGTAGCGAAAATTGGCGACGTCCAGAAGACGAAGTAAATACGCTCATGGAGCTATTTTTATTTGTACTGGGCAAAGAAGTTAAAAAACTTCATAAAAATAATGTAAAGCTAAACATAATTGGTGATTTATCACGCTTTTCAGAAGGTTTGCGCAATAAAGTTGATGCAGCCCATGAATTAACTCGTAATAATACGGGTCTACAGTTAAACGTGGCAGCTAATTATGGTGGACGTTGGGATATTACTAACGCCGCAACAACGCTTGCGAAAAAAGTCGCAGCCGGTGAAATGGCCGCAGAAGATATTACTGAAGAGCTAATGGCTGAACAAATGAGTATGGCCGACCAAGGTGAGCTTGATTTAATGATCCGCACCGGTGGAGATTTACGCATCAGTAACTTCCTTTTATGGCAAGCGGCTTATGCTGAGCTTTACTTTACCGATACGCTTTGGCCAGACTTCAATGAAGCTGCATTTGCTGATGCTATCGCATGTTACGTTGCCAGAGAGCGACGATTTGGTTGTACAGGCGAACAAATAAAACAATTACTCGCCGAGACCTAATTACTAGTTGAAGGTACACACATTGCTAAAACAACGAATTTTAACCTCGCTCGTGTTGGCACCACTTGCACTTATTTTGGTTTTTTATACCCCATTAACACTATTTAGTTATATCGCCGCTGGTATTGTTTTGCTCGGTGCGTGGGAATGGTCTGCATTTATGGGCCTATGCGATAAAGTTAAACGCTTTGGATTTGTAGCAGCAACGGCTGCATTTTTGGCATTACTCAACTGGCATTGGCCCATTGAATCACTTTGGCAAAATGGTCAATTAGTGGGTGATGCAAACTATCTATTTACCTTGTCATTTGCATGGTGGATTGTGGCAACATACTTAGTTTGGCGCTACCCAGCAATGGCAAAGGCTTGGAATGAAGGCATTGTAATGCGTGCCATTGCAGGCTTTTTAACCTTAGTGCCACTTTGGCTTGCATTAAATACACTACGTAGCGCAGGTTATGGCGAATCTACTCACTTTGGTTCAATGTTAATTTTAGTTGTACTTGGTATTGTGTGGAGCGCAGATATTGGTGCTTATTTTACCGGTAAAAATTTAGGTAAACGTAAACTAATGCCAAAGGTAAGTCCTAATAAAACGATTGAAGGTTTATTAGGTGGTGTAGTGGCTTCGGTTGTTTTTGTTTTAGCATTTTGCCACTTCACTAATGTTGATATGAGTGTTTGGCCAATCTATGCCGTAATGACTGCATTTATTGCGTTATTTTCAGCGGTGGGCGATTTACTCGAAAGTATGTTTAAACGTGAGGTTGGCTTGAAAGACAGCGGTTCGTGTTTACCAGGTCACGGTGGTATTTTAGACCGTATCGATAGCTTAACAGCAGCTGCGCCAATTTTTGTACTTTGCTACGCATGGACACTGAGTTTATGAGCAAAGTAGAGCAACTTGTCGTACTGGGCGCAACTGGTTCAATCGGTTTAAGCACCTTAGATGTTGTTTCTAGAAACCCGGAGCGCTTTGCGGTTTTTGCTTTAGCGGCGGGGAAAAATGCCGAGCAAATGGCTGAGTTGTGTATCGCACATCAGCCTAAGTTTGCTGTTATGGCTGATCAACAAGCCGCTAGTGCGCTATCAAATTTACTTGCAAATAGCTCGTGTAACACACAGGTGCTAGCAGGTGTTGATGCGATGTGTGAGCTTGCTGCACATATAGATGTTGATGCAGTGATGTCGGCGATAGTAGGTGCAGCAGGTCTGTTACCGACTTTAAGTGCAGTTGAAGCTGGCAAAAAGGTCTTGCTCGCTAATAAAGAGTCGCTCGTTATGTCAGGTCAGTTGTTTATTGATAAAGTAAAACAACATGGCGCCACTTTACTGCCTATCGACAGCGAACATAATGCGATTTTCCAATGTATGCCAGCATCATTACAGAATGCATCAGGCCTACTTCCTGATAATGGTGTAAGCAAAATCTTGCTTACAGGGTCTGGCGGTCCTTTCTTAAAGCGTGATTTAGCGACATTATCATCAGTGACTGTTGCTGAGGCAGTGGCACATCCAAACTGGTCAATGGGACAAAAGATTTCTGTTGATTCAGCCACTATGATGAATAAAGGCCTAGAGTTTATAGAAGCCAAGTGGCTGTTTAACTGCTGTGCCAGTGATATTGAAGTGGTGATCCACCCACAAAGTATTATTCACTCTATGGTGCAATATCAAGATGGCTCAGTGCTTGCGCAAATGGGCAATCCGGATATGCGCACACCAATTGCTCATGCTTTAGCTTTTCCTGAGCGTGTCGATGCGGGTGTAAAACCGCTCGATTTTTCACAAATGGCAGATTTTACTTTCACTAAACCAGATTATGCCCGTTACCCTAATTTAAAACTTGCCATTGATGCGTGTGAAATGGGGCAAGGTGCTACCACCACAGTAAATGCGGCGAATGAAATTGCCGTTGCTGCCTTTTTAAATGGTCAAATCGGCTTTACAGATATTTATCGAATTAACGCTGAAACGCTCAACGCAACACAAAACATCAACGTGCAAACTCTCGATGAGATTTTAGCTTGCGACCAAGCTGCACGTGTAAAAGCGACTGAGTTTGTAAAAAGAGGCATCAACTAGCATGTTTGATTTTTTCTGGAATCTTGGCTCATTTATTCTCGCCTTAGGTATTTTAGTGACTGTGCATGAATATGGTCATTTCTGGGTTGCGCGAAAAGCGGGCGTGAAAGTGCTACGTTTTTCAATTGGCTTTGGTAAGCCGTTGATCAAGTGGTACGACAAACAGCAAACCGAATATGTGATTGCTGCAATCCCACTAGGTGGTTATGTCAAAATGCTTGATGAGCGTGTTGACGAAGTGCCGCCAGAGCAGCGTCATTTATCATTTAATGCTAAATCAGTAAAAGCACGTATTGCGATTGTGGCTGCAGGCCCGATGGCAAACTTTTTATTCGCTATTTTTGCACTTGCTGTGATGTATATGGTGGGGGTGCAGTCATTAAAACCTGTGGTGGGTGAGGTAACTCAAGGCAGCCGTGCCGCTGCTGCTAAGATTGAGCCAAACCAGCAAATTATTAAAATTGGTGAAGACGACATTAACACTTGGCAAGATGCCACATTCTCGCTTATGAGTCGCTTAGGTGAGCAAAGTGTTGTGGTAACGCTTCGTGATCAAAATTATCAAAAACATGTGCGTACTCTTAATTTAGATGGTTGGAAATTAGATCAACAAGACGTACCACCATTAACCTCGATAGGTATTGTACCGTTTCGCCCTAAGGCACTTTTAGAAGTGGCCATGATCAGTAAAGGCTCGGCGGCAGAAGCTGCAGGTTTACAGGTTAACGACAAAATACTTGCTGTAAATGGTGAAAATATCAGCAGTTGGAGCAAGTTAGTTTCATTAATTCAGCAATCACCTAACAAATCCTTACAATTTAGTGTACAAAGGCAAGATAGTATAAAAGAACTGACGGTAACGCCACAAAGCAGAACCAATGATGCAGGCGTTGCTCAAGGATTTTTAGGCGTGTCTCCGGTGGTCGAGCCATGGCCAGAAAACTATATTGAAACTAGACATTATGGCCCCGTCGATAGTATTGTGCTGGGCATACAAGAAACATGGCGTTTAATTACCCTTAGTTTTGACATGATTGGTAATTTAATTACTGGTCAGGTGTCGGTTAAAAATTTAAGTGGTCCGGTGGGCATTGCAGTTGGCGCGGGAACTAGCGTAAGCTATGGCTTGGTTGCCTTTTTAAGCTTTTTAGCATTAATTAGTGTAAACCTTGGTGTATTTAACTTATTGCCGCTGCCAGTGCTAGATGGTGGGCACTTAATGTATTACATAATTGAACTTTTTCGCAAAAAGCCGGTCTCTGAGAAGACGCAAGAATTTGGTTTTAAAGTGGGGGCCTTGCTGCTTCTATTTTTAACATGTTTCGCTTTGTTCAATGATGTATCGCGTTTATAACAAGTAAGCGAAAAATTCCAATTTGAACACGATTGTAAAACACCAAAAAGTTTATTTAAAAAGGTGTTGAGCGGTAATACAGTTGTAAAGGATAAAGATAACAAAATGGCTATAAAAAAACATTTGGCAGTTTCAAGTTTATTAGGCGCTAGCTTTGCAGCCCTAGGCCAAAACTCCTTTATTGTAGAAGATTTAAAAGTTGAAGGTTTACAGCGTGTTGCACTGGGTGCTGCGTTAACGCATATTCCGATCAATGTGGGCGATAATATTGATGAGTACACAATTTCAAGAACCATAAAGGCTCTCTATCGTTCTGGTCACTTTGACAATATTAAAGCATTACGTGATGGCAACAGTGTTATCTTCCGAGTGACTGAGCGCCCAACGATCAGTATGATCGAATTTGATGGCAATAAAGATATCAAAGATGAGCAGCTAAATGAGTCGCTAGACCAGCAGGATATCCGTACTGGTGAGCCGCTTGATAAAACAGTTCTTGATAACATTGAAAAAGGTCTAGTTGAATTCTTCCACAGTATTGGTAAGTACAATGCAAAGGTAGAAGTTAGTATCACTAAGTTACCTCGAAATCGTGTAAAACTATTATTTGAATTTGATGAAGGTGATGCTGCATCAATTCGTCAAATCAATCTCGTTGGTAACGAACTTTTCTCTGATGAAGAGCTGCTTAAATTAGCTGAGTCACAGCAAGATTTGCCGTGGTGGAAGTTCATGTCGAGCGACCGTTATCAAAAGCAAACCATTGAAGGCGATTTAGAGAAAATTCGCAGTTACTACCTAGACCGTGGTTACCTGCGCTTTAATATCGATTCAACACAAGTATCTGTAAGCCCTGAGCGTGACTCTGTTTATGTAACAGCAAATATCACCGAAGGCGTTAAATACAAAGTGAAAGGCTTTGACTTTATTGGTGACTTGTTAGGTCGTGAAGAACTCATCAGAAGTGTTATCCCGCTGAAAACAGGTGAGCTTTATAATGGCTCTGTTGTGACCTCTTCAGAAGAGTTTATCAAAAGCTACTTAGCGCGTTTTGGTTATGCTAATGCTGAAGTGCGTACCATCCCAGAAATTGATGATGAAAATAAAGAAGTTCAATTAACGCTATCGGTTAATCCGGGTAAGCGTGTTTATGTTCGTCGTATCATTGTGGGTGGTAACCAAAATACCTCTGATGAAGTAGTGCGCCGTGAAATGACACAGCTTGAAGGTGCGTGGTTGTCCAATCAAAGCCTTGAGCGCTCTAAACTGCAAATTCAGCGTTTACCCTACATGGAAAGCGTTGATTTTAATGTGGTGCCAGTACCAGGTGTAGATGACCAAGTTGATGTAGATTTTACTGTGAAAGAACAATCTGCAGGTAGCTTTAACGCAGGCCTTGCCTATGGTTCTTACTTAGGTCTGCAATTTAACATTGGTGTCAGTGAATCAAACTTCTTAGGGACCGGTAACCAAATTGGTTTCAACATCAATACCTCACGTGGTTCTGAGCGTATTAGTGTGTCTTATACTGACCCTTACTTTACGCCTGATGGTGTATCGCAAGGTAGTAGCATTTTCTACAGTAACTACGATGCGAGTAAGTTTAGCCTAATCGACTATAAATCGAAGAGCTATGGTATTGGTACTAACATTGGTTTCCCAATCGATGCAGTAAACCGTATTAACTTTGGTGTTCGTTGGGTACAAGAAGAACTGTCAGATATTGCTGAGTACGAGCAAACACGTGTTATTCGTGAAACCTTCTTAGATCCAAATAACCCAGATGCAGGTTTTGACTTTACTAAGTACGAGCTAAGTGCAGGTTGGTCACGCGTTACTGTGAACCGTGGTTTATTCCCAACAGCAGGTTCGCGCCAATCTCTTAACTTAACTGCAACAACGCCAAACTCTGATTTACAGTACTTTAAGCTAAATTACGATTCACGTTTTTATTGGCCAATCAGTAATGACCATAGCTGGGTATTCTCAACGCGTGCGGCGCTTGCATATGGTAATGGTTATGGTACAACCAATGGTTATGACCAAACACTACCGTTCCAAGAGTTCTTCAGAATAACTGAAATGGAACTACGTGGTTTTGATCGAAATACGATTTTACCACGTGCTGTATCACGTGTTCCGCAAACTATCCCTGGCACGCCATCACATGATGGTGCACCGACAGGTAGCATTGGTGGTGCATCAGAGTTTGACCAGCTTTACACAGCAGGCCGAATTGGTGGTAACGCCAAAGCGGTCGCAGGGATGGAGCTTATTGTTCCAACACCTTTCTTAGATGAAGAAAACACTAGCTCTGTACGTACCAGCTTCTTCGTAGATGCAGCAAACGTATGGGATACAGAGTTTAATATTGACCGTTATCAAAACCTGTCAACAGATGAGCGTGCTAAATTGGATGATTACTCAGATCCGATGCGCTTTAGGGTTTCAACCGGTCTTTCTCTACAATGGATCTCTCCGATGGGTCCAATGCTGATCAGTTTTGCGTATCCATTGCAAAAAGAAGAAGATGACGATACGAAGACCATCAGCTTTAACATTAGTAATACATTCTAAAGGAGTTTTTTCGTGAATAAATCAATTAAATCAACAGCTTTTGCACTACTTGCTACTTTATCTATGGGCCTATCTACTAACGCATTTGCCCACAAAGTAGGTATTGTTGATATGCAAGAAATCTACAAACAAATCCCACAAATGGCGAAAGTAGAGCAAACTTTAGAAGCTGAATTCTCTGAGCGTCGTCAAGAGCTAGAAAAACTTCAAGGTGATATTCGTTTTGAAGCTGAAAAGTTCAAGCGTGAAGCGACAACGATGAGCGACAAGCAAAAAGAAGAATTACGTACTAAGATTCAAGGTATGCAGCAGCAACTTGCTGAAAAAGGTCGTCCTTTAGAGCAAGAAATCAAAATGCGTCAAAACCAAGAGCTGGCTAAAGTTCAAAAGCTAATCTTAGATGCAATCGAAGAAGTAGCGAAAGCTGGCAAATTCGATGAAGTTAAAGTTAAAGAAACAACGATTTATGTTAACCCTAAAACTGTCGATGACTTATCAAGCAAAGTTGTTGAAAAAGTAAGTAAGCAATAGAAATCATATATGCAAAACTACACGCTTTCGCAGATAGCGGATCTTCTGGGCGCTGACCTTCAAGGTGACGGCGCTACAGAGATTAAAAAAATATCTACACTTGCAAATGCCCAACATGGGCATATTGCATTTTTAGCGAACAAGAAATATCGCTCGCAATTAGATGATACTCAAGCAAGTGCGGTGATTTTATCATCAGCAGACGCTGAGTACTTTTCGGGTAATAAGCTCATTGTTGCTAACCCTTATGTTTGTTACGCCAAGCTTGCTCAGCTAATGGACACCACACCGCGCTCAGCAGTGACGGGTATTCACCCTAGTGCAGTCATTCATGATTCAGCTTCGATTGGTAATAATGTCGCGATCGCCGCCAATGTGGTGATTGAAGCGGGTGCTGTTATTGCTGACAATGTGCAGATTGGTCCAAACTGTTTCATTGGTGAGCATGCAAAAATTGGTCAAAGCACTAAGCTTTGGGCAAATGTAAGCATTTACCATGAAGTTGAGATTGGCAGCGACTGTTTATTCCAAGCGAATACAGTCGTGGGCAGCGATGGTTTTGGTTACGCTAATGAGCGTGGGGAATGGGTGAAAATACCGCAACTTGGCCGAGTAATCATCGGTGATAAGGTTGAGGTAGGCGCGTCTACTACGATTGACCGTGGTGCATTAGACGATACGATCATCCATAGTAATGTAATTATCGATAATCAATGTCAAATAGCGCATAATGTCGAGATCGGCTCAGGCACAGCGGTTGCCGGTTGCACGGTTTTTGCCGGAAGCGTCGAGATCGGTAGGAATTGTCAGATTGGTGGTATGGTTGCAATTAATGGTCACCTTAGCGTATGCGATGGTGCTATAATCACCGGCATGAGTATGGTGACGAAAGCAATCACAGAGCCTGGAATCTATTCATCAGGATTACCTCATCAAACTAACAAAGAATGGCGCCGAAGTATTGCCCACATCCGCAATCTTGGCGATATGAAAGACCGCATTAAAGCTCTTGAGTCACTGACTAAGTCACTCAATATTGAAGACAAATAAGGATGCTATTTTGGCAAATGAATTAAATAGTCTTGATATCCAAGATATTTTAAGTTTACTTCCGCATCGTTACCCGATGCTACTTGTTGACCGTGTTCTAGATTACACGCCAGGCGAGTCGTTACATGCGATTAAAAATGTAACAGTGAACGAACCTATTTTTACGGGTCATTTTCCTAATCAACCTATCTTTCCAGGTGTGTTGATTTTAGAAGCAATGGCCCAAGCAACTGGCTTACTTGGCTTTAAGACAGTTGAAAATCGTAGCGATAACGAACTATATTTATTCGCTGCGATTGATAATGCGCGATTTAAACAGCCAGTATTACCTGGCGATACTATGCATTTACATGTAGAGTTTTTAAAAGAGCGCCGCAATATATGGAAGTTTGCAGCAGAAGCAAAAGTTGACGGCAAAGTAGTGTGTACTGCCGAAATCATGTGTGCGAGAAGAGAGTTTTAATAGTGATCCATCCTACGGCGATAATCGAACCAGGTGCAAAACTTGGAAATAACGTATCAGTTGGCCCTTATAGCTACATCGGTAACGATGTAACTATTGGTGATAACTGTATCATCGAATCTCATGTGGTTGTAAAAGGCCCATCGACGATTGGTTCTGGTAACCATATTTTCCAATTTGCTTCGGTCGGTGAAGCGTGCCAAGACAAAAAGTACGCGAATGAGCCTACAACCTTGATCATTGGTGACAACAATGTGATCCGTGAGTGTGCGACCATTCACCGTGGTACGATTCAAGACCAAGGTGTAACAAAAATTGGTAGCAACAACTTATTTATGGCTTACACACACGTTGCGCATGATGCAGTAGTGGGCGATAACGTTATTTTTGCTAATAATGCCTCTGTTGCTGGCCACGTACACGTAGGTGACTGGGTGATCCTTGCTGGTAATTCAGGTGTTCACCAGTTCTGTAAAATTGGTTCACATGCCTTTGTTGGTATGTACTCAGGTGTTAATAAAGATGTGCCACCATTTGTAACGACCATTGGCACGCCGGCAGGCCCTGTAGCAATCAATACTGAAGGCATGAAACGCCGTGGTTTTGAAAGCGATGAAATCATGGCAACACGCCGTGCATATAAAACGCTTTACCGTAAGAGCTTAGGTGTTGAAGAAGCAATCGCTGAGCTAAGTGAAGATGCTGCGAAGTATCCAGCTGTTCAGTTGATGATAGACTTCGTGAAAAGCTCTGAGCGCGGAATTATTCGCTAATCAAAAGCTAATTACTAAAAGCCACCTTAAGGTGGCTTTTTTGTTTTTATAGTTCAGGTTTTGCTAAGTCAGTGCTTGTTAGCTTCACGACAAAAAAGGATCTAGTAATATGAATAAACTCATCATCTTTGCATTGTTAAGCTTAATAATAAGTGGTTGTAGTAGTGCGCCTTCAGTATCAAAAGGAGCGATAGAAAAAGGCAAAGCCAGTTATTACGCTGATAAATATCATGGCCGAATGACAGCAAGTGGTGAGGTGTTTAATCAACAGGCATGGAGCGCGGCTCATCAAACGCTTGGCTTTGGCAGCAGAGTGAGGGTCACCAATATTAGTAACAATAAAAGTGTGATTGTTACCATTAATGACCGCGGCCCATTTATCCGCGGTCGTATTATCGATTTATCAAAAAAGGCGTTTTCACAAATTGCCTCAGTCAAGCAAGGTGTGATTGACGTTACTGTTGAGCAGCTCGATTAAAAACGGGTAATAAGCTCTACGTAATCGGCTTCATTAGCCATCAATTCAGCATGACTTGCAAAGGCTCTTACTTGTCCTTGTTCTAACCAAATAACCTTATCAACACGACTTAGCATTGCTGGGTCGTGGGTAATGGTCAACATGGTTTTATCTGCCCATATTTTCTCAAGTGTAGTCAGCAAGTTTTGCTTAGTGTGGTTATCTAGACTCTCTGTTGGCTCATCAAGAATGATTAAATTACCTTGCCTTAATAGGGCTTGAGCTATGGCAATACGACGTGACTGACCATGAGAAAGTTTTCTGCCTGCGGTTCCTAAGCGGGTATTAAGGCCGGCTTTTAAGTTCTTAAGCCAAGAGCCAAGTTCAGCGTTTTCACAGGCTTCAATTAGCATCTCATCTGTCGCATCAAAAGCTGCATAGCGTAGATTTTCACCTAGCGTGCCATCAAAAATATGATGCTGCTGGGCAACTATCGTTAGCTGCTTAAAGCGTGTTGCAGTGCTCAAGCTTTCAAGTTCAAAGTTATCTTGCTTGGTGGTGAGCTTTAATGAGCCTGATTGCAGCGGCCAAAGGCCCGTGAGTAAGTTAACTAGAGTGGTTTTGCCACTGCCACTGGCACCGACTAGGGCAACTTTACTGCCGGGTGTAATCGCAAAATTGATATTGCTAAGGGCTTTACTTTTTGCCCCCAAGTATTGGTAATTGACCTCGCTTAGCTCAAGACCAAGCCCTGATTTGTCAGCTAATTGGTTTGCTAGCTGATCATCTAAGTTGTTTGGCTTTTCGGCTAAGCTGTTGTGTTTATCTTCAAGATCAAACAGTCGCTTTGCGGCACTTAAAGTAAGCGGCAATTCAATAAATGCCGTAGGAAGAGTGAGCACGGTTTCAAAGCTTGCTAATACAAATAACGCGAGCATCGCCAGTTCAACGTTTTTCATACTCCCTATTGCAACCAGTGGAATTATCATAAATACACTGGCTAGCATGGTGAGTTGTATCACCAAAGTGTTTAAGCCATTACTATTTGCTATGGCCTTGTGACGATTGTAGAGCTGGCTGTTGTATTGTTTACTGAGTGAATCACAATGCGCTAATTGCGCCGCGTGTGCTTGATAGACAGCAAGCTCTCTAGCACCTGATAACGTATCGGCAAGTTCAGATCTTAACTCGGCTGAGAGCTGGGTTTCGTTATCCGCTTGTTGGTGAAGCTTATGGCTTAACAATGTGGGAAGCAGTACGCCAATAATCATCAGTGAAGTAAAGCACACTAATGCAACGTCAGCGTTATACATGGCCATGAAGGCCATTACTATAGGAATGCTGAAAAGGGCGACAATAATAGGCAGCAGTACATTTAGGTAAAACTTATCCAGCGCATCGACATCATTCTGTAGCCGGTTAAATAAATCGCTACTACGACTCATTGCTAAGTCAACGTTGTTCAGTTGGCTCAAAGTCTTGAACATGTTTACGCGAATTTCGCTCAGTAATAAAAAGGTAGCATTATGAGTTATCATCCGCTCACCGTAACGAGACGCTGTGCGCACGATAGCTAAAAAGCGGATCACTCCAGCTGGGGTAAAGTAATTCATCTGCACACCAGCAATGCCCGCCGCTGCCATGGCTGCTAAAAACCACCCCGATATAGCGAGCAAGCCTACATTAGCAAGTACCGTTAAGCTTGCTAAAAAAGCTCCTAAAAGCAGCATGCCAGTATGAGGTTTGCACAGTTTTAATAGACGTATAAAGTTATGCATGGGCGTCACCTTGGCTTACCAGTTTAGCAAATAGGCCAGCTTGCTCAGTCAGTTGCTGGTACTGACCAGATTCAACAATGTGACCTTGTTGCATAACGTAAATCTTATCGGCGTGTTTAACCGTATTCAGTCGGTGAGCAATAACTAGCACTAAGTGATCTTTTGCATACTCACGGATCGCTTGATTGATTAAATGCTCGGTTTGGCTGTCTAAGTGAGCGGTAGGCTCATCTAGCATTAGCACAGGGGCATTCTTCAAAAATGCACGAGCAAGGGCAATACGTTGTTTTTGCCCACCAGAGAGGCCTTCTCCTTGTTCACCGAGCAAGGTATCAAAGCCATCAGGTAGTGCAGTAATAAACTCAAGTGCGCCAGCTTTACTTGCTGCTTCATCGAGCTCTGCTTGGCTTGCATCGGGTTTAGCTAAACGCAGGTTCTCTGCAACGCTCCGATAAAAAAACGTGGCGTGTTGTGGGATCCACGCCAGCTGTGCTTGCCAATCAGCTAATGCAGTATCACTAAGTGGTTGCTCGTTAATGCTAATGGCACTATTGGCCTGATGATGAAAACCCAATAGGCAATCAAACAAGGTACTTTTACCCGAGCCACTTTCACCCACAAAGGCAATTAAGCCTGAGCTTGGCAGGGTTAAGTTGATATCAGTTACCCCTTCGTTTGTTTCAGGGTAATGAAAGGTAAGCGCATTCAGCTGTATATGCTTTATTGGTAACTCAAGTTTAGATGACCCTACATGTTCATCGGCGTCGCTTTGATTGATTATGTCGACCATATCAGCAGCGGCACTGATCCCTTCGAGCTTTGCGTGATAATGAGTGCCCATTTGTCGAAGTGGTAAGTAAAACTCAGGGGCCAGTAGTAACACCACAAATCCAGTGGCAAAATCGAGGGTACCAAAAAATAATCTAAAGCCAATGATCACAGCAACAAGTGCCACACTAATGGTGGCTAAAAACTCAAGGGCGAAAGACGATAAAAAGGCGACTTTCAATACACCCATGGTTGCTCCACGGTAATCATCAGAAATCTGACTGATGCTATTTAGCTCACGTTTGGTTGCATTAAAGAGCTTGAGTTGAGTCAGGCCTTGTAATCGGTCAAAAAAGTAATTACCAAGTACCGCAAGTTGTTGCCAGCGCTCTTGGTTTAACTGCTCCGCTTTATGGCCCACTAAAATCATAAAAAAGGGGATAAGCGGGGCTGTTAAAAGGAATATGAGGCCTGCTTTGTAATCGGTTGGAAAAATCATCACTAATATCGCTAGTGGAATAAGCGCACTGTAAGCCACACTTGGAATGTAATTAGCGTAATATTGATGCAGTGCTTCAACCCCATTATGTAAGGTGTTAAGTGTTGCGCCATGACCTTTTTGTTCACTGTAGGCTGGCCCAAGTTTGCTGAGCTTTTCTAGCAATGTATTTCGCATCACGTTTTTTATTTTTAACGCGGCGCGGTTACTTACGCGTTCACTTAGGGCAACCAACAAAGCACGAACTAAAATTAGCCCAGCCAGCGGCCATAATAATGGGCTTACGGCTTGCAAGTTTGCTTGTTCAAACATGACTTGATGAGCCGCGTTTGCAAGAAGATAACAAGAGGCAATCATTAATAGGGCGTTGAGTGTGCCCAGACTAATGCTTAATTTAAGAAGTCCTGAAGCGGACTGGCTATACTGCTTTAAAAAAGCGCGCAGCGTTTGCTGCTGCGCGCGATTTGGTCGGGGTTTAGTTGTCATCGGTGTTTTTGAGTCTCGCGTAAAGCTCTAGCTCATCATCGGCAATCGAATCTTTATGTTGGTGGAATTCGTACCACATTACGTTGATCACCCCAAGGGTACAGGCTAATAGAACACCTAAAATCCAGGCAAAATACCACATAATTAAATCTCCTTAGTAGCTACCGTGCGTGTTGTTTTCGATTTCACTAATGGTTACTTTGCGCCACATCTTCACATAGCACCACGTTGTGTAAATAAGGATAAGTGGTACAAAAATAACCGCTGCAATAAACATCACGTTGAGAGTCATATGGCTCGAAACCGCATCCCACATAGTTAAACTAATATTTGGGTTGTTACTCGAAGGCATAACGAACGGGAACATTGACATACCCGCAGTTAAAATTACGCCTGCAAGCATTAGGCTTGACGCTGCCAATGCCATTGCCGGTTTTTGTAATTTAGATAACACAATCGCCAGTGCCGCCATCACGAATGCAAGGGCAGGGAACAGCATGGTTAATGGCATTTTTGTATAGTTATCAAGCCATGCACCTGGTGCCTGCGTGACTGTTTTACCAAGCGGGTTTGCAAAGCCTTGAGTATCGCCCATGCTAACGATTTTATAACCGTCAATTTGCGATACCCACACACCTGCCAAGGCAAACAACACAATAAACGCCATCAGCGCATATTGACCGTATTGTGCTGAGCGTTTTGCAACCTCTGCATCCGTACGAAGTTGTAGCCACATGCCTGCATGACCAACCAGCATTAGTACGCTTACTAAGCCTACAACAATGGCAAATGGGTTTAATAACGCAAAGAATGAACCTTGATAACTAACACGCAGTAGGTCGTCGATATGATAAGGCACGCCCAGTAATAAGTTACCAAATGCCACACCAAATACTAAAGCAGGGATAAAGCTGCCTGCAAATAAGCCCCAATCCCAGTTGTTTCGCCAACGTGGTGAGTCTATTTTTGAGCGGTAATCAAAACCAAGCGGTCTGAAAAATAACGCAAATAACACCAGCATCATAGCAAAGTAAAAGCCAGAGAACGCGGCCGCGTATACCATAGGCCAAGCAGCAAACAGTGCACCCCCAGCGGTGATGAACCAAACTTGGTTACCATCCCAGTGAGCACCTATGGTGTTAATTACAGTACGGCGCTCCACATCGGTTTTACCAACTAGGCGAAGCAAAATTGCCACACCCATGTCCATGCCATCGGTCACTGCAAAGCCAATCAGTAATACACCAATTAACAGCCACCAGATTAGTTTTAATGTTTCGTAATCAAAAATCATGACTGAGCTCCTTGGCTTGCAAGTGAATCTGCTTTAGCAAGTTCATGGTGATATTTACCAGTATGAAGCGAGCTTGGACCTTGTTTAATAAAGCGCAGCATTAACCAGCCTTCTACAGCAGCAAGTCCTGTGTAAAAGATAATGAAGCCAGTAATGCTGATAAGTAAATCGTTTACCGTCAGAGATGAGGTTGCCAAGAAGGTTGGTAGAATCTCTGAAATAGCCCATGGTTGGCGGCCATATTCAGCAACAATCCAACCAAATTCAATGGCAATCCACGGCAGTGGAATACTCCATACCGCAGCCCATAATAACCAGCGTTTTTGCTCAATAATGCGGTGCGCGTTGTAATAAAATGCAAGCACGAATACGCCAAGCATGATCACACCGCAACCGACCATAATTCTGAAGGACCAAAACATAGGACCAACTTTAGGGAACGAATCTTTCACTGCTTTTTGAATGTGCTCTTCTGTGGCATCTACCACGTTAGGCGTATAGCGTTTTAGTAGTAAACCATAGCCAAGGTCGTCTTTTAAGCTATCGAATTTTGCAATGTTTTCTGGAGTGTCTTCACCACCTCGAAGCTTCTCTAAGTATTCGTATGCAACCATGCCATTACGAATTCGTACTTCGTGTTGCTTTTCTAGATCTTTAATACCCGTTACCTGTTCATCAATAGAGCGAGTAGCAATGATGCCCAGTGCATAAGGTATTTTAACAGCAGCGTGGGTGACTTGCTCTTCTGAATCAGGAATACCGACCAGAGTGAATGCAGCAGGGGCTTCTTCGGTGTGCCACTCAGCTTCAATGGTTGCGAGTTTAACTTTTTGTACCTCGCCAACTTCGTAGCCAGATTCATCACCAAGTAAAATAACACAAAGGATAGACGCTAAACCAAACCCAGAAGCAACCGAAAACGAGCGTTTAGCAAAAGCAAGATCGCGACCTTTTAGGATGTACCAGCTACTAATGCCCAGTACAAACATAGATGCTGCAACATACCCTGCCGAAACGGTATGAATAAACTTAACTTGTGCGACGGGATTGAATACCAGTTCAGCAAAGCTGGTCATTTCCATGCGCATGGTTTGATAATTAAACTCAGCCCCTACAGGGTTTTGCATCCAACCATTGGCAATCAAAATCCATAAAGCTGATAGGTTAGTACCTAGAGCCATAAGGAAAGTTGCAGCTAAATGCTGACGTTTTGTTAGTCGCTCCCAACCTAAAAAGAACATACCGACAAAGGTTGACTCTAAAAAGAATGCCATTAAGCCTTCAATCGCTAGCGGTGCGCCAAAAATATCGCCCACGTAGTGAGAGTAGTAAGACCAGTTGGTACCAAACTCAAACTCCATGGTTAGACCTGTCGCCACACCAATCGCAAAGTTAATACCAAATAACTTACCCCAGAATTTAGTCATATCACGATAAATTTCGCGACCAGTCATCACGTAAACGGATTCCATGATCACCAAAATCCACGTCATACCTAAAGTAAGGGGAACAAATAGGAAGTGAAAGAGGGCAGTGATTGCAAACTGCAATCGCGATAGATCCACAAATGTTTCATCTATCATTGTTTAGCTCCTTGTTAGCGAGTGCGGTAGACACGACAAATTATTGGTTATGAAGTTTCAGTAATTATTGAAACTTTGTGAATATTAACCTTGTATCCATTTTAGTCAATAGAAAAATAAGAAAATAAGATTAAATAATTGTTCATCATTTCTACAGACTAGAGATTAAAGCTTAACTTTTCAATCGATTAATTACCTTATCAAAAACTTTTAGCCAGTTTTTATAGAACAAAAAGATTACTCACTTATAGGTATTCTCTCGGCTAAAAAATTAATTGTTTACTTTCTTAGCTGGTTACCTAGGTTAATGAATAAGCACTTATTTAAATTCTAGTATTAATTACTCGTGTGACATTTATCCGACTGCTAAAACACGGTAAACTCATTTTTATTAGTGCCAAAAGTTGCGAATTATCAACGAATGAAAGAACAAACAAAGCCGTTACGTATTGCCTTGGTGGCAGGTGAGTTATCAGGTGATATTTTAGGTGAAGGGCTAGTAAAAGCACTTAAACGCCGTTTTCCAGATGCCATATTTGAGGGGATTGCAGGCCCGCGTATGCAAGCGGCTGGCTGTAAAACATTATTCGATATGGACGAATTATCTGTAATGGGCTTAGTTGAAGTACTTGGCCGATTACCGCGCCTACTAAAAATACGCAAACAATTGGTGCAGCATTTTATCGATAACCCACCAGATGTATTTATTGGTATAGATGCCCCTGACTTTAACTTACGTGTTGAAAAGCCGCTAAAAGAGGCGGGTATTAAAACAGTACAATATGTTAGCCCGTCAGTGTGGGCGTGGCGCGAAAAACGCATTCATAAAATCAGTGCCGCCACTAACTTAGTGTTGGCATTATTGCCGTTCGAAAAAGCCTTTTATGATAAGCACGATGTACCTTGTACGTTTGTGGGTCATACTCTGGCTGATGATATTGCTCTTGAGCACGACCAAACCGAGGCTCGTAATCAACTTGGATTGGCACAAACTGATAAAGTGCTTGCATTACTACCTGGTAGTCGAGGTTCTGAAGTAGGGCTTTTAAGCGAAACTTACATTGAAACAGCGGCGAAATTACAAGCGCAAAATCCTGATCTTAAAATTGTGGTGCCGTTAGTCAATGAAAAACGAAAAGCACAGTTTTGTGAGATTTTAGAAAAAACAGCCCCTGATCTAAAACTGCAATTATTGGATGGTCAGTCAAATCTTGCAATGCAAGCCGCTGATGCCATTTTGCTTGCCTCAGGAACCGCAACACTTGAAGGTATGCTGTACAAAAAGCCGATGATTGTGGGTTATAAAATTAAGCCATTGAGTTACTGGATTTTCAAAACCTTATTCACTTTTAACATTAAGTATTTCTCGTTGCCTAATTTATTAGCCGATGAAGAACTCGTCCCAGAGTACCTACAAACTGAGTGTAATGTTGAAAACCTATCGGCTGCGCTAACACCTATGCTTAATACCGATAACAGCGAACTAAAGGCGCGCTTTTTAGCCATACATAAAAACATTAGATTAAATGCCAATGAACAAGCTGCAGCAGCAGTCGCGGAGTTACTAAATGCAAATTGAACGACCGAATGTTAATTATATTGCTGGTGTAGATGAAGTTGGCCGTGGTCCATTGGTCGGTGATGTTGTTACTGCTGCGGTAATACTGGACCCAAATCAGCCAATTGCAGGGTTAGCCGATTCTAAAAAGTTATCAGACAAAAAACGTCAATTATTAGCGGCAGAAATAAAAGAAAAAGCCCTGTGCTATGCTATTGGTCGTTGTAGCCCAACTGAGATTGATGAGCTAAATATTTTACATGCCACCATGCTCGCGATGAGTCGCGCGGTTGAAGGCTTAAGTGTAAAGCCAGAGTTTGTTTTTATTGATGGTAATCGTGTGCCTAGTCAATTAACTGTGCCAGCACAGGCGGTAGTAAAAGGCGATAGCCTAGTCGAAGAGATTTCAGCGGCATCTATTTTAGCGAAAGTTGCCCGCGATGAAGAAATGATTGAGCTTGATAAGCGTTACCCTGACTATGGTTTTGCAGGCCATAAAGGCTACCCAACTAAAGCACACTTTGCAGCGCTTGAACAATACGGTGCTATTGCAGAACATCGTAAAAGCTTTAAACCTGTTCAGCGCATTTTGGCGTTAAAAGGAGAGCAACTGTAATGCCTGCGCCGCAATTTGTTCACTTACGTGTTCACTCAGATTTCTCAATGGTGGATGGCCTAGCTAAAACTAAGCCAATTGTCGCTAAAGCAGAAGAGCTGCAAATGCCTGCGTTGGCTATCACCGATCAGATGAACTTATGTGGTTTGGTGCGTTTTTATGGTGCTGCCCATGGCGCGGGGATTAAGCCTATTGTCGGCGCAGATTTTTGGCTCAGAAGCCCTGAATTTGAAGATGAACCTAGCCGAATTACCATCTTAGCGAAAGATAACGAAGGCTATAAAAACCTCACCTTGTTGATTTCTAAAGCATACCAACGAGGGCATTTATTTCACCGCCCGGTAGTAGACCGTGAATGGCTAGTGGAGCACAAAAGTGGCCTAATTTTATTATCTGGCGCTAAAGATGGCGACTTAGGTAAAGCCCTATTAAAAGGTAACCCTGGGCTTATAGAATCGGTCGTTAGCTTTTATAAGCAACATTTTAGCGATCATTATTACATTGAGCTTATTCGTACGGAACGTGCTTTAGAAGAAGACTATTTACACCTAGTTGTTGAGCTTGCCGCAAAAGAGCAGTTACCTGTAGTGGCAACTAACGAAGTAGTATTTTTAAAGCCAGAAAACTTTGAAGCCCATGAAATCCGCGTTGCAATCCATGACGGTTACACCTTAGAAGATAAACGTAGACCAAAACGTTTTTCTGAGCAGCAATACCTTAAAACGGCTGAGCAAATGGCTGAGCTATTTAGCGATATTCCTGAAGCGCTAGAAAACACTGTTGAAATTGCTAAGCGCTGTAATGTGACCGTGCAGCTCGGGACTTACTTCTTACCAGATTACCCAACCGGTTCGCTAAAAATTGAAGACTTCTTGGTTAAGGTCTCTGAAGATGGTCTTGAAGAGCGTTTACAGTTTTTATTCCCAGATGAGCAAGAGCGAAAAGAAAAACGTGGCGAGTATGATGAGCGTCTGAAAATAGAGCTCGACGTAATCAACCAAATGGGTTTCCCAGGTTACTTCTTGATCGTAATGGAGTTCATTCAGTGGAGTAAAGATAACAATATTCCGGTAGGTCCAGGGCGTGGTTCTGGTGCAGGTTCATTGGTTGCTTATGCACTGAAGATCACCGACCTCGATCCACTCGAATTTGACTTACTATTCGAACGTTTCTTGAACCCAGAACGTATCTCAATGCCCGATTTCGACGTCGATTTTTGTATGGATAGGCGTGATGAGGTAATTGATCACGTAGCGGCGCTTTATGGTCGTGACGCGGTATCTCAGATCATTACCTTTGGTACCATGGCTGCAAAAGCGGTTATCCGTGACGTAGGCCGTGTACTTGGTCACCCTTACGGCTTTGTTGATCGTATTTCTAAACTAGTACCGGGCGATCCGGGCATGACCTTGGCTAAAGCGTTTGATGTTGAGCCGCGTTTACAAGAAGCCTACGACGGTGATGAAGAGGTCAAAGAGCTTATTGATATGTGTCGCATCCTTGAAGGCTGTACACGTAACGCCGGTAAGCACGCTGGTGGTGTTGTAATATCACCCACCACAATCACTGACTTTGCCGCTCTTTATTGTGATGATGAGGGTAAATTCCCGGTAACACAATTTGATAAAAACGACGTCGAGACGGCGGGTTTAGTAAAGTTTGACTTCTTAGGTCTTAGAACACTTACCATCTTGCAGTGGGCACTTGATATGACTAACGAGCGCTTAGCTCGTGAGGGTAAAAAGCCCGTTGATATCAACGCTATTCCACTTGATGATAAGCCAAGTATTGAGTTACTGCTACGCGCCGAAACCACCGCGGTATTCCAGCTCGAATCTCGTGGTATGAAAGACCTTATTCGTCGTCTAAAGCCCGACTGCTTCGAGGATATGATCGCACTGGTAGCACTATTTCGCCCAGGTCCATTGCAATCAGGCATGGTAGATAACTTTATCGACCGTAAGCATGGCCGCGAAGAGTTATCTTACCCAGATGCGCAGTGGCAACACGATAGCTTGCAACCAATCCTTGAGCCAACCTACGGTATCATTCTTTATCAAGAACAAGTAATGCAAATTGCCCAGGTACTGGCTGGTTATACGCTAGGTGGCGCTGATATGCTGCGTCGTGCGATGGGTAAGAAAAAGCCAGAGGAGATGGCAAAGCAACGTTCAACCTTCGAAGAAGGCGCTGTTAAAAACGGAGTTGACGGCGAACTTGCAATGAAAATCTTCGACTTGGTAGAGAAGTTCGCAGGTTATGGCTTCAATAAATCTCACTCAGCTGCATATGCCTTAGTATCGTACCAAACGCTGTGGATGAAAACCCACTATCCAGCAGAGTTTATGGCTGCGGTAATGTCGGCAGATATGGATAACACCGATAAAATTGTTACCTTGGTAGATGAATGTGAAAACATGAAACTGACCTTGTTACCGCCAGATGTCAATGCCGGTGAGTACAAGTTTACGGTTAATCTACAAGGTGAAATTGTTTACGGTATCGGTGCCATTAAAGGAGTTGGTGAGGCGCCTGTTGAAGCTATTTTAGAAGCTCGTAGCGAAGGTGGCCCGTTTAAGGACTTATTTGATTTTTGTGCCCGTGTTGATTTAAAGCGTTTAAACAAGCGTGTTGTTGAAAAGCTTATATATGCCGGAGCACTCGATCAACTTGGCCCAGATAAAACACAGCCTGGCCGAGCAACCTTACTCGCAAGCTTAAAAGATGCCATGCGGGCGGCCGATCAGCATCATAAGGCTGAGTCACTAGGGCAGGCCGACTTATTCGGTTTACTTGCTACAGAGCCAGATGAAGTTGAACAAGCATTTATTAAAGCCACAGATTTAACCGACAATGAGTGGCTAGACGGTGAGAAAGAAACTTTAGGTCTGTATTTAACTGGTCACCCAATTAATCAGTATCGTAAAGAGTTAAAGCATTATACGTCAGGAAGGCTGGTTGATTTACAACCCACTAACCGCGATGTGCAGTCAACGGCTGCAGGCTTAGTGATTTCTGCTCGTACCTTGATAAACAAAAAGGGAAATCGATGGGGTCTTGTAACTTTAGATGACAAGAGTGCCCGTATTGATGTACGCTTATTCCCAGAACAGTTTGAAATGTACCAAGATTTGCTGCAAGTAAACAATATCTTGGTAATATCTGGACAGGTCAGCTTTGATAACTTCTCTGGTGGCATTACAATGACCGCTAGAGACATATGCACCATCGCACAGGCGCGAGAAAAACGTATAAAAGCGATTAAAATGACCTTGAATATGGTGCAGATCGAGGCGAACTTCTTCGATAATTTACAAAAAGTGCTGGAACCTTATAAGTTTGGTACTTGTCCTATTAAAGTATTCTATCAACGTCCGGATGCGTTGGCTGAGATTACTTTAGGAACCGAATGGTGTGTTACGCCGAGTGATGACTTAATTCACAAGTTATCGCTGATGGCGGCGCAAGATGTAGAACTAGAATTTAACTAATTAGGTAGTTTAGAGCATGAGCCTCAATTATCTTGATTTTGAGCTTCCAATCGCTGAATTAGAAGCAAAAATTGAAGAATTACAAAATGTAAGCCGCGCTGGCGAATTAGACCTTGGATTAGAAGAGGAAGTCAGTCGATTAAAAGAGAAAAGTGCTGAAATGAAAGAGAAAATTTTCTCTGAATTAGGTGCTTGGCAGGTTTCTCAGTTAGCCCGTCATCCGTTGCGTCCTTATACTCGTGATTACATCGAGCGCATTTTCACGGAATTTGACGAACTAGCAGGCGACCGTACTTTTGCTAACGACCCAGCTATTTTAGGTGGTGTTGCACGTTTTGAAGGTCAACCAGTGATGGTTATTGGCCAACAAAAAGGGCGTGACACGGCTGAAAAAATTAAACGCAACTTTGGTATGCCAAAGCCAGAAGGTTACCGTAAAGCATTACGCTTAATGGAAATGGCTGAGCGTTTCAAAATGCCAATCATGACTTTTATCGACACCCCAGGTGCATACCCAGGTGTTGGCGCTGAAGAGCGTGGTCAAAGTGAAGCAATCGCGCGTAACCTTAAAGTTATGGCCGCATTAAAAGTACCAACTATCTGTACTGTTATCGGTGAAGGTGGTTCTGGTGGTGCATTAGCAATTGGTGTGGGCGACCGCGTTAACATGCTGCAATACAGCACTTACTCTGTAATTTCGCCAGAAGGTTGTGCATCAATCTTATGGAAAAGCGCAGACAAGGCACCATTAGCTGCAGAAGCCATGGGTGTAACAGCTGCACGTGTTAAAGAGCTTGATTTAATCAACAACGTAATTGATGAGCCACTTGGTGGCGCACATCGTAATTACGATGCGATGGCGCGTAACCTTAAAAACCAACTTAAGCGTGACCTAGCTGACTTACAAGGCCTTTCACTAGATGAAATGCTTGATCAGCGTTACAAACGTTTAATGTCGTTTGGCTATTGCTAAACACAGCTTAAAATTGAAAAAAGCCGCTTTTGCGGCTTTTTTTGTTTTATAATGCCGATAATAAAGACGCTTGTATACTCATTGGTTTTAAATGCAAACATCAGATTTATACCACCATTTTTTAGCACAATTGCAGCCTTTGCTGAACGCTCAGCAAAGTTGCTTTAGCGTTGCCTTATCTGGCGGTGTTGATTCGGTTGTATTGTTACATTTAATGAAACAAGCTCAACAGCAGCACTCTGAACTTAAAATTGAAGCTGTGTATGTTAATCATGGTTTGAGCAAGTATGCTGATGAGTGGCAAGGGTTTTGCCAATCGCTATGTGAAGAGTTCAACGTGGCATTTAAAGCTGTGCTGGTTGAAATTCATCAGCGCTCGCGTACATCACTTGAGGCACAAGCAAGAGAGGCTCGGTACCAAGCACTCGACGAAAACTGTATGTTAGGTAGTGTAATACTGCTTGGTCAGCACTTAAATGATCAACTTGAGACCTTCTTACTTCGCCTAAAGCGTGGTTCTGGCTTACAGGGCTTAGCATCAATGCCACAAACGCGATTGTTAGCGTCTGGGCGTGTGTGTTTTAGACCCTTGATTAATATCTCGCGTGAGCAAATTGAACAATTTGCCGATGAATTTGCTATTACCCATATCACCGATGATTCAAATGTTGATGAGCGCTTTGACCGTAATTTTTTACGTCATCAGGTTCTGCCTATTTTAATTGAGCGTTTTCAAGGGTTTGAAAAAAGTGCAGCGCGCAGTATTCGGCTTTTACAGCAACAGCAATCACTGCTCGATGAATATACGCAAAGTGACCTTGCGCATTGCCAAAATTCGCAGGGTGGCTTAAGTTGTCAGGCAATTTCGCCCTTTAGCCAGCCCAGACAAGCAAACCTTGTCCGTGCGTGGCTGAATCAGTTTACCCATCAACTACCTTCTGAGAATCAGCTACAGCAAATTATTGAGCAAGGTTTAACGGCAAAAGCAGATGCGCAGTTAAAAATTTGTTTGCAAAGCGGTGATGTTCGTCGGCATCAGCAGCATTGGTACTTTGTGAAGGAGCAGGCAATACCTGAGGCGATGGATATAACTTTGCAGGGCATTGAACTGACAGATGGCCGAAAACTAATAGTGAAAGCGGGCAAGGGCATTAGAAAACCAAAGCAGGATGAGCAAGTAAGGGTTGAGTTTAATAAGCCACAAGCACGTATCAAACCTTTGCATAAACCCGGCTCAAACACCTTAAAACATTGGTTTAAAGATGCCAAAGTAGCTCCTTGGTTACGTGCGCAGACACCACTTATTTTTTATAACGATCAACTTGTGCAAGTTGTTGGCTACTTTATTAGTGAGCAGCACAGTGTTGAAGATGGAATTCTTTGGGAGACACTCTATGAGTGAACAACCACATGTTGGTTTATCACTAGTTAATAAGGCACCACTTGGCTTTGCGTTGTCGGTGCTAGTGGCTGTAATTGCTGGTTTTGCTTATGCAGAGCTGACAATAAACACACTTTTTTATGCGCTAGCTGGCGGCCTAGTATGCTCATTATTGCTGCTAGGTTACTGGTCAGGCAAAGGCGGTATTTTCTTTATATTGGGCGTGCTTACGCCGCTGGCATTAGTGATGGTATCGCCCCTTACCACCATGGCTGCCTTGCTTTACTTATTAAGCGGCTTCTTCGCTGGTTTTTGGTTAGTATTATTTGGTTATAAACTTATAAACAAAAAAGCCTAGCGGGGGATGCTAGGCTTTTACTCAATTAGTAAGCTCTTGCGCAGTTTCTTCCTGCTGCTTTTGCCTTATAGAGGCCCTTGTCAGCACGGGCAAACACTTCGTTTTCGCAGTCTTGGTTGTTGGCTAGCGTATAACCAATGCTTGATGTTACATCATATTGAGCCATCAACCCTGAGTTAGCAACTAAGCTCATAATGCGATCAGCTATCACCTTATTGGTGGTAAACTCAGGGTCATCGATTAATAATGCAAACTCATCTCCACCAAAGCGGAAAATCGAGTCAGTGCCGCGCACACTACTGCGCAGTACGTTAGCAAATTCTTGTAACACATCATCGCCAATTTTATGACCAAAGTTATCGTTTACTTGTTTAAAGTTATCTAAATCAAGCAACATTAAGCTAAATGGGCGATGTTGACGGCGGCAACGTTCTAGCTTTTGTGCCAAGCTGTCATTAAATTGACTACGGTTATTTAAGCCTGTTAGCGCATCTTTAGTCGCTAAACGTAATACGCGGGTGTACATAAGCGCATTACGTAATGGGTAAACGAGGGCTGTATGGAGCTGCTTTAATTTTGCTTCAATCGCTTTACCCATAGGGAACTGACTAAAGTAAATTAGCTGCCCTAAGCGTTCACTTTCGATATCTAAATCAAAAGAGTACGGTGTTTGGCTGGTATCGCTGCCTGTGCTTTGTGACACTCCGAGTGCAGATTGGAACTGTAAGCCAGATAAATTGATTAGTTGCTTTGCGTGCTCGGCAAAAATAGTCAAAATTTCTTCGATTGATAACGTGGTTTGTAACTTTGCGACCAAATCGTGTGGACTATTTGTTTCATTTATTCGGTAATGCTCTGCCGAAAACGGCAGAAACTCGCCTCGCGCAGACACCCGCTGCGTCAAAATATGGACATTTTCCATGATAATTCTCCCCCCGGAGTGTTTAGATACTCCCATGTAGCGAGATTTGTGCCATATTTTTAAACTGGCCGAAAAACAGATGGTTGCTATATTTAAAAGAGAAACCAGTTTTGTCACTAAGTCTAGGGAGTTGATTGCTTGCAAAATGTGCTGATCCAAGTGTTTGGCTTGCTTGTCGCTGCCGTATTATTTGTTTGGTTCTTCAAACGAATTGGTTTACCACCCATTCTTGCTTATCTTGCGACAGGCGTATTGGCAGGGAGTCATGGTATTGGCTGGATGGCGCAAAGCCATGAAATGCACTTTGTTGCTGAGCTCGGCATTGTGTTTTTACTGTTTAGCTTAGGGCTTGAGTTTTCATTGCCGCGTTTAATGGCAATGCGCAATATTGTATTTGGCCTTGGCTCCTTACAGGTCGTGGTGACCAGTATAGTGTTTATGCTAATTTTACTGCTGCTAGAGCACAGCCTTTTAAACAGTTTTACTATTGCTAGTTTAATGGCGCTGTCTTCAACAGCGGTGGTGGTGAAGCTACTTAAAGAATCTGGAGATTTAAACCAGCGCCGCGGCCAGTTGGCAATAGGGGTGTTGCTGTTTCAAGATATTGCTGTTGTCCCTCTGCTCATTGTTTACCCCTTGCTAGCCCAAAGTGGCTCTGAAGAAATTGCCGGTGCATTGGCTTTTGCACTTACTAAAGGTGCTTTAGTGTGTATTTTATTGTTCGGCATAGGTAAATGGATTTTGCCTAAAGTGTTTAGCGAAATAGCGCTGGTAAGAACCGATGAGCTATTTATGCTAACGACTTTATTGGTTGCCTTGTTTGCCGCAGGCTTGACTTACCTATTTGGTTTATCGATGGCGTTAGGCGCATTTTTAGCCGGCATGATGCTGGGTGAAAGTCACTATCGTCACCAACTTGAAGCCGATATTAGACCATTTCGCGATATATTAATGGGGCTATTCTTTGTGACTGTTGGTATGCAGCTAGATGTGCTTTATGTACTTAATAGTTGGTACTGGATCATCGCGGTATTAATTGGCTTATTGCTATTTAAAATTGCGGTGCTTGCTATTTCTGCGCAAGTGATGGGGGAGCGTAAGCAAGATGCGGTATCAGCGGGTATTATGCTTTGGCAAATGGGAGAATTTGGCTTTGTATTAATTGCACTTGCTTCGCAGCATTTGTTAATAAGCTCAGAGCAAGCTTCGTTTTTAATTGCAGTTGGCGTGCTTTCGATGGCGCTAACGCCTTACTTAATTGAAAAAACACCGCTTATTCTCAAAAAACTTGGCCTTTTAAGCCATGCAGGACAGTACTGGCAACAGCCCGCGACAAGTAGCCCTTTGTATCAAAATCATGTCGTTATTTGTGGTTTCTCCCGTGTTGGTCAAACTGTTGCGCGCTTTTTAAAGCCAGAAGCAATTGAATACGTCGCGGTCGAAAGTAACCCTATCTTATTGCAAGAAGCGAAAGCGGCTGGTGAACCGGTTATATTTGGCCATGTGAATCAAAAAGATATTTTAAAATCAGCGGGTGTAGAGCGTGCAAGGTTGGTGATTATTACCTTTACCGATTTTGAGCAAACGCAAATAGTTGTTGATGCCATCAAACAAATAGCACCCGATGTAAAGATATTGGTACGAATGAGCGATGATACCGAAATGGAAACGCTTAAAGAACTCGGTGTTACTGAGGTGGTACCAGAAACCCTTGAAGCAAGTTTAATGTTAGTTTCGCATGTACTTTATATGTCTGGTGTGCCGATGACACGGATCATACGCCGTGTTAGTAAAGAGCGGCGCAATCGTTATAAATTTTTAAATGGCTTTTTCACGGGTGATAAACTTGATGGCGAAGAGGCAAGTTCAGATAGGCTTGAGTATTTACATGTTATAGCTCTGCCAGAGCATGCTTATGCGGTTAATCAGAAAATTAGTGAGCTTAAGCTTGAGCAGCGCCGTGTGTCGGTTAGAGCGCTGCGCCGACAAGACCGTGAAATTGACGCGCCTTCATCACAAACTATTTTATTAGCAGGCGATATTTTAGTGTTGCAAGGTAAGCCTCGCCGAGTAGAGCGGGTAGAGAGGTTTTTACTCGACGGTATGGAGTAGCTATTAGCTACTCCAGCTCTAAGAATTTACGAATTTCAGGTAGCTTTTTAAGGCCATCTTGGTAGCCAATTTCAATGAGCTTTTGGGTATAACGTTTTTCAAACAGTAAGTAGCTCGTTAAACTCGATTGCGAACGTTTCTTAACACCAATCATACGTAGTAACACCTTAATTGCCATGGGCATGTCATCATAAAACTGAGCTGCGATTGCATTAAAGTTTTGCGATGGATTGATCACGCAAGTTTCGATTTGTTTAAGCTCTTGGTGTTTGTCACGGGCAGGTAATAGGCTCAGCGTGCGATTGATACGTTGTAAACGTTCTAAATCAGACTGAAGTGTGTCGGTAAAGACGCTATCGAGTAAGTGACCAGCAATATTGGAAAGGCCAGGGTAATGAGGCTGATAACCCGGCGGATGCAGTTCTTTTGGTTCATCAACACCAATAATAAAGATTTTTTCAGCACCTAAATGAACCGACGGACTCAGTGGCGAAAGTTGGTGAATAGAGCCGTCGCCGAAATAGTGGTTATACACATTCACACTTGGGAACACCATAGGTATGGCACTCGACGCCATTAAGTGCTCAACATTTATGCGGGTTGCTTGTCCTTCACGTTTTGCTCTGCGCCACGGCTTTTGTGTAAGTGACTGAAAAAATGCCACAGAGTCACCTGTGGTATAGCTCGAAGCAGTAATCGACACTGCATCTAGGTAGTTTTTATGTAAATTTCGTTCGATACGCGATAAATCGAGTATTTCGTGCAACAGTTTTCTCAGCGGCTTATTGTTCAGCAAACTCGCTGGTGGGTGATTTATATGTTCAGATTGAAAACTTGTAAGCATGTTGCGGGTAATATGCAAAAACACACTTAAAAAGTCGCTTTTATAAACCTGAGAGGTCGAAAAATTCTTCCAAACCCATTCAAGTTTTTTGCATGCTAAATGTGCACACGATGCATAACATGCTAATGCAGCGGAATTAATTGCCCCAGCTGATGTCCCATTAATAATAGTAAAGGGCAGCGGTGCTGTACGAGGCATGCTTTGCGTTATCGCTTTAAGCACACCAACTTGATAAGCCGCTCGCGCGCCACCACCTGTTAGTAATAAAGCGATTTTAGAGTGTTGTGTTTTTTTTAACTTACTGCTCATGGTTGCATTTAAATAGTTGTGCGTCTTTACTTTATTTATCAACTGTAAGTCTTTAAGCTAGAAGAAGCAAAGATTAGCTCAAGGCTAAATGGTTTTTTCGTATTTTTATCTGTTTTATTTTTTAAGGGAGTGTCTATGTCAGAGCATTCGTCAGAACCTGAAGTACAAAAAGGTTCATCAAATAATAACCTTATTTTTGCGGTGGTTGTGCTTATCCTTGTTGCTGGTGTGGCAGCGTTTATTTTATTGAAGCCTGAAGATAAACCAGTGCAAGTTGTTGAAGACATTGTTAGCGAACAAGCGCCAGTTGTTGAGTATCAAGAGCCTGACCCAGAACCTGAAGTTTCAGAGCCTGAGCCAGAGCCTGTTGTAGTAGACACTGCACCAGAGCGCACTCCAGAGCCAGTTCCAGAAGTTGAGCCATTACCAACGTTAAATGAAAGCGATGAAGTGGTTGTTGCTCGTATGGATGAGTTACTAAGCGACCAAGTGATGAGCTTAATGGTGACTGATGACCTTATTCGCCGTGGTGTTGTGTACGTTGATAACATCGCAAAAGGTAAAGTGGCAGTTAGCCATGCACCTGTAGAACGCCCTAAAGAGTCGTTTAAAGTTATTGAGGGCGATATTTTAACAATCGACCCAAATAGCTATGAGCGCTATACGCCGTACGTAAAACTATTTACTAGCTTAAGCGCTGCTCAAGTTATTCGTATGTATGATGAATATAAACCCCTTATCAGTGAAGCTTATGCAGAAATTGGTTACGAAGGTGATGCATTCACAGGCACGTTAGAAGAAGCGATTGATGTACTGCTTGATACGCCAGAGCCAAAAGGTGATATGCCACTCGTTCGTAACTCAGTTACTTATCAATATGCTTACTCTGAGTGGGAAAACTTACCCGATGCGCAAAAACAACTGCTGCGTATGGGCCCAGAAAATATGAAGAAAGTGAAAGCCGCGCTGCGCAACATTAAAGCTGAACTTGAAAAGTAAGCGATAACCCCCTTAATGAAAGTGCGATTGTATACCAAGTATGCAATCGCACTTTCTTTTTCGAATACCCCTTGAATAACTGGCTAAAAGTAGAGATAATCCCTCCCGCGCCAAACAAGGCCCTCAATGGTAGTCTTATTGGTCCTCTCGCAACACTAGCAGGTGAATCTGGTCAGGCCCGGAAGGGAGCAGCCACAGCGTGTGATGTGTGTGCCGAGATGCGGCTGGTAAGACTGCCACCCAAAATTCTATTTGGGTGACTTATTTCATTTAAATTCCTTTTAAATTCCTTTTAAATTTTTTTAGAACCAATCTTTTATTCTTGTATTAATCTTACTTTCTTTGAGCTTTTTATTTCTTAAGTTATCAAGACATCCACTTTAAGGTTATCTAGACACCCAAGTTAAACAATATAAATTCCGGCTCAATGTTGATGATTTGATTGAAGATGACACAGCTGGTTAGGTACAGGTAATAAAGTTATTCGGACATCCACTTTTGTAGGTATTTTAATAACTAATTTTAAAGCCGGCTTGCTTAGTCGTTATAAATTAATTTACAGATAAATGTAATGTTTAGGTGATTCTGTAGACATTGTCTGATTAGCGCCTGATTTGGGCAAATTTAGTCCAAATGCAGGCTACTTTAAACATTTTCGAGTTTCGGTTTAGGTAAATAGTGCACGACTAGTGCTAATAGAGCTTCTTCGTTTTCGTTTCATGTGATTTGTGTAAGCTGTGATTGCTTGCTCTTTACCAGCCGTATTTTTAAACGAGCGAGTAAAGGAAGTGGTGAGTGTAAGCCAGTTGTCACTACAAATATCTAGTCTTTCAAGTATTGGTAACGCATTTTCTGGGATTTTCCCAGGCTTATCTTCTCGTATTGAACGGCCAGTCCAATCGACGAGTTGCAGATATGTCTTGAGCTCAAATGGTAGTCCCTTAGGCATATGTTTACGTGGTTTACCTGCAAAGCGCATAAGTGATTTCGGTTGCTTATTATTTTGAGCTGCATTAATTCTAGATTTAATACTGGTGTAGTCAGATTGCTCAGGTAAAT
>NZ_JACDWV010000086.1:0-42571 GCF_016464105.1 Pseudoalteromonas sp. bablab_jr010 | reverse complement strand
TTATAGACTACTGTATAAGGTCGAGTTGTCAAGTTGGAATATGAAACTAAATCTCACTGCAAATATTTAATTGCACCTCATTTAATTCTGGTAGTTAAGTACAGAAAACCTTTACTAAACGGAAATCTGGGTGAGTTTGTTAAGAAAACGGTTTTCGATGTTTCTCTATCTTCTGACTTCAGGATCGAAGAGATTGAAATAGATAAAGATCACATTCATATGCTGATTACAATCGGCACTCGATATTCTGTAGGCCAGTACGCAAGGAGGATCAAACAAGCGACAACTACTAAAATCTGGAAATCATTTCCTTACCTCAAAAACCAATTTTAGAAAGAGAAAACATTTTGGTCGGATGGATACTTTGTGTGTTCTGTAGGAAATGCTAGTGCAGAGATAATACGAAAATATATTCAAGAGCAGGGGTGACACAGACTCATCCCCGCGACATCACTTCGCTCTGATCACGGGGTTTTCTCGGTGAATTTTCGATAAAAACGCATATCCTGTACCACCCGCACAAATTACTGATACATTAAATGGTTTAGAAATCCACTCTGATGGAATTGAAAACGTGTTCATTTTTTACCCCTTTAATGTGACCGGGCATACAATGTGAATTATTCACTATTAATTTGAATGTGAAATATTCACAAGGCCGAGCTTAAAAACTCTCCCAAACGCATAAATCGATTTAACTCTCGCATTCTTACTTTTGCATTGCTTAGGCTCTTTGTGTTGGCTTTAGCGCTCCAAAATGCGAGCAAATTTTGCGTTGTTACAACTTCCTTTGCGTTAAGGGTCTTTTCGAGGTTAACGTGAGTGAAGTTTGAGGCCAGTACAGTTTTCTCAACATCATTCATGCCTTCATTCAGTAATTGATGTGTTCTTTTTGGGTAAAGTTGCATTTCCTTGGCAAACAACTCCATTCGAATAAATATTCATCAGTGGCGCATGATACAAATGCGTATTTTCATTAGGTCGTTGATTACTTGGCAAAGCAAACACAATTAACCCATTTGGTTCTCCTTGTTTATCTTTTTCCAAACAAAAAAGAAGGGCAGGGTAGATAATTGAAAAGTTCGTCTTGGCGTTATAACTTATATACCAAAAAATACCTTTATGAGAAAGTTTGTGCCATATACTGTTCCTTCAGCTGACCAATAGAAGTGGCTCACATCAAAGAAAAAGCCCAAATTACCATCAGGCTGTGCTTGTAGAAGCATTTCAGCAAGCTTAAATGGCAAGATACCATTCAAATCATCTACAGAATTTTCTAACTGAATAATATCCTTAGCCAATCTATGACCATCACTAGTGTATAACTTCATCTGATGAAAATTTATAGAAAAGTTAATATGATTTAGGAACGGCCTTACATCGTTATTCGCCTTGGCATAAAAAATACCAGAAATAGCAGACTTAAATGATTCTGCATCACAAGAAAATTGAAAGCCATTAGGAATTACAATTTTGGGAATAGGGTAGCTATCGCATGACATTGTAGCTATCGCATGACATTGTAGCTATCGCATGACATTGTAGCTATTGAAGCTCTTGAACGACCATGTTTAACAATTACTTTATCTTCATCGAATTGAAATTTTAGTGGCTTACTTTCATCGGTAAAGCTACTTATAAAAGTATTAAGTTTTTTGGCTTTGATACAAATCTCATAATCTTCAAACGCATCAATTGGTGAAGATTGCCTAACAATCGATTGAGTGTCCGTTCCTAGCACTTCTGCTATGCCGCCAATTAATGAGACGTGGATATAATCCAACGCAGATATGTTGCATTTTGACCCATTTGCTACACCACAAGCATCCACAAACAGATGTTTTGCGGTAGAGAGTGAGATTGAAAAATTCATGAATATGCCTTCTATTGTTTATTTAACAACAGAATGACAGCTAAATTACATCGTGCATTTTGCAAAGAACTAATTAGCTAAAGGTATTGAGCTTAGTTCTTTTTAAATACCAAATATCATTTTTAATTTGATTTGTTGAGAGCTAAGAATAAATATTAAGGATAATGATGGTTAAATATATAGGTTAGATCTTTAGGTTAGCGCTGTGGATTGTGTTATTAACTTATTGATTTTTATAGCTAATAAAAAATAAATGAGATCGCAATTACACGTTATTTAGATCGCAATTACACCTTACTTAGATCGCAGCTACACGTTATTGGTACTCATATTGATATTATTATCAACAAGTTATAAAGGGTTGCCTGTAAAATATCCACAACGACATTGCTCAAGATCGCATTTACACTTTATTTTATTCACAACCACAGTTTGATTTTTATTCGAAATGATTGAAAATAGGCCAAATTACTGTACCAGATCGCAATTGCACGCTTCTCAGATCGCAATTACACCTTTTTTTAGGGGGTTATTCACAGCCCTGCTGAATCCATACTACAGAAGTTTAGTGAATTTTCATTTGAAAAAAGTTTTTTTTCGCCCGTTACCTTTGTTTGCGTGTGGTACAATTCTGTAAATCACTGAAATATATGTGTTTTATTTTTCAGATCGGTTTTACACTTTATTTTGTAATTTCTCTGTCCTTTTTAGAGCAAATTCTTCCGATTTATTTTTGACCAATAGTTTTAAGTTCACATCGGGTACACAGAAGTAAGTTGATGAAATAATATACTGAAAATAAATCTCAGACCCTAATTACACGTTATTCAGTAGTTATGTAGCTTCTCAGATCGCATTTACACTTTATTTTATGAGCTAAATTTTTGTGTCAGATCGCATTTACACGTTATTTTATGACTTCAAATTTCATCCCAGATCGCAGTTACACGTTATTCTATGGCCTCAAATTTCATCCCAGATCGCATTTACACGTTATTTTTCGGCCTCAATTTTCATCCCAGATCGTATTTACACGTTATTTTTGAACTAAATCTTCACCTCAGATCGCATTTACACGTTAATCAAATAGATAGGTTTTGAACTCAGATCGCAGTTACACGTTATTCATACTGTTACTCAATCTACCAGATCGCAATTACACGTTATTTTTAATAGGCTTAATAGGTAGTCAGATCACAGTTGCACTCTATTATCTTAATGATTATAAAGAGTTTTTTAATAATGGTGCATTTTACTGTGTTATTTATATAGCGATTTGATATATTTGAAATTCAAGTATGCGGGAATTTCGGTATGAGCAAAAACAAACTTACAATAAATAATTTGCCAGAGACTATCAGCACTAAAGGGCTAGTAGTTCAGGAAGCCGCTGAGGTTGAGCAGCTCAAACTCTTTACTGATGTGCATTTTGAAGGTTTGAAATCAAATTCGTTATCAAATACCTTTCCTTTATATGATTTATGGTCTCGTTTTGTAAGAGTTAAAACTACCATATACCCAATTAGACAAGCACCAGAAAGGCTCGTTAATTCTCGTTCTATTTCTGATAAGTTGGATGGTGTTGAATACACCGGTGAATTACAAATTTCACCAGCTGTAATCAAAGGTAAAGAAACTGACTATGTTGCTTGGCCATCTGACCGCGAAGAAAAGGTAGAAAGGGCGCTTATATCACTTGCAACTAAAGGCAATATTTCTAAGATTAATAACGCAAGCGGCACTCGTTACGCAATTCATTTTAAAATGAATGAACTAAATGCAGAGCTTAAGTCAGTTAATCAATCATTATCTTATCCAGATTTAAAGGAAGCGCTACTAATCCTGTCAGGGAGTCAACTGTCTTTTAACTACAGCACCAGCTCAAATGGTGAAGTAGAAACAAATGAAGCAAAAATGCCTTATCTGGGGTCAATTCATTTTTCTGGTAAAAAAGGGCCAAGCACTCAGAGATGCATTGTATTTCTTAATGAGTACATGGCTCAGCAAATTGAAACTGTATCTTATAAAGGATATTACTTTAACCAGGCGCAACAATTTAAGAGAACCTTATCTAGCTGGCTTACAACCAGACTTTATACATTGTTTAGATACGCCAGCCCCGAAAAGACGTATCACTTCATGCTTGTAAGAATAATGATTAAGTTTGGCTCTATTGAGTCAGAAGACATCACTGAAAATCGCTTAATCGCTATTCGCAGAAATATGACTTCAACAATGAAAGACCTTATTAATGCTGGCATTTTAGAGAAGTATGATATAGCTGCTGTAAAAGACGATGAAGGTAAGGTTATCGATTACAAGTACACGTTATACCCAACAGAAGGGTTCTGTGATGAAATTGTGTCGCTCAACAAACACGCTAAAAAAATTAGAATCAAAAGCAATACGACGGAAGAAGTTGTTGAAACTCTTTTAATCGAGCAGTAAGGGGCAGTACATATATTGGTTATGGGGACTGCACTGTTAAAGTTGAACAGTGCAGTGGATTAATCTTAGTTAAGTTTAAACATCTTCTTCCACAGAAGATCATTAAACCAGCTATGTTTACTTTATCAATTTACACTGTGTTTTGGTTAAGCTTGTATCCAGTCATGGCAAAATTTCCCATATGGAAGACTGTTGCAATCTATTCAGAAACAACTTTATGCATATCGATGTATGCTATTTTCTTTGTTGCTTTTAATGACAAAGTTAAATGTGATAGTGCAGTTTGACTAGGGTTGGTTGGAAATTTCTTTAATCATTCCCTTCCAAAATTAATAAAACGAATTTTTCTTCTATTTCAATTTTTTTTCAGGCTTTATTGATTGGCTAAGTTGGTAAGTTAACTCTGAGTAATTCCAACAAGGTCTAATAATGAGTTATTTAAAGGCAGCGGCTTTAACTACTTTGATGTTTTCATTTAGCGCTATTGCTATCACAACTATCAAAGGAACGATGAATGTCTACAAACCAGAATTTGTCATCGAGAACAAATCAGGCACACTTATTTCAAACGTAAGAAACTTCAAGCTTGAGGCTCGCCAAACTGTTATAGACGATTACTGTACTGTCACTACAGATAACAATTTAGCATTACAAGGGGGAACCTTAAGCGCTGGATATTGTTTATTTGAATGGAATAACACAGCCGGTTATTCAATTGATGGATTTAAAGTTGAAGGCGTCGCCTCCAATTCAGGTCCGAATAGTATTGGCTACTCAATTTATTATTATTCAGGGTCAGCAAAAGCTAAAAAGTTAGTTGATACAAAAAACTTTATTTTCAATTTTGCAGCTCCAGTTAAGCCCACTGTCCAAAGATACTCAGTTAAGCTTGGAAACTCATGGAAAAGCGTAGGTAGCCATACCAATTACAACCCCGCAAACAAGTTTTCTGCAGTTAGAGTTAATGTTGAAGCAAGGGATTACAGTCAGAAGGTATCTATACCATCGCTTGGTAGCTGTACAGTAGTAAGTGGCGCTACTTTATGCGATATTTCATTTTCAGAAATAAAGCTTGGTGATGCTATTTCAAATAAAGTGGGCTCTTTAAGCTATCAAGTGTCAGTTGATTCGAGTAATAGTTATTGGGGAGTTAGTAACACCAAACACGCTTTAACTGTTCCTTGGAATTACCAACCAACAAAAATTGACCTTTTTGAGGTTAATTCAATGCCTGCTAGTTATGCGACTACAAAGACAATAAACGTTAATAGCAAATCAATTCAAGTTTCGAATAACACAGCTAAACTCGTTTTAAATAAGCCTTCAAGCGAGATTGTTGGCGATTGGTGGGCCCCATCTGAGTTAAATGTAAAATTCAGCCGAAATAGTCAGCCAACCATTTCAAGTGGCATCACCTATAGCGGGAATGTTCTATATACAAAAGATGGCTCACTAGTTACTGCAAATAAGACTATTACGAGCACTAAGAGAGAAAGTGTAAATGGTGCATATGTTTACACGTTCGATATGACGCAAATTGAAGATGGTTATTATGGTGCTTCTGTGGCTTTCACAAATTCAAGTGGCATCCCTTCTAACCAAAATTTTAATGGGTTAAGAATTAACAAAACTGCCCCCAAAATTGATATTTTCAAATCAGGTGTTAAGCAAAATAACAGCAGTAACTTTGCATACAATCAAGAGCTGGTAATTTCAACTTTCAATTCATTTACAGATGACGTTGACCTGGTATCGATTCAAGTTAATTCTTCTAACGTTGCTTTTAACAAGCCAAAAATTGGTGTGGCCACAATACCTGACACTGTTATTTTCAAAAATGGCTTAAATACAATAAAAGTTACGGTCAAGGATACTCTGGGACATTTATATTCCAGAACAATCACACTAAATAAAGTTCAAGATGAAATCGAGTTTAAGATTAACAATTTAGGTGGTCGATTAGTATCTCACGTAAAAGAGTCTAGTTTTGAAGCAGTCCAAACTAAGTTTTCAGGTTTCTGTGACATTGTGACCAATGAAGCGGTTGCAATTGGTACCAACAAAAATGTATCTGGAAAGTGTTATTTTGAATGGGTTGGTATGGATGAGCTTGATAGAGATAACTTTTCTCTTAAAGGTCGATTGAGAATGAGCGGAGTTGTGCCTGTTGGGTATAAAGTGTTTGCCTATTTTGGCGCAGAGAAAGAGAAAACACTAATCAAGTCTGGAACTACTTCTTTTAACGTCGAGGCCCCAATTGCGCCTGAACTAACAAAATATTCTATTTATGTAGGGAATAAATGGATCGACAATAATAGCGATGTCAATCACGATCCAAACGCTCAGGTTAAAGCCATTTCAATCACTACTAAGCCAGTTAATTATTCACAACAGGTGATTGTCGATAATTTGGGGAGTTGTTTAATAAATGCTGGAAGTACATCCTGCACAATAAATATCACTCCTTATTTCCTTGGAAATAAAAATTACATTGGCTATGAGGATGGCATTGTTTCTCACCAGTTTAAGGTAAATTCAATTAATAAGTACTTTACTGATAAAGAAATAAACTCACAGGCCATTGTAAGTTGGGAATATGCATACTCTCGGGTAGAGCAAGTAAAAGTTAATGCAAGGGCTAGTGGTTTGCCATTGAGCTTTGGCTTGTTAGGCGCTTCTATAGATGTTGAGAACGAAACAGCGAGAGTTGTATTTGATAAACCGTCTCCAGCTATATCAGGTACATGGTGGCTTCCTAAATCGATTGAACTTGAGTTTAAAGTTAGTAGTTCGCACGAAGTCCTTAAGGAACTTGAATTTGACGGTACTACTCTTTTTAAAAACGATAATATTACTGAAGGTGAAACTGTAATAGTAAAAAATCTAACCGGGCCTGAAGTTATTAATAACAAGTTTATTTATACAGCTGATGTGCAGAGTGTACCAGATGGACACTACGATATTACGGTTACTTCAAAGTACTTATATTCAAAATCAGATAAAAAAGAATTTAAAAACGCTGCATTCTTATCTCGTAAGCAGCCATCAATTTCTATTTTCAGAAACAGCCAAAGTATGGAGGAAGATGATGAGTTCTACTTTGATAGTGAACTGTTAGTAGCAGGGTTTAATGGCTACGTAAATGGTGTCACTATTGAGAGTGTACAATCAAACGGCGTGCCATTAAGTTTAAATTCTGTTGGTGACGGTATTGTCACTATTAATGGCTTAACTCAGCTGTTATCACCAAAAGATAATGCAGAAATTAGTGTTGTAGTTAAAAACTCTTCAGGTGATAAATTTAATTATGATCTAAATGTTGTCTTTGCTCCTATGTCGTTTGATATAAAGCATCGTGAAAACGACTATCTACCGTTCAGACTAATTGAATTGGTTTATTTAGATTCTGAACAAGTGAGCGGCGAAGAGTGCCGGTTCTATAGTGAAAGAGACCTCGCGGTTAAATATGCGCGCAAAGGTGTTAAAAGTTGCATATTCAATTGGGTTAATTTACCAGAAGGCTTTGAAATATCATTGCGAGGTAGAACACCATCGGCTGTTGGTTATTTAGACAAAGCGCTTGTAGAAATTGAAAGCGATATCGAAATAATTAATGAGTTTGGTGAAACGCTGATCATACCTAATGAAAAGACACTGATTTCTTCTCAGGAACCAACAGGGATTTCAGTTGAAGCTAGCTCAAGGCGAGAACTTATAAACGGTTTTTATCCAGTTGAATACTCGGGTGGTGAAATTGTCAGAATGGGTACTGTATCGAGCCCTGGTTCATTAGATATGACATTCTACACCAAAGGGGTTAGCCAAACATTTCCGAAAAACCCTTCTACAAGAACAGGTGAAATATTTAGAACATCTGGTAGGTTCGATATGCCTTTTGAAGTTGAACGCAATCTATGGGAAGTATTCCCTATCGATTACAACGTTAAGTACCATAGAATGCCAGAAATAAATGCATCCCAAAGCATTAAAGCTTTAGTGGTTCCTGATAGCACACTTGGCGTTAATCTAGATTTTCAAGATGATCAGATCCTATCTACCGATGAAGTAACGGCTAAAATCAACCTTGGGAATTACAATCGAATCGATGGATGGGTTTATGACAAAAGTTCAATGGGTGAATGGGAAGTTTACATAGGTAAGTATGACAGAAGAAATATACCTGAACCATTAACAGAAACTGTCACAATAGATGAGAAAGGAGAAGCCTTCATAAAAATGCCAATGGAAGTTATTGGCGAAGAAAGTGGAATTTATGTTGCAGTAGCAAAAGCAAAAACACCTATACCTGATTATGAGTACTATATTCAGTCTGCTCGTGCATACTTTATTGTGTACAAAGGCACTAAAATTGAAGGGGAGCTAAAGGATGGCTTAATTAAGGGCCGGATACCATTGAGAGCTTCAGCAATTTACTCACCTGAAGACCGAGCAGATGTTGGATCACTTGGCCGAGTTGTGTGGGAAGTTTCAAGTAACGGTTCAGATTGGAGGGAGTCTACAGAACATAAAGATACTTTACGTTGGCGTAAGCGATATGAAAACGAAGAAATTGAATACTTGAGAGTTAAAGTTGAAAATAAGTTTACAGGCGAATGGTCAACTAGCGGTACTCTAAAAGTTGTTGCTTATGAAAAACCTGAACTATTAATTCAACAAACTAATGAAGTTCTATTTAATGAAGCTGCAAAGTTCGTTTTGTATGACGGAGATAACCTCGTTCAAAATGGGGATGGTGTTATCGAGTGGTCAACTGATAATCGTAAGTCTTGGTTCACAGGTCCAGCAGAAATCTCATTCTATAAAGATGACTTTACAGGAAGAGATATCAATGCCCGAATGAAATATAACGGGATAGCAAGTGACAGTAGTTTGGGTGATGAAGCTTTTGTCGAAGCTAGGGCGCGATACTACTTCTTAAGAGCGCCACGATTCTATTTTGATTTAGATGTCCCTGATCTAGTCGAAGTCGGCTCTACACACCACATTAAAGGAAGCTCTTTCACAAGAACTGAGTCTATTAATGGTAGGACTCAAAACCAATGGGTGTTACCGGATGGGAAAGTAATAAATGATAGTGAATTTGACCTGACATTTAGTGAAAATCTTCTTGAAGGAAGAAACTTTATTCTGACCTACCAAGCTTGGGTAGAGGGGTCAAAGCAAGAGACAATCAACGAGACTAGAGTTCGTGTGAAAAGCTGGACATACGAGTTTCCTGAAATTGAACTAAACATGCCAGCTACAGTAAATTATATGCCTTCTAAACATATTGCATGGGTAGGCTTAGAGCGTCATTTTGCTCCTGGCGTCGAGTATACATATGAGCTACTAAAAACACCCGGAGTTAAAGTGTTAAATCAAGATGACGGCAAGTTTACTCTGCAGTTTTCCCAAGAAGGAATGAAAAATCTCACATTTAGGGTTACTAACAGCAGGGGACAAAGCAAAGAAGTAAGCCAAATTGTAGAAGTTTTACCTCCAACCCCATTAGAAATTGAGATCGTGCGTACATTCAGTAATGAATACCTGAGATATCCATTAGATGTATCACTTAGATCTCGTGTATGGCTTTCACATCCAGATGATAGAGTTTCAGTGTATAAATGGTACTTGGATGGCGAGCTTGTCATGGAAAGCAAGCGCTATAGAGAAAGTATTGGAGATTTATCAGTTGGTGATCATACTATCCGCGTTGATGTTGAAACTGAGTTTGGTCAGACAGGTTCGCAGTCATTTGAAGTGAGCGTGATACCAAATCAGAAACCAACCGGTAGTATTAATATGCATGAAACAGATCAAGTGTTTGAATTACATCTCAACTGTAATGACTCGGATGGTCGAATTGCTGCGACTACATGGCAGTTAAATGGTGAGTTACTAACGCATTCTCATAATATTATCCAATTCAGCAAGGATAAGCTAAAAGGTACAAATTATGTTGTAGGTAGATGTTATGACGATAGTTTCGAATACATAGATATCACTCAGACAATTCATTAAATGATATGTGAATATGGAAGCTGTTTTGAATGCTATATTCAAAAAAATGAACAGCCTATGATTGGGCTCAATTATTGCCAAAAATGAACCTAAAAAGCTATTTAAGACATGAACTTGGATATAAACATTAAGCTTAAGAGCGGTTTTTATAGCATCCGTTAAAATTAACTTTAACAAAATAACTCATAAATGTTTTGATGATATCAATTTACTTATTCGAAAATTTATATTAATATAAGAGGTGTATTTTTATGAGGATTTTATGTCTAAAGCATTTTCAAAAGTCTTAGTAATAACGCTTATGCTATTTGCCTTTGTAGGGCAAGCATTTGCTTATTCTGCTATGTCTTGCGAAATGTCATTAGGTTCTCACGAATCACACATGAAGATGGATCATGGTGATATGAATAAAAGCAGTAATGGTCAATCAGAAGATTGTTGTGACGTTGAATGTATTTGTCCTGCAAATGCTTGCTCATCTACGACAGTCCTAAATTCCAGTGTTGACTCGACAGATATTCAAATATTGAGTGAATCTGTAGCTGCTATGCAATCTAAACAACCTCATTCAATTTCCACTTCCCTTTATCGTCCACCAATTTTTGCCTAATACAGGATTAGTGCGTCTAAATTTCGCGCACATGTAATTAATTTTTCTGTTAGTCAATATAGCGTCGTAGCGCTATAGCTATTTTCCAGCGATGTCTGGGGGCAAAAATGATCAATAAGTATTTAAAAATAGCAGTTCTAATGCTGCTTTCACCTGCGTTTGCAAACTCCAATGAACATAAGCATGCACACAATAACGACGTAACACCTTTGGAGTTAATCGTTTATAAAACCCCAACTTGTGGGTGTTGTAAAAAATGGATAACTCATATTGAAGACAAAGGGATCGTTGCGCATTCCAAAGATTTCCGAAACATCGGCAACATCAAAACTAAGTATGGTATCAAACCTAATTACCGTTCATGCCACACGGCAGTGAGTAGAAATGGATTTGCCTTTGAAGGTCATGTACCCGCTAAGTTTATTCAGAAGTTCTTGTCAGAAGAGCACCCCAATGCGATTGGATTATCTGTCCCAGCAATGCCTGTTGGCTCTCCTGGTATGGAAGTCGGCGACCGCTTTATGTCATATAACGTATTAATTTTATTTAAAGATGGAACGAGTAAAGTATATGCAGAAGTTAAGGCTTATGAGGAGCAATTCTAATGAGATTAAATGTTTCAAGCCTTACTCTAATTTCAACTTCGCTAATGCTCGGCTTGTCTGTATTCTCAGCTCAAGCTGAGAAAGTAGTGTCACTTGAACAAGCTATCACCTTGGCTCAGCAAAATGATCCTTGGCTTCATGGGAGTCGGTTAAAACAAAGCGCGGTTGAAAATAGAAGTATCGCTTCAGGTACTTTGCCTGACCCCAAAGTATCACTAGGGATAATGAATTTACCAACAGATACTTGGGACTTAGATCAGGAAGGAATGACTCAACTAAAGGTTGGTGTTTCTCAAATGTTTCCTAGAGGTGATAGTTTAAAGATTAAACAAGAGCAATTAAAAATTGAGTCAACGAAATTTCCACTGCTACGAGAGGATCGTAAGGCTAAACTGATAAGCCAAGTATCACAGTTATGGTTAGATGCTTACTTAGCTCAACAAACCATTAAATTGATTGAAGCGGATTGGGCGCTCTTTGAGCAGATGGCGGAAGTTACTAAAGCTAGCTACTCAAATGTTGTTGGTAAAACCAGACAACAAGATGTTATTCGTGCTCAATTGGAAATCGTGCAGTTAGATGACCGATTAACTTCGCAAAAGCAGAAACTAGAAACAACAATCGCTCGCCTTAATGAGTGGCTTCATATCTACGATGCTGCTGGCTTGAATGAATCATTTAACTTTGATACGCAACCATTAGAGTTTAGGGTTTCTAAAAAGTTGCCTGCAATTCATTTGAACAATTCAACAGTCCTAAAAGCATCTAATTACTCAAGAAATCTATTGGCTCAGGAGCTTTCGAATCACCCAGCCATACTTGCAATTGATATAAAACGCAAAGCTTCAGAAAAAGCAGTTGAGTTAGCTAAACAGCAATATGAACCGCAATGGGGTGTTAATGCTAGTTATGCCTATCGGGACAATATGCCCTCTGGTGATAGCCGAGCTGATTTATTTTCTGTTGGAGTAACGTTTGATTTACCCTTGTTCACCGAGAACAGACAAGATAAGCAAGTTGCAGCTTCTATTGCAGATTCAGAGACTATTAAAACCGAGAAACTATTACTGACAAAGCAAATGATCAGTATGGTGGAAAAGGAGCTTAGACAGCTTAAGCGTTTATCTGATAGGCAATCTATCTATCAAGAACAACTCCTTAAACAAACTCATGACCAAGCAGAAGCGTCATTGACAGCTTACACAAATGATGATGGCGATTTTGCCGAAGTTGTTCGAGCAAGAATCGCAGAATTAAATGCCAGAATATCAGCCTTAAGAATTGATGTTGACGCACTTAAAACAGTTGCTCGTATCAACTATTTCTTTGCACGTTCTCAATCTAACTCAAATGCTGAACATAAGTCGATGCAAACTTCACACAAAACTAATCAGCACTTATCCAATCAGCAATTTGGAGAAAAATAATGTCAACGAATACTAAAACAATTATTGCCATCATCATTGGTGCTGCGCTAGGCGCAGGAGTATTGAGCTTATATCAAGGTGCAGGGTCAAACAGTAATACAGATGAAACAACATCAGCAGAGAAAAAGCCTCTGTATTGGGTTGCACCGATGGATTCTAATTACCGCCGGGACAAGCCCGGTAAGTCGCCTATGGGGATGGATTTAATTCCTGTGTATGAGGAAGAATCATCTGGTGATGATTTTGGTCCCGGAGCAGTAAAAATTGCGCCTCATGTAGTGAATAACCTAGGGGTTCGCACTGCACCTGTTGAGCTGAAAAATATGCATACTGAAATATCAACGGTTGGTTACGTTCAATATGATGAAGATAAGCTAATTCATATCCACCCACGTGTTGATGGTTGGATTGAAAAACTCTATGTCAAAGCGGCAGGTAACCCTGTAGAGAAAGGGCAGCCTCTTTATACACTGTATTCTCCTCAGTTAGTTAACGCGCAAGAAGAACTTTTAATAGCTTTAAAGCGCGACAATAGTTCCTTAATTTCGGCGGCGAAAGATCGCCTTAAAGCGTTACAGCTTTCAGCAGATTTCATTCAAAAGCTAGAAAAGACTAGAAAAGTTCAGCAAACCATCACCTTTTATTCACCACAAGCAGGTGTTGTTGACGGTTTGAAGATTAGAGAAGGCTTTTATGTCAAGCCGGGAAACACCTTATTAAGCATTGGTCAACTAGATCAAGTTTGGGTTGAAGCAGAAGTGTTTGAACGTGACGCAGCCTTAATTAAAGAAGGACTGCCTGTATCAATGACACTGGATTATTTACCCGGAGAGGACTGGGCTGGTGTCGTTGATTATGTTTATCCAACATTGAATAGTAAAACACGCACACTCAGAGTGAGACTGAAGTTTGACAACCCAGACTATCAATTAAAACCAAACATGTTTGCACAAGTCTCTATTCACGCTAATCAAGCTGATAGCACGATACTCGTACCTAAAGAAGCCGTCATTCGCACAGGTAAACAAGACAGAGTTGTACTTGCCTTGGGGGATGGGCAATTTAAGTCTATCGAAGTGACAATTGGCCGGGTTGATATCGATAGTATCGAAATCTTAGAGGGTCTTAATGAAGATGATGTTGTGGTGACATCTGCTCAATTCTTGATTGATTCTGAATCAAGTAAAAACTCTGATTTTAAACGAATGACTCATGACGAAGTGCCTAGCTCTGTTTGGATGGAAGGCGAAATCAACAGCGTCATGGCGGGACATCGTATGGTTAATATTACTCATGGTCCTGCTGAGGCTTGGGATTGGCCTGAAATGACAATGGACTTCGATGTAGGTGAAAAGGTAGATATTGATTCACTGAAGTCTGGTCAATCTTTGCACTTTGAAGTGAGCAAAACCGAAGAGGGTGGATATGAAGTTACTGGAATTCATATCATGAGTGAGCCTGCTGATATGAGTGAAGAAGTATCATCAGCAACAGTATCAGGTTTAATTAATGCGATTGATATTGATACACGGATTCTAAATATTAGCCGAGGCCCAATAGAGAAGTGGGATAGACCTGCTGCGACGATGGATTTTATCGTCGCGGACAATATAGAAATAGTTGATTTCAATGTTGGTGATAATGTCACTTTCACTTTTGAGGTTAGGGATGACTTAGTTATCACTGAAATCTCTCTTGAATCAGATGAACAACACGGCAAGGAAAATAAAGCTGCTGTTGATCATTCTAATCATTAAGTGGGAGAAAAATAATGATTGAATCAATTATTAGATGGTCTATCGGCAATCGTTTCTTTGTTTTGTTGATTACCTTAATTATCGCGTTTGGTGGTTTGTATTCATTACAAAAAACGCCAGTAGATGCACTCCCAGATCTTTCTGATGTGCAGGTGATAATTAAGACGAGTTATCCGGGACAGGCACCACAAGTTGTGCAGGATCAAGTGACATTTCCACTTACTACAGCGATGCTATCAGTGCCGGGGGCGCAAACTGTTCGTGGTTACTCATTCTTTGGTGATTCCTACGTCTACATTATTTTTGATGATGATACTGATTTGTATTGGGCTAGAAGCCGAGTACTTGAATACTTAAGCCAAGTAGCATCAAGCCTGCCTGATTCGGCAAAACCTCAATTAGGACCTGATGCAACAGGTGTGGGTTGGGTATACATTTACGCTTTAACAGATAAGTCTGGAAACCATGATCTAAGCCAATTAAGAAGCATTCAAGACTGGTTCTTAAAGTATGAACTACAAACTGTTCCGGGCGTGTCCGAAGTTGCCGCCGTTGGTGGTATGGTTAAGCAGTATCAAGTGCAAGTAGATCCTGACAAATTGAGAGCTTACGATATTCCTCTAAGTTTAATACAAATAGCCTTACAAAAAGGGAACAAAGAAACTGGCGCATCCGTTGTGGAAATGGCTGAAGCTGAATATATGGTTACCGCAACGGGGTATATTCAATCAGTTAGTGATATAGAGAAAATTCCACTTGGTATTAACGAACAAGGCACGCCGTTGCGTATTGGTGATGTTGCCAACGTTAACCTTGGTCCTCAAATGCGCCGTGGTATCGCAGAACTTAATGGCGAAGGCGAAGTTGTTGGTGGTGTTGTCGTTATGCGCTTTGGTGAAAACGCTCAACAAACCATAAATGGGGTAAAAGAAAAGCTTGAGTCGCTCAAATCTTCTTTACCAGAGGGGGTGGAGGTTGTCCCTGTCTATGACAGATCGAAGTTAATAGATCGTGCTGTTGATAACCTTTGGAGCAAGTTGCTAGAGGAGCTTGCGGTCGTGGCTATTGTCTGTGTTGCTTTCCTATTTCATCTTCGCTCATCAATTGTGGCAGTTGTTACTCTACCATTAGGTATATTGGTGTCATTCATCATCATGTATATGCAAGGCATCAATGCCAATATTATGTCTTTAGGCGGTATCGCTATTGCTATTGGTGCGATGACTGATGGTGCAATAGTGATGATTGAAAATATGCATAAACATATGGAGAAAACACCACTAACAGATGAAAACCGTTGGCAAATTGTAGCTAAGGCTGCGAGTGAGGTAGGCCCTGCATTATTTTTTAGCTTGCTGATCATAACTGTCTCATTCTTACCTGTGTTTATCTTAGAAGCGCAAGAAGGAAGAATGTTTTCACCGCTCGCCTATACAAAAACCTATGCAATGGCTGCATCAGCAGGCTTGGCAATAACATTGGTGCCTGTTTTGATGGGCTACTTTATTCGAGGCAAAGTCGTCTCTGAAAAGAAAAACCCATTAAATCGATTATTGATTGCTATCTACATGCCTGTTTTAAAGCAAGTCATGAAGTTTCCAAAATTGACAATAGTCGCAGCAGTATTAGTGACTATCGTTGGTTTTTGGCCTGTCGATAAAATTGGTAGTGAATTCATTCCGCCATTGGATGAAGGCGACCTTATGTATATGCCTACTACATATCCCGGCATTTCAATCGGTAAAGCAAGAGAGTTATTGCAGCAAACGGACAAGCTTATTCGCACTGTGCCAGAAGTTGAAAATGTATTCGGTAAAGTAGGACGAGCTGAAACCGCAACTGACCCTGCGCCTCTAACCATGATTGAAACCTTTATTCAATTGAAGCCACGGGAGGAGTGGCGAGAAGGCGTGACAACTGAGTCGTTAAAAGCTGAGTTTGATAAGTTGGTTAAATTTCCGGGCTTAACCAATGCTTGGGTCATGCCAATCAAGACCCGCATTGACATGTTAGCTACAGGTATAAAAACGCCTGTCGGTATTAAAGTCGCCGGACCAGAACTTGATGTAATTCAGGATATCGGCCAACAAATAGAACAACTCTTGCCAGAAGTGACAGGCACAGCGTCAGTTTACTCTGAACGAGTTGCAGGTGGACGATATATCAAGGTTGATATTTCACGAGATAAATCAAGTCGCTTTGGGTTAAATATCGAAGATGTCCAACAAGTAGTTTCTACTGCGATTGGCGGTATGAATGTGACACAAACGATAGAAGGTCAAGAGCGTTACCCTGTTAATCTGCGCTATCCGCAAGATTATCGAGATTCTCCTGAGCAGCTAGCACGATTACCTGTTGTAACACCAAGTGGTCAACGCATTGCACTAGGTGATGTTGCTGATATTCGAGTAGAGAATGGCCCACCGGGTATTAAAAGTGAGAATGCCAGAATCAATGGTTGGACTTTCATTGATATTGATAGCGTTGATGTAGGTACTTATGTTGAAAATGCTAAAGAACACTTAGCAAATAACCTGACATTACCAGCAGGCTATTCAATTACTTGGGCTGGACAATACGAATATATGGAAAGAGCGAAAGAAAAGCTCACCTATGTATTGCCTTTAACACTCGCCATTATTGTTATTCTGCTTTACCTGAATTTCAGAGCGTTTAGTGAAGTGGCTATCATTATCGTTACCTTGCCGATGGCAATGATCGGTGGGTTATGGTTGATGTATCTAGAAGGGTTTAATTTCTCAGTAGCTGTTGGTGTGGGCTTTATCGCTCTAGCTGGTGTTGCGGTTGAGATTGGCGTGATAATGCTGGTTTATCTTAATCAAGCACTTGCTGAGCTTAAGGAAAAAGCGGTGGAGCGAGCAGAACTCATCTCAGATGATGCATATCAAGATGCATTATTGCACGGTGCTGGCTTACGAGTTCGTCCAGTAATGATGACGGTAGCTACAATCATTATAGGTTTAATGCCTATTTTATATGGTACTGGTACAGGTTCTGAGGTCATGAGCCGCATTGCTGCTCCTATGGTAGGCGGAATGACAAGTGCTGTGCTGCTCACGCTTATTGTACTCCCTGCAATTTACTCAATCATTAAAAAGCCTGAAGTAAATGCCTTTAACAAAGAGCTTTCTAACGTGGAGCCTGAGAATAATGCTTAGCACGGCTAGAAAATATCACAAATGGCTAATGGCATTTGTCGGAATACAATTCCTCTTCTGGTCTATTACAGGCGTGTATATGGTGACTATGGATATTCACTATATACACGGCGAAACCTTGGCTAAGAGTGAGGAAGCCAAAATAGATTTAGCAAGTATGGATTACTCCATTGTAAAGCTAGCTGCGGATTATCCTAAAGCTAGCCAAGTTACACTTACTCAAAGTATGGGCCGTCCTTTGTATTCTTTTATTAATGGAGAAAATGGAAAAGTAGCAATAGATGCTAAAACTGGAGCTGTTCAGGCCCTTGTAGATGAAACCAAGGCTAAAGAAATCGCACAATACCATTATGCGCTGAATCATCAAATCGACAGCATAAGGTTGATTAAGTCAGCGACAAACTTGCCTGCTGAGTTGTCCCCAAGGCATTTACCTGTTTGGAGAGTGACGTTTGAGCAATTCTCCACACCGACATTTTATATAAGTCAACAAACAGGATCACTTGTTGCCAAGCGTCATGATTACTGGCGATTGTTTGATTGGATGTGGCGGTTCCACATTATGGATTACTATGATGGAGAAAACGTATCAAACTGGTTTTTGTTCTTGGTCGCAACTCTAGGTCTAATGGGAGCAATTACTGGCGCAGTATTGACTTATTACCGAGTGCTTTCCCCAAATAAAAAGAGAGTCATTTGATGCGACTATTTAAGTTAAATACAACGATACACAAGTGGCTTTCTTTATTTGTTGGTTTACAACTGCTTATTTGGTTGGGAACGGGCCTTTACTTCAATTTGATGGATCACAGTAAAGCCAGTGGTAATGAACTTAGAGTTCATTCTCATCATGAAGGTAGCATTACAGGCTTTGACCTATTCCCTATTAAAGACATTACTAGTAATGCTCCGCAGGAAGTAAACCTTATATGGGTTTTACATCAGCCTTACTATCATTTTGTGTTCGATAAGGGGCAGCATAGCTATCAAGAGCGCCACTCAAAGCTATTTGATGCTGTAACAGGAAAGCCATTTAATTTGTCTGAAGAACAAGTACTAACTTTGGCAAAAAACTCCTACTCGGGACAGGGTAAGTTAACTACTCCAGTGTTATCTCAACCTCCGTTTTCTGATCACGTAAGGCAGCAAAATCCTATGTGGCAAGTTGCCGTTGAGGATGAGAACAATACAACTATTTATTTAGATAGTATTACAGGTCAAGTACTTCGCCATGCCAATGATGATTTCAGATTGAAAGATCTGATGATGAAGCTTCACTTTATGGACTATGGCAATTCTGGAGGATTTAACCATTGGTTGATCATTGCATTTGCTTTTGCAACGCTATTCCTTTCAATTACTGGTGTTACTTGGCTGATACAACAGTATAGAAGTGGTTTACTGAAGCTAGGTTGGGGCACTAACAGGCAAAAAGTGGCAGTGACGTTTTCCAATGAAAATACTATTACTGACATCTCAGCAGTTGGTCGCTCAACTGTATTAGAAGGGCTAGCTAGTTCACATGTATACCTTCCTTCAGGTTGCGGTGGTGGCGGTACTTGTGGCAAATGCGTGTTCTTAAGTTCAACTAAATTACCTATCACACTATCTGAACAGGAACATTTATCTCAGGAGCAACTTAAGGAAGGTTATCGGCTTGGATGTCAGCATAGGTTCTCTGAAATTAGTTCGATTGAAGTTAATACTGATCGCAATATTGAAAATCATGAGCTAGTTGTGGTTGCGACTAATTTCATTACTCCTTTTATCAAGGAAGTGAAATTTAAGCTGAAATCAGGCAAACAGTTGGCATTTAAAGCTGGTGCATATATGCAATTTGATGTGCCAGCAGGGATGAATAGCTTACGTCCAGATGATATGCCAGAGTGCTATGAAAAATACTGGGATAGCTACTATCATGGAAAATTTTCTCATAACGGTGTAACTCGCCACTACTCATTAGTTAACTTTGACGAGGAGTCTGATGAGTTAATGTTTAATATCCGTTGGCAGACCGCAAAGAATGGTTTTAAAGCAGGAATAGGTTCAAGTTATTTAGGTTCACTCCAAGTAGGTGAAACGATAACTGCAAGAGGCCCTTTTTCTGATTTTTATGCCACTTCAAATAAAAAAGTTAGTCGCGTGTTTATAGGTGCGGGTTCAGGACTTGCACCACTGAGGTCTATTATTTTTGAACAGTTGAAAAAGCATAAAGATAAAAGTGGTTTGACTCTTATCTATGGTGCGCGAACTGAAGATGACTTGCTATACCATAATGAATTGAAGTCACTGAGTGAGAAGCATAAAAACTTCTCTTATATTCCTACTCTTTCTAATCCTTCAGAAGAATGGCAAGGGCACTCAGGCTATGTTCAAAAAGTACTTCTGCCGTATATGAACCAAAAAGCAGAACTGCATTTGGCTGAGTTTTACTTGTGCGGTCCAGAAGCAATGATGAGTGAAGTGGAAAAAATAATTACAGATGCTGGGATTCCAAGTAATCAAATTTTCAAAGATAAATTTAGTCGTTAATCCATTAAATAAATAGAGGTATATATGAAAACATTAATTAAACTTTTAACCATAATCAGTGTTGTTTTTAGTAGTGCAGTATTTGCACATGTGCATCTTGAAAAAAGCGTGCCTGCTGATAATGCAATGCTAATGAATACTCCAGAAAAATTGACATTGGGATTTAGCAAAGAGGTACGTGTAGTTAAAGTTACGTTGAAAAATAAAAAAGGTGAAAATATTAAATTTGACTTTAAACCATCAAAAGAAGCTTCCAGAGAGTTTTCATGGGAACTACCTAAATTAGCTCCAACAAACTATATCGTTGATGTGACCTATTTAGGTAAAGATGGACATAAAATGAAAGATAGCTTCGGCTTTATGGTTCATTAGTAAGGCTGTGTGATTGATATGGAAATGTATATCTGGAATACAGTCATTGTACTGTCAAAAATTGTATTTTACGTCGGCTTTGCCTGTATTGCCGGCTATACATTTTTCAGACAAATTTTTGAGCATAATGAATCTCATAGTAATGCTGTAATAGCGAATTTAACGTGGACAAGAACTTATATAGTTATGGCTTTGATCGCTAATATTACTTGGTTCTTTGCCAGTACTGGTGCAATGGCAGAAGAGGGAATTCAGGGGGCGATAGACGCTGATATATTGGCTATTATGTGGGACTCCTCTGTCGGCACTGGAGCTTTGCTTCGAGCGCTTGGGCTAGTTACCGCAATAATCGCTTTAGCTTTAAGGTTCAAACTCGCTGTGAACTCGTACTTAAAACAAAGCGCTTTAATGTTGAGTTTATTAATCCTTGCATACTCATTCACGTTACTGGGTCATATTTCTGAGTTAGGCACAATTGAAAAAGGCTTGCTTATTTTGCATGTGCTCGTTATGGCATGGTGGTTTGGGGCGTTATTGCCACTAAAACAGGCTTGCCATCAGCTAAGTTATGCAGAACTTCATTTGCTGATGGAAAGCTTTGGCAAACAAGCAAGTTTTACATTGAGCCTATTGTTGGTAGCAGGCCTCTGGCTCGTGATTCAATTGGTCGGAAGTCTTGATGCACTAATAAGCTCAAGTTACGGACAAACACTGTTGTTTAAATTGGCCCTTGTAGTGTCTATTTTGGCACTTGCTGCTAAACATAAACTAATACTCGTTCCACAACTTAAAAATAGTCAAGGCAGAGAGGCTTTATCTAAATCTATCTCGATAGAAATGGTAGTAGCTTTTGCCATTTTATCTGTAACGGCTGGGCTTACTAGTGTTGTTGGCCCTGCAAATTAAAACCTAAAAGAGAGAATGAAAATGAAAACAATAAATATATTACTCGTTTTATTAATGACGTTTAGTTTCGCAGCAAACGCTCATGGTGATAAGAACAAAGACAAAGGTTTGTTTAAAGGTATAGATACCCCAGCCGCAAAAGTTGTTTTGGCATTTCATCAAGCACTTGAAACTGGCAATCAAAAACAGGCTAGAGCGCAGTTAGCGGATGATGTCACCATTTTCGAGGGAGGCCGCGTTGAAAGGAGCGCTGATGAATATGCTCATCATCATATGTTGTCGGATATGAAGTATTTAGCAGCGATGAAGAGCGACACACTTGAACATCAAGTGACGATACTTGGAAATACCGCTATCTCTGCGTCGCGCAGTCAAACTACAGGTACTCATAAAGGTGTTGAACGCGATTATCAAGGCATGGAAACGATGGTGCTGGAAAAACAAAATGGTGAATGGAAGATTAAGCACATTCATTGGTCACATTAATTTATTGTTCAAACAACGGAGAGTAAAATGAGAAATAACAATCCATTACATCAAGTTTCTACGCCACGTAGACGCTTTGTACAAGGATTAGCTGCTGGCGGTGTATTAGCTGCTTTTCCAAGTGTTCTTCATGCAGCTTCATCTTTGCTTGCTGGAACTTCAACAGGTACTGCGCCCGAACTAAGTGGGGAAGTCATAGATCTGGTGATAGATGAGTCACCAGTAAACTTCACAGGTGTTGTAAGAATGGCTACAACAATCAATGGCTCAATACCAGCTCCTACCTTGCGCCTCAGAGAAGGTGATGACGTTACTATCAGGGTAACGAATAAATTATCAGTGCCGAGTTCAATTCATTGGCATGGGATCATTCTTCCGTATCAAATGGATGGCGTACCGGGTATTAGCTTTAAAGGTATAATGCCGGGTGAAACCTTTGTTTATAAATTTAAGCTGCAACAAAGCGGCACATATTGGTATCACTCACACAGTGGTTTTCAAGAAATGACAGGTATGTACGGCGCATTAATTATTGAGCCAAGAGAAAAGGATATTATTAGTGCTGACAATGAGCATGTCATCCAATTGTCTGATTGGACTGATGATGACCCAATGGATTTGTTTCGCAAGTTAAAAGTACAGAGCGATGTATTTAACTTTAATCAACCTACTGTTCCAGAGTTTTTTGATGACATTTCAAATAGCAGCGTTTCAAATGCGCTACAACGCCGGGAAATGTGGAATAAAATGAGAATGAACCCTACAGATCTTGCAGACTTATCAGCATCTGCAATGACTTTTTTAATGAATGGTTGTGCGCCTTTGACAAATTGGCGTGGAATGTTTAAAGCTGGCGAAAAGGTTAGGCTTAGATTTATTAACGGTTCTAGCAATACGTTTTTTGATGTAAGAATACCTGAGCTGAAGTTAACAGTTGTACAAGCTGATGGACAAAATGTTGAACCTGTGACAGTAGATGAATTTAGATTTGGTCCCGGTGAAACTTATGATGTACTTGTCGAGCCAAAAAATGACGCATATACGATTTTTGCACAAAGCATGGATCGCTCAGGTTATGCTAAAGGTACTTTATCAATGGCACCTAACGTTGATGCACCAGTACCTTCTTTAGACCCCGTTGAGTGGTTAACGATGACAGATATGATGGGCAATATGACCCATGATAGTGTGCATTCTACAATGGCTGATACGGCAGGTATGTCGGGCATGAATTCTAATAAAATGGATCATAGTGCAATGGGTCATGGAGCGATGGCAATGGATCATAGTAAACATGGAATGACTAAAAACCCATTAGCTGTTGCTAGCACTAAAGTGCGTCATGCAAAAACAGAGTATGGAGCTTCTGTTGATATGCGTGTTGATATGCCTAGAACAAACCTTGATGATCCCGGTATAGGTTTACGTAAAAATGGACGCCGTGTTTTAACACTTGCAGATTTACATTCTCTTGAGGGAATTACAAGCCAGCAAGAGCCTGAGGCTGAAATTGAATTACATTTAACTGGAAACATGGAGCGTTATAGCTGGTCATTTGATGGCTTGGAATTTGGAAAAAGCACGCCAGTTCACATGAAGCATAATCAACGTTTAAGAGTTATTTTACAAAACGATACAATGATGACACATCCAATGCACCTGCATGGTATGTGGAGCGATTTGGAGAATGAAAAAGGTGATGTACAGGTTCGTCGCCATACTATCCCTGTACAACCAGCGCAAAGAATTAGTTTTTTAACAACACCTCATGACGTAGGTCGCTGGGCATGGCATTGCCATTTATTATTCCACATGGATGCAGGTATGTTTAGAGAGGTAGTTGTATCATGAGAAAATTAATACTAACCAATACGTTAAAACTATTATTAATAGGTTTGCCCCTTATAAGTGTATCTGTATCTGCAAAAGATGAGATGACTGAGATGGGTGATTCTAAAATGCAAGCACAAGGTGGAGATGCACCTAAAGATGCTAGAGACCCTCATGCTTATGCCGCAGGTACAACATTGACTGAAGGTCCTTATGCACTCAATAGCGACAAACGACTGACTTTGGCAGATGAGCATTCATTTTACGCGCTACTAGGGGATCGTCTTGAATATAATGAGCAAACAAACGCAGGTGTTTTTGACTTTCAGGCATGGTATGGCACTACTTTTGATAGATTAGTCATCAAAACTGAGGGAGATTTTAGCGAAGGTAATTTAGAGGAGAACCAAACAGATTTTCTATGGGGCCACGCAATATCTGCTTATTGGGATACACAAGTCGGTATTCGACTTGATTACAATAACGAAGGTGAAAACCGCAAATGGCTAGCTTTTGGTTTACAAGGTCTAGCCCCCTACTGGTTTGAAATTGATATGACTGCGTATTTAGGAGAGCAAGGTAATAGTGCATTTTCGATCGAAGCTGAGTATGAGCTATTACTTACTCAAAAGTTAATTGTTCAACCACGAGCAGAGTTGACGCTTTACGGTAAGGATGACGTCCAAAATAACCTTGGTAGTGGCTTATCTAGCAGTGCTATTGGTTTTCGGGTTCGTTATGAGTTTACCCGCCAGTTTGCTCCCTATGTTGGCGTTGAGTGGACAAATAAATTTGGTAATACAGCCGAATTTGCGAAGTTAAATGGGCAAAGTACTCGTGATACTGCTTTTGTTGCAGGTATCAAGTTCTGGCTCTGATGTGAAGAAATACTATATTGACTTGATGAGAGCTACCGCAACTATATTGATGGTAGCTTTTGTTTTTTGGGATTTAAACCATTTTAGTTATGTTAGGAAAGGCCTAGCTAATAGTTTTTTTGGAAAGAACTAAGAGCAGTAATAGTAAGCTACTTCTTGTTTTCAGTCTGTGCCAGTCTGGTGTATACCTATCAAGGTGGAATATCAGCTAAGAAGTAAAGTTGGCGAATGGTAAAGGTTAAAGAGTCAAGCCAAAAAACATCGCCATTGAAAGACGTACAATAGACTATCTTATCACTTTTGATGAACGGGAATTGGGTGTGCTCGGGATAGAACCGATTGTTGCAAAGTACTGCGCTTAAAGCTGAACAATTGGAAAAATGATCCCTTACTCAATACCTAGTTATGAGCGTAGGGTTTTTATTTTTTTATGGTGCTCATGCTTGGCTTCAATCTCATGAGTATAAATCAGACACCCCTTTTATACTTGTTAAGTTTAAGCTGTTTAAAAAAGTAAAAAGTTTAGGTTTTAGTTCAAAGGTTGATCAAGATCATAAAATTATTTTTATAAAGTGGCTAATATTGTAGGAGCTAAAGAAGGAATGATAATGTTTGGACTTTTCAGGTGGTTTAAAATAGTGATAATAACTGTGTTGCTTACGCAGCATAGTTTTGCTACAGCTAAGCCAATGAATTGTGAAGAACATCAAAATGGATCTTCCGACACGCATATTATGCAACGAAGCAAAAATATTCACCATCAATCAATGAATGACAATAGTCACTATCACACTGTAAACTCGCAAGACTCTAAACACCGTCATGGTGATGAAGTCTGTGAAAAATGTAAAGCTAGTGATTGTGTTTGTTGTGAGGGGGGATTTTGTTCAAGCTTTCATTTAAATCCCTATCTTGTGCAAGCGCAAGAGGAAGGTATTTGCAATATTTACTCTGAGCTATTTCTACAGCGTACACCTCTACCAAAATCTGGTATCCATCTCTTACTTTATCGTCCACCAATTATTGGCTAATCACGGGATCAGTGCGTCTTTTTTTCGCCACTCCCATCAAAAATAGAATGACTTATTCATTGATTTAAATAATCAATTGTTTTGAACGATTAGTACGATATTTTGAAAGCACTATGAAAATTCTCAAACTATTGCCATTTACAGTACTTAATGCTGTCGATTTTGGCCGAGATTTCTCTTTTACCAAAAAATTATTTTTTAGCTTATTCACTAGAATTAGTACTTGACCTGTGTCTTAGACACAGGTCTAAGCTGTAGGTGAGAGTACAAACTTAGGTGAAAAACTAAGGAGTAAATATGAAAGTAGCAGAACTGTCAAAAAGCCTTGGAACGACTGCTGATACGGTGCGCTATTACACGCGATTGGGACTGTTAAAACCTGCTAAGTCAGTGAACGGCTACAAGTCATACTCGAATAAAGAAGTATCGAGACTTAAGTTCATTTTAAGTGCCAGAAATCTTGGTTTTTCCGTTGCTGATATCAAGCAAATTCTTAATGAATCTGAAGATGGTACAAGTGCGTGCCCATTAGTCAGAAGCCTCATCAAAGAGCGGCTTGAAGAAACAGAAAAACAGTTTCAAGCAATGTTGGCACTTCGAGGGAAAATGTCTTCAGCGCTTTCTCAATGGGAAGAAATGGAAGACAAAGCGCCGACTGCAAACATGGTTTGTCATCTCATCGAAAACTTTGAACAAATTAAAAAGGCATAGGAGGAAAAATGGTAACTACTAATACAAATATAGAAACCGAATCAGGCTGTTGCTGTCAGGCAAAAACTCAATCCTCTTCGTGTAAAAGTAAGGAGAATACGTTGGAAAAAACATCACAAAGCCAACAGCTCATCATTGAAGGCGCTGGGTGTGCTAGCTGTGTAGGCAAAATTGAAGGGGCGTTAAAGGCAACTCATGGAGTCGTCAGTGCAGAAATGAATTTTGCTGATAGGACTGTAACAGTTTCTGGGACAGCTAAGACAGAAGAATTGATCAAAGCTGTTGAGTCAGTGGGGTATAACGCGAAGCCAATTGATGATAGCTCAGCAACAGATGCGCTTGACGAGAAAGAGGCGGCGGATTGGGCATATTACAAAAAGCTAATGCGCGATACGTTTATTGCCCTTTCACTCGGCGTTCCTTTGATGATCTACAGCATTGTAGTTGGAGAAATGACAGTTGAAACAAACCTTGAACGCATGTCTTGGCTGGTTGTCGGTATTTTAACTTTTGGTGTTATGTATTTTTCAGGTAAGCATTTTTATGTTGGCGCTTGGAAAAGCTTTAAAAACCACTCCGCTAATATGGACACACTAATAGCTTTGGGAACAGGTACAGCTTGGGTGTACTCAATGGTTGTTGTGTTTGCACCTGACGCCGTTCCATTGATGGCTCGGCATGTTTATTTTGAAGCGACCGCCATGATCATTGGCTTGATTGATTTAGGTTTAGCATTAGAAATAAAAGCCAGAGGTAAAACCTCTGAGGCCATTAAACGTCTTATCGGCTTGCAGGCCAAAACGGCAACCGTGGTTCGTGATAGCAAAGAAGTTCAGATTGGTATTGAGCAGGTTTTACTTAACGATATTGTGAAGGTAAAACCGGGTGAAAAAATTCCCGTCGATGGTGTGGTATTGGAAGGACACACGTCTATTGACGAGTCCATGCTGACAGGTGAACCGATGCCCGTTGAAAAAGCCGAGGAAGATGAGGTTGTCGCTGGCACGTTGAACAAATCAGGCATGATTTTATTCAGAGCCACACGTGTTGGTAAAGATACGGCGCTTGCACAGATCATCAATATGGTGAAACGAGCGCAAAATTCAAAACCGCCGATTGGCCGCTTGGCCGATGTTATTTCCGCCTATTTCGTTCCTGTAGTCATGATCATCTCGGTGTTAAGTGCGTTAGCATGGCTTAACTTTGGCCCTGAGCCAGCAATTGCTTTTGCTATCGTATCAGCAACTACTGTGCTTATTATTGCCTGCCCGTGTGCTTTAGGCTTGGCAACACCCATGTCTGTCATGGTCGGAGTAGGAAAAGCAGCAGAAGCCGGAGTACTTATTCGCAACGGTGAGGCACTGCAAACCGCCTCTAAAATCACTGCCATGATTTTAGATAAAACGGGCACTATTACTGAAGGGGCACCTAAGGTAACCGATATTGTTTTAGCAAAAGCTACTGACGAAAAAGACGTACTACAGCTTGCAGCAAGTTTAGAAAGCGGCTCAGAGCACCCTTTAGCGCAAGCGATTGTTGAAAGTGCTTTAGATAAGGATATTGAGTTACTAAAAATTGAATCGTTTAATGCTATTACGGGTTTTGGTGTAGAAGCAAACTGTAACAATAAAGTCCTGCTTTTTGGTAACGATAAACTAATGAAGTTAAAAGGCATAGACCTCACAGGCTTTGTTGGAAAAGCCCAGTCTTTAGCCAAAGAAGCCAAAACACCTATGTACTTTGCTGTAGATGGTGAACTTGCCGCAATCATTGCTGTCGCAGATCCCATTAAGTCAGACTCAATCTCTGCTATCAAACGGCTTCAGGCTAATGGTATACGCGTCATCATGTTAACAGGTGATAACAAGGAAACCGCTGCCGCTGTTGCCAAAAAAGCAGGTATTAGCGAATTTCTTGCTGAGGTGCTGCCAGAAGATAAAGCCAACAAGGTGAAAGAGCTACAAGGCAGTGGCGAAATTGTTGGTATGACAGGAGATGGCATCAACGATGCTCCTGCGCTAGCGTTAGCCGATGTTGGCTTCGCCATAGGCACAGGGACTGATGTAGCTATCGAAAGTGCTGACATTACCCTAATGCGTGGTTCACTTCATGGCCTTGCCGATGCCATAGCGGTAAGCAAAGCTACTTTACGAAATATCAAACAAAACTTGTTTGGCGCGTTTGTCTATAACGTAGCCGGGATTCCTTTTGCTGCGGGGGTTCTATACCCCTTCTTTGGCATTCTGCTTAGCCCTGTAATTGCAGGTGCTGCAATGGCGTTTTCGTCATTGACTGTAGTGTCAAATGCAAATCGACTTCGCTTTTTTAAAGCAAAAGAGCATTAAGGAGAATCACAATGATGGTTATTAACTTATTAGGCTTAATGTTAATCGCGCTGATTGTTTGGTGGTTTTGGCTATATAAACCCAATAAAACAATCGTTCAAGGTAATGAAGTACTCATTGAAGTGAGGGATGGCGTGTATTCCCCATCCTCAATTCAGGTGTCTGCTAGCCAGCCTGTCACTCTGAAGTTTATGCGCAAAGATCAATCCCCCTGCGCTGAAACAATGCTTATTCCTTCATTGGATATAAGCGAACAGCTTAAATTAAATGAAATTACTCAAATTACCCTATTGAACTTATCACCGGGAGAGCATGAGTTTCACTGTCAGATGCAAATGTATCGCGGTGTCTTAAAAGTCGTTTAGGAGGGCAATATGAAAAATCAACACCCTAATTTTTGGTCAACACCTACAGGCTGGGCTGCACTGGCACTTATTGCCGCAGTGACCTACTTCTTAGTGCTTGAGCATGGTCAACATACGCTGCAATTTCTTCCCTACTTGATTTTATTGCTATGCCCCTTGATGCACGTATTTATGCATGGCAATCATGGTAAACATGGTCACGATCATTCACATGCGCCTGATGAAAAAAAGGAAGAGAGCTTTCAAGAACTCACGGATAAAAATGCAGCCTATCGCGATGGCTACATACAAGGGTTAGAAAAGGCACGTAAGGAATCACATAAAAAGGAGAGCAGTGATGAATGAAACATATGATTATGGCTTATGGTCAATGGTGATACTGAACTCAGCAATTTTTATCTTTTTTGCCTTTAGTTTTGTCAAACCAAAAACATCAACTGATTGGAGAAGTCTAAGCGCGTTCTCTGCCTTTATTGTTGCCCTATTTACTGAAATGTATGGCTTTCCTTTAACTATCTATTTTCTGTCGGGGTGGCTGACGGAGACCTATCCAGAAGTAAATTTCTTTGCGCATGAAAATGGGCATTTATTACATACTTTCTTTGGATTTCAAGGTGATGCCCATTGGGACCCATTTCATATAGTGAGTATGGTGTTTATTGTTGCAGGTTTCTTTATGTTGTCTTCAGCATGGAATGTATTGCATCACGCGCAAAAACATCATCAATTGGCTACAACTGGATGGTATGCAAGGTGTCGCCACCCACAGTATGTAGCTTTCATTCTAATCATGTTCGGCTTTTTATTGCAGTGGCCGACAATCCCAACACTTGCGATGTTTCCGATCTTAGTCGTTGTTTACGTCAAGCTAGCGAAACGCGAAGAAGCACAGGCGATTGCTGAATTTGGTTCGGAGTACCACAGGTATATGGAATCGACACCAAGTTGGATCCCAAGTTTTAATAAAAGTGTAGAAGGTAAAAATCATGAAAACGTTAACTAAATCAATTTTATTTATTGGTTCACTACTGATAACCACTAGCTCATTTGCCCAAAACAATGAGCATAAACATGAAGGTGCGAACAAAGCTGGTATGCATCAAGGCATGACAATACCACATGAGAACATGGGAGAAATGCATAAAAAGATGATGGAAATGAAAAAGGAAGTCCATGCCATTAAAACTGAAAAAGATCCTGACAGGCAACAGCAGATGATGGTTGAACATCACCGTTCAATGATGAAGATGATGCAATCCATGCACAAAAACATGGAAGAAATGCCAATGCATCAACAAATCAAGATGACTGAACATCATTTAGAAATGATGGAGAACATGATGCCGCAGATGAACCGGAAAATGGAAGAAATGAAAGATAGCAATCAACAGCATTCACACAAACATTAGGAGAAAAATTATGAGCGATTTAGATCATAGAGTTGGCGTTAGAGAGCAAAATTTAGTTGTTCGAAATCTAAAGCTTAGCAATGTCACAGAAGAAAGCTGTGACGAGTTAGTAAAAGAAATAGATCAGCTTTTTGGTATAGATGAAGTTAGTTACAACATCAAAGAAGGTGAAATACACCTTGCCTATGATGCCGCAAACGTAAGCCTTGATGGGATTGAGGAGGTAATCCGTAAGTATGGCGCAGATGTTCATGATGATTGGTGGACACATACTAAAGAAAGTTACTATAAATTTGTTGATCAGAACATCAAAGATAACTCTGTTCATAAGCCTTGGAGTTGTCATCAAGCACCTTCGGGGGCTGGCCGGAAAAACAAATGAATTCATAAAAAAGTGTATAGATAATTAGTTAGTCAAATGAGGTAACAGTGATGAAAACACCCTATATAAAAGCTCTTTTATTGCTTACATTCGGTTTATATTTAGTGGGTTGTTCCAATACCACTTTTTATCATAAATACATGATGAGAGGTCAGGTAGTAGAAAGTTCTGATAATCGAACTCTAATCTGTATTGGTGCTAAGCATGGTGCAGAGGTTGGGCAAAAATACAGTGTTATTAGATTCCATGAAAGAATAGTATTGAGTGAAGGTGAAGATCCCTACACTATCGAAAAGGTAGGAACGGTACAAATTACTAAAATTGTGAATGATCATTTCGCAACTGTAAAGCTAGTGTCTGGTGACATTGCAGCGAAAGATATGGTGGAACTTGAAAACTAATAAAGTGGTGGCGAAAGCCACCACAAGAGCATAACAATAAAACTTAATGAAAAAGCTTTAGTGTTATTTTGTACAACCTCTGAGATTGTTTGCTCAGTTCTGGTTATCTTGATGCCAGTACGACAGAAAAAATGTTACATATGGATTAGAAAGGTGTGGGCAGGCATCCTAGGTCTAATCTTAACAGTTAAGGGGCCGCCGAATAGAGCTATACCTTTACATCAGCAGCATAATCAATGCTCCCGCGATCATAAATAAGTTTTCAGATAGCGATACAAATCCAAGTGGCACACTGCTATCGCCGCCTACACAGGCACACTTTAACTGGCGTTTGTCAATGTAAACGGCTTTGAAAACTGAAATTGCTCCAACTGTGCCGATAAACAATGAAAATGGTGCCACTGCGAGAGGCTGTAGTTGGGCAACCATACCAATACCTGCATATGCTTCAATGAAGGGATAAATATAACCATATCTTATCCATCTCATCGTTAGTAAATCATAAGTAATAAACGAATTTGTGAAACTGTATAGGTCTTTCAGTTTTTGCACCGCTAAGAGCGTCATTGAAAAAGCTATAAATAGCATCAGTGTTCTGATGGAGATAAATGAGTCGGAAACAAAATGTTGAAATGCGACAGCAAGAAGGAGACTGTAACTAATTTTGTGTAATTGCCTATCTCAAATTACCCTTTGGATGGGTTAAGGATAGGCAGATGAACATGAATAAGAAAGAACTTGAAGTTTTCGCAAGAGAAGCCGCCAAAGGGATTAAATCCTCTTAGGACCTAAACGAATTTAGCCAGATGCTCAAGAAAATCACCGTTGAAGCGGCACTAAATGCAGAGATGGATGAGCATCTAGGTTATGAGAAGCACCATAAATCAACTTCTACAAACAGTCGCAACGGTAAAAGTACTAAACGAGTTAAAACTGAAGATGGTGAATTTGAACTCGACACTCCTCGTGACCGTGAAGGCTCCTTTGAGCCAAAGTTGGTCAAAAAGAACCAAACCCGCTTTACGTCCATGGACGATAAAATCCTCTGGCTTTACGCGCAGTGTATGAGTACCCGTGAAATCGTCAGTGCATTGGATAAATGGTATGGTGCTGAGATATCGCCTACGTTGGTGTCTCGTGTCACGAACGCGGTTATTGAGCAGGTAATTGAATGGCAATCTCGCCCTTTAGACGCTGTTTACCCTATTGTTTACCTAGACTGTATCGTCGTTAAAGTTCGCCAAGATAAACGGGTTATCAACAAGTCCATTTTTCTTGCATTAGGAATAAATACCGAAGGCCATAAAGAGTTGATGGGAATGTGGATTGCCGAGAATGAAGGTGCCAAATTCTGGTTAAATGTGCTGACCGAACTTCAACAGCGTGGTGTAGAAGACATCCTCATAGCGTGTGTTGATGGCCTAAAAGGCTTTTCAACACATTATTTCCTCAAACCAACATTCAACTGTGTATTGTGCATATGGTGCGAAATTCATTGAAGCATGTTTCATGGAAAGACTACAAGGCCGTTACAGCAGACCTCAAGCGCGTTTACCGCTTAGCCACAGAAGATGAAGCCTTACTTGAATTAGAGCGCTTTGGTGATGCCTGGGATAGCCAGTATCCGCAGACTACAAAATCATGGCGCAATCATTGGCAAAATCTAAATACGCTTTTTAATTATCCTGAGGATATTCTAAAGGCAATCTACACAACCAATGCGATAGAGTCGCTTAACAGTGTGATTAGGAAAGCGATTAAGAAGCGAAAAGTCTTCCCGAGTGATGACTTAGCAAGAAAGATGGTTTACCTTGCAATTCAAGATGTTGTGCTTCAATGAAACCGGACACTAATTTAGGTGGTATTATTACCACTCAAACAGAGGTGTTCTATGACAAAACAACGTCGCTCTTTTTCTCAAGAGTTTAAGCTTAGTTCAGCAAAATTAGTTCTTGATGATGGATACTCATTTCCAGAAGCTGCTCGTTCACTAGAAGTCGGTGAAACAGCCCTTCGGCGTTGGGTTAAGCAATTACAAGAAGAGCGTGGTGGCACAACACCAAATTCTAAAGCGCTTACTCCTGAGCAGCTTAGAATTCAGGAGCTTGAAGCTAAAGTTAATCGGCTTGAAAGAGAAAAAACAATTTTAAAAAAGGCTACCGCTCTCTTAATGTCAGACGAGATAAACAATATTCGTTGATAGACCAATTAAGTGAGCATGAGTCAGTGGAAATGGTCTGTAGCGTATTAAATGTTCCGCGTTCGAGTTATTACGATTTTAAGCAGCGTGTGACATCAATTAAACTTGAAGAGGTGCAGCTTAGATCTACGATTAACGAGTTATTTTCACTCAGTCGTGGAGCTGCTGGTAGCCGCATGTTGGCGGTGATGCTAAAAGACGCTGATTTAACTGTAGGCGTTTTTAAGGTACGCCGTATCATGCGTGATATGGGGTTGGTCTGTAAACAACCTGGGCCTCATTCATATAAATTAGCGACGGCGGAGCGACCAGATATTCCAAACAAACTTAATCGTGAGTTTAAAGTAAATAGCGCAAATCAAGTTTGGTGTGGGGATATCACCTATATTTGGACGGGTAAAAAATGGTCTTATCTGGCTGTTATTATCGATTTATTTGCTCGCCGTGTGGTTGGTTGGGCAATGTCTGATAAGCCTGACACTGACTTAGTTATTAAAGCATTAGATAGGGCTTACGAACAACGAGGCAAACCATCTGGAGTGATGTTTCATTCAGATCAAGGCAGTCAGTACAACGCAAGAAGGTTTCAACAAAGACTGTGGCGTTACCGAATAGAGCAAAGTATGAGTCGCCGGGGGAATTGTTGGGACAATGCGCCAATGGAGCGTCTATTTAGAAGTTTAAAAACAGAATGGGTTCCCTCATTAGGTTATAGTAATTATCAAGAAGCTGAAAAAGACATTAGTAATTATTTGATGAATTATTATAACTGGTGCAGGCCACATAGCCATAATCAAATGGTTGCCCCTGCTATAGCAGAAGAAAAACTTAATTCACTGTCCGGAATTAGTTGACCACAACAAGATGCCAGTAAAAAATGGACAATGCCCATTCAAAACTGGCGTCAGGCGATGAGTCGATTTATCCTCGAATTCGAGGAACCCCTCGAAAGACATATAAACTAAGTGGCAGCTACACAGAATCTGTTACGGGGTCAAGACATTGGCGAAATTTGCCTTAGTTAACAATCTAATTAAATAATTCAAAGCTCAACTTCATTATGCTCAACTCTCTAAAATTGATTAGATATTAAAACTTTACCAAACAAGTGCATTAAGACAGGAAATGTCTAAGTTAAAAAAAAGGTAGCCTCAACCAAAGGCTACCTTTTTTTATACTAGAGTTCTTTGGAGGAGACTTTAGTATGTTGTTAATGTACCACAAATATTCTCTTAACCCCCCAAAAAAAGTTCAATACGAAAGAAAATCTCAGAATTACTCAAAAATCCCACTGTAGAATTTATTTACGTTCTCACAAAAACAGTTAGCTATGAATAGCATAAAGTTAAAAAGCACAATCATAGTCTGCCTTACACTACTAGGCTTATATGGGTTAGCGGAATTATTTTTTGCTCGCTTCACATTTTCTTTTCCTACCTTTCAAGATCAGTGTTTGTATGCTCGCATGTTCATAGTCGACAAGCGTGATAAGGATATTAAAAGGGGTGATTTAGTTGCATTCAAATTTAACAAGGAAGATAAAAATTTTGATAAAGGGCTGAGCTTCATAAAAATTGCAGCCGGTGTTCCAGGAGATGAAATCAAATATTCGCCAAATGAAATGTATGTAAATCGAGTCGAATCTGAAATTGCTGGAATGACGCATGCCATTAATTTCTTACAGTTAAACCCAAAAGAGTATGAGCGACAAATCACCTTGAATGAAAATGAATTCTTTATGGTTGGTGAGACTATTTATAGCTATGACAGCAGGTTTTGGGGGCCAATAAATGAAGAGGACATTTTGGGAAAAGCATATGCAATTTTTTAAGTCGATAGTCTTTCTTTGTGCGTTTTCAGTTTCGGTAAGTGCCAATCAAAAAAACGAATATGATGTTTCTAGTTTTCAAGACGCTGCGAATAAGGCTGTCGAGAAAGCCAAAGAAAATGGGTGGTTAAAAGATATAGATAAGCCAACAATTCAAGAGAAAGATATAGCTTTAGCCAAGTCAATTGCAGATCAGGCTGTTGTTATTTCCAGTGAAACAATGAAGAGAGCGCTTCCACAACAACAAAATAAGATTGATTTATTAGAAGGTACAGATGGCGCTATTTTCGTAAGTTTCTCAATGCCCAGAAGAGCACTTATTGATGCCTTCCAAGTGGCCAAAGAGCATAACTTAACAATTTTATTTAGAGGGCTAGAAAAAGGGGCTACACACATATCATCGACGATGAAGCTTATTCAGAAATTAAGTGCCATATCAAAAGTAGAGCCAAATGTAGGAATAAACCCACTAAGATTTAAAGAGTTTAATGTAACCGGTGTACCAACTATCGTCATAAGAAATGGTAATAAGCATCTTATTGCTCCGGGCACATTGAATGCGCAATATGCAAAAGAGCAATTTGACCAAAAACAAGGCGATTTCAAGTTAGAGCCATTAGGCCAATTATTCAATATTGACGAACCTGACATCATAGAGCAAATGAAAGCTGCAGCAGGCAAGATTGATTGGGCTGAGAAGCAACGTTTAGCAAAAGAAAGGTTCTGGAAGAAATATAAAACTTACCCTCTCCCCACGTCAGATGAATCTAAGCAGTGGCTAATAGATACGACTGTTCGCGTAACTCAAGATATCAAAAATGGCCGTGGAGAAATATTGGCCCGAGCTGGCGACATAACAAACCCTTTAAAACAATACCCTATGCATTTAACCATTTTTGTAATTGATCCCTATGTGAAGTCACAGGTTGATTGGGTTAAGGAAGAATTAAAATCGATATCAGGACAGTTTCAGATTCATCTAACCCATATGGATAAAGACAAAGGGTGGGATGACCTTAGTAAGTTTCGAAATGAGTTTGGGGCACCAGTTTTCATTTTGCCTAAACAAGTTATTGAGAAATTTAAAGTGGAAGCTACACCAAGCAAAATCGAAACACAAAGCAATGGCTATTTACTGGTACGTCAATTCGATTGGAGTGAAAAATGAAATTAATTTTAGTTGGGTTAGGCGTTTTGGGTGGGGTCTATTTAAGTTACGAGTACCCCACTGTAGCAAAGCAAATCTGGGATACCGTTTGGCATTACTTTCTAATCGCATTTAATTGGTTAGAGTCAAAAGTGGTTCAATTGTAATGCGCTTTACATTGATTTTCCTTATTTTCTTAGCAGCTTTATTTTCAACGCAAACAAAAGCCGAAGGTAACGCATGCAATAACGCGAATGTATTTAGCAATATAATAAATGAAGTTTGTTGGTCGTGCTTCTTACCAGTGCGATTGATGGGAGTTGGTCCAAAACCAAACGGGGCTGCACCTGACCAATCGATTTGTGCTTGTAATGATGCTCTTGGAATCCCGGAGTTTGGCTATCAACTGGGGTTTTGGCAGCCGTCTAGATTAGTCGAGCATGTGAGAGTTCCATGGTGTGCACCCGCATTAGGGGGAGTTAGGCTTCAGGATGATCTATTTTCATTGTCGACTGGAGTGGATGTTAAAAGTTCCGGTGGTGCAGACTTGGCAACGTACCAATACCATTACTATTCATACCCATTATTTGCGATGTTGGAAATTTTGTATTTGCCTAAATGTGGTGGTGAATATACAGATTTTGATTTGATGTACCTTAGCGAGATTGATCCAACTTGGAACAATGATTTGCTCTCAATTTTACTATCCCCAGAAGCATTTATATTTGCAAATCCAATTGCAAAAGCGTGGTGTACTGCGGATTGTGCCGCAATTACAGCAGGAGATGTTCAAGAATCTACATATGGTTGTGCTGGCTGCGACGGAAGTCTCTATCCATTTACTGGAAATGTTTATCATGGTGAGTCTGGGCCGCGTGTAACTTCTCTTTTGACACAACGTGTACTTGCGAGTTTGCACCGAAAGGGGTTGGCTAGAAAAACAATCGGAGAGGATGCAATGTGTAAACCCGAGTTTTGGCCAATGATCCCCAAATCCCAGTATAAGCTTTCGATGCTTCATCCCGTAGCTGAAGCTGATATAAACTCCCCCAATGGTAAGTGCTGTCACCCATTGGGGGAGTCTGAACATAAATGGTCTACAGCGGCAGGTGGTAGAACCATCCCAGGTCTTGAAGACTACCTATATTTACTGTGGCGGTTTAATGACTGTTGCGTAATTAGTTCTGGTATTAATGTGCCTTCAAAATAGTGAGTAATTGTACTTTCTGTTCCAAAACTGGAATGGTTTCTGAGAAGAATGGAATAGAAAGTCTTTTATGACAAGGCTTTTAGCGCGGAGGGGAATATCGATATTTTTGATTTTCTGATAAGTGTTATTCAGCCATAAATGCTCTTTGAACAAGATATTACTCCACGTATTGTCAGTTATGAATAAAAAAACACTATATACGCGACTTTCCTTCTTCATAGTATAAAAATGAATCAATTAGTGACATTGCGCATTAGGGGGGGTTGCAATAAGATCTGTAAGTAGATGGAAATATTGCGTAAATGTAAAAACTAGTGCTATTCTAGTTTCGCTATTCAAGGAAGGAGTTTGTCCTCGTGTTGTCATTCCAAACCCTCGCAATGTTGTTCCTACTGGCTATTTCTAACTTAAGTATTTGGCTTGCAGATGGTTTCATTACATTTATTGCATTTACCGATAATGTCGCAAGTATGACTTTTTCACAGCTACTCAATGCAATGACAGAGCTTAATTTGTTTGTGATTTTAGCATTACCTGAATACTGGCATGCGAATTCCCATCATTCATTTTTGGAAGCTCCAGCATTTTGGTTTGAGCCTGCAACAAGTATTGCTGCGTTCATCACGTTTGGCTTGTTATTGCTATTTTCAAGTATTGTTCATTCGTTAATAGGTTACACAATTGCAGCTATCATGCTTGTACTTGGGATTGGCTATATGTTAGTCAGCTGGGGTATTTTAGTGGATGTAACAGAGCCACAGCAGGTTGGCTCATTTTTAAGCATCGGTGTACAGGGCTTGTTAGTTCATTCGATATTTTGTTTTGGATCTTTGCTATTTATAATAATAAAAAATGCGTACTACAAAATATACTCTATTAATAATATTAAGCTTGCTCAGTCATTTTTGCATTGCAGGTGATGTAAGTTGGCAAAAACAAGCAATAGAGCAAACAAGGCTCAATGTTATTTTTTTGTTAATATTGCTATTTTTGCCGTTGTACAGGAATTAACATTATGGCAATTAGTAAAAAATAACGAGCCAATCAACATCATTATTAACAAAGTGAGTTAGACACCTTAACACAATTATTGAATCGTCATGGTTTCCATCAAAGTGTTAACAAGCTTGATGATAAATCTGGGTTTTTATTAATCGCAGATATAAATAACTTTAAATCTATTAATGATCGTTTTGGGCATAATATTGGTGATAAGGTTTTGCATCGCGTAGCACAAACATTAAAAGAACAAGTTCGTGGTAGTGATATTGTAGCTCGTTATGTGGGGGAGAAATTTGTGATATTTTTCCCTTCACAAGATAGTGACCAACTAAAGTTGATCTCCCACAGATTAATTTGTTCTGTAAGCGCACTCGATTTTTCAGATTTAAACGAAAATCTAACGCAAGTTACTATAAGTGTAGGCCTTGATAAAGGTAGTGTTGAGGCTAATCATTTTGAGCTGTTGTATGAAAAAGCAGATACACTCTTGTACAAAGCTAAAAGCTCAGGTAAAAATCAATTTATTATGGGGCACCTTGAACGTGTGACTGTTTAAATTAGCTTAGATCAATATTCACATGTCTAGCTTAAGCAAAAGTTAAACTACCACACTATTTTTGCCATTTTGCTTGGCTTTGTATAAGTTCAGATCAACACGTTTTGCTGCCTGTTCAGCAGTCTCATGCGGGGTTATTTCAATAACACCAATGCTTACGGTTGAATTAATACCCAAAGAAGTATGTTGTTTTTCTGCTATTGAATGCCTAATTCGCCCCGCAATGTCTTTTGCATTTTCGAGAGTTTGGTTTTCAAGCACAATCAAAAACTCTTCACCACCGACTCGTCCCACCATACCTGAACAGCGAACTGTGCTTACAATGGTATTTACGACAGAAATGATAAGCTCATCGCCAATATCATGGCCGTATTGATCATTTACAGCTTTAAAATGGTCAATATCAATAGAAATCAGTGAACTTACTTGCTTATTGTGTAAGTTTTTTTGCATGACACTTCGCTTCAAATTAATGATAGCTCTGCGATTTGCTATGCCTGTAAGTTCGTCTTTTAAGGCGAGTACTTCAAAATACTTTTTTTGGCGGACTTGTTTAAAGCTGTAAATGGCAAATAGGATTAAACATACGCTGGCAATAATGAGTGTTAAGCGCTGCCAAAAGGCTTTATCTTCAGCCACTGTTAGTAACTCTTTTTGCAGAGCTGAAGCTTGTTCTAGACGAGTTATTTCACGCTTCTGTTGTTCAAAGTTAAAGTTTAGACGTGCTGATATAAGGGCGTTATTGGCTATGTCTGTTTGCTTTTGTTTTATTATTATTATTAGTTGTTGTTGAGCATTTATGTGTAATAAGGAATCATTTGTAGCTTCAGCAATTAATGAGGCAAAGCTTAAATACCTTTCTTTAAAACTGACCGGCCATGAGTTTTGCTTAGTTTGTAACTTGTTAAATAAAGTGAGAGCTGCGTTTAGATTATTGCTTTTTAAGTGCCATTGGGCTTGTGTCATAGTTAGTAGTGTTGTGATCCAGCTATCATCTATCTTAAGTTTATCAACAGCGGTTAAATATGACTTTGCAGCATTGAGCTGGTTTAGTTCGGTGTACAACTCAGCTAATTTTATCAATACATAAGCATAACCGTTATCGCTTTCGTAAGACCTTACATCTTTTTTGATTGACTGATACAACTCTATAGCTTTAGGGAGATTTCCGCTTTTTTCATGGGCAAAAGCGATCTGATCGATTACTTTGTAATGTTCTTGTTTATTAAATTTGGCTAATTCGGTTGCAGAGCGTTGCAGTTGTTCAATTGCTAGATCAAAGTTGTAAAGAGCAATATGAATATCTGCTATTTCTTTTAGGGCAAGAGCTTGTTCATAGCTATTTCCTGATTTTTCAAATAGCTGATAGGCTTTTTGCGCTGCATGGAATGCATCTTCATAGTTTCCTTGGGCTAAGTAAATACGATTGAGTACTGTACTAGCGTTAGCAATGCCGTTTAGCTCTTCAGGGTTTTGCGTGTTTGCAGAGTTTTGAGTTATAGGGGTTAAAAGTATTGTGGCTAATTGGTAATTGCCTTGGTTGTACTCTTGGAAAGCTTCACAGACTGTGAGGTTTTGTTTTAATATTTCGCTACCTGAGTTATGAATTATTGACTTTGCATTATTTAAAAAGTCATTGTAATGGAGTAGCCCATTAGATGTAGTGACATCAGAAAACCAACACTTAAACGCCATTACTCGCGCATCATCAAGCACATTTTTATATGGCATTCCTTGTTCTAACTTTTCTAAAATAGCTCTCGACTCAGAGAAGGTGGTATAGCCATAAAGAACCTTATCTATTTCATTTTTTACTTCATTGGCGGTTAAATTGGCAGAAAAAAGAACAAAGCATAAAACCCTTAACATTTAAACTGTTACTCCATCAACTACTATTCCGTTACTAAAATTTAGTTATTATTTTTAATTGAGGTTAACATAAAAGTTGTTCAATAATAACAATTACGAGAAGCTTAAAACTCGAAAGGTTTTGGTTTTCTGCTGCCTTTTAGATTCCATCAAAGATTTGCTTAATTTCAGCGACTTTTCGTAATAAAACACAAATTCCAATGTTTTATCAGAAACTTTAATAACTCTCTATCAGAAACTGATACACAATTTTATCGTCTGTAGTATAGCTAAATTCCAGCCTTGGATCAGAAAGAACAATGGTTTTAGCTTAGCTAATTTTTTGGAAGCTGCGCGACCTCTAGATACTCCGGCTGTTGAAAGTGTTGAAAGTGTTGTAAGGGTAGCTCCTTTTATATAAGCTCATATTGCGTTCGTTAGCTTTACATATTTAGGGACTCATTTGGGAAAATTTGTTTTTAGCAAAAAATTACTAGGTAATTGAGCGATACCCCCTAGATTTATCTAATTTTAATATTAAATTAAGCTTATACTTGTTTCGGTTTTTTTTACTCCACCTATAAAAAGTTAATATTAAAAACATGGAGTTATTGAAACAACAGTGTGAAGTGAATCACTTATGGGCGCCACCTTAATGTCGAATAAGGGGGGCTCATAAAGTTTCGAAAAATTTTTAAGTATGGAAGTTTGACAATAATAAGCACAGCCTCTATATTTAAAGTGTATTTCATAAATTATTGAGCCAGCAATTTCCTAATTGATTATCAATACCCAAGCATACAAACTCACCTTCATCCCTAAGTTTGTATGCTTTTTTCTTTTGTATCCTAGTTTAGCCAGAATGACGCTGGATTTGCTTTTTGTGCTTCTATACTTTGCTGGTTTGGTATTCTATAACAGAGGTTTAGCTATTAGGTGACATTATGTTCTTGTCGAGCATTTTCTATTGCTAAAGACTCCCTATATTCAGCAGTTTCTGCTGTCAGTTTCCAATGAACATCAGGTAAATCCTGTTGCTCAACTACTTGTCTAACCTCTGCTATAGAGGTTTTGAACATTAGGCTTGCGCAATCTCACCCTTTCAAGGGCGAGTCAAGCAAGAGGTAACTAGTCTTTTTTCTGACTTAAAGCGCGTGAAGTTTTTACGGCTCTTTCACTTGGCGGTGTGTTTTGATTTTCAATGTACTGCTT
>NZ_JACDWV010000085.1:0-127613 GCF_016464105.1 Pseudoalteromonas sp. bablab_jr010 | reverse complement strand
TGATGAATTACTGACAACTCTTAGGTTGTTTATCTTACCCGATAGGCTACCAGACAGGCATTATCCAAGGGTGGTAAGAAGGAAACCTAATAAATATCCCTATAAAAGAAAATGCCAGGCAGCTCTTAACTGACTGGCATTAAGCAAACTAGCTGGCTATCTATTGGTGAAAATATAAGGTTTAAATTAAGGTAAACGTCCCTTGCATAATTGCGTAGTGACCAGGGTATGAGCAGAAAAATGCATAATTTTCGCCCTCTTTTAAAAGGTTGCTTGCGAAGGTTACGCTGGTTTGTTCGCCACCCCCTATAATTTTAGTTGCAGCAAGTACACGACTATCACCTTCTTTTAGGTAATTTTTGTCAAGCCCTGCGCCCATGCCATCGCTGGCGATATCTGGAATATCTGCTTGTTTAGAAAGCACCCAGTTATGGCCCATGGCATTTTTTGGTAATTTGCCAGTATGTTTTAGTGTTACCGTCACTTCTTTACAGCTTTTTGGGGCAGTTAATGACTTAGTTGAAAACTGCATCATATCGTTTGATTCAATTGTTAGTTCACATTCATTAGCATTTGCTGAAGCTGCAAGAATAAACAAAATAGAGCCTAAAATTTTCTTCATGGTATTCTCCTTAAATGAACATATTTATACAGTGGCACGTGCATCTTTAGTTAGTTGAACAAGTGCTTTTCGTACTGCTTGAGGGTTATCACATACCTCATTAAAAGGGATGTAGTAGTTCTTATTATGGCTTCTGATGTAGCAGCCTTGCGGTAGCAAACCATTCATAACGGGTGCTGTGTCGTCAACGTGGTAGTGATGGTTTAGAATTAAGGACATTGCATCTTTGTGGTCTTCGTTCATATGATTGATCATATGCAGCTCTTGGTTGTCATCCCATGCTTTTTCTGATGTAAGCCATTCATCTTTTTCAATCCAAAAAATCTTGCCAAAGCCGCCTATATAGCGAATGCGAACAGGGTCTAATTGCCATAAGTTAAAGTCATGAGCGCTACGATAAGAGTCAGCTTCTGGGTATAAAGCAATATATTTGTTGAGTAATACTTCAGCATGTTCTGCTGGAACTAATGAGCCATCACCCACGATGGTTACTCGACCATGTTCGTTTTGATCGCCTGTTTGCGCTGCATCAAATATTGTTAGACTCATGCGCTTGTCGTGAACTAGGTTTTTAGTGTGTTGAGCAATATCGCTGATAAAAAAATACAGTTTTCCTTGCTCATCACACATGTAAGGAGTTACAGAGCCAAATGGATAGCCGCGTAAATTATATGAAAGGGTAGACATTACTCCGCTATTTTTTTTGTATACCAATTGCTTGGCGTCGTTGACGGCTTGTGTTCTCATGAAAACTCCTGACGTTGAGAATAAATCATTGGGGCGTCATGCAGTGGATGTGACTTAACATACAAAGGCATGGCGTAAATGTGTTTTAAATTATGTTCAGTGAGGACGTCTGATGTTCTGCCAGACGCCAAAATCTGTTTTTGATGCAACATAATAATGTCGCTGGTATAAAGACTTGCTAAATTTAAGTCGTGGATTGCAATAATGGCGGCATTGCCTTGCTCAACAAACTTGTTAACACAACCCAATAAAGCATGCTGGTGGCGCATGTCGAGCGCTGAAGTTGGCTCATCTAATAACATGAGCTTCGGCTGAGCATCATCACTAAATGCATCGAGTTGCGCTAAACAACGCGCCATACTCACTCGTTGTAACTCGCCGCCCGATAAAGCCGTGGCACGACGATCTCTCAAGTGACCCAGCTCCATAAAATCAATGTATTGAGCTACTTTTTTAGCACAGTGCTGCGTTGTTTCTTTGTAAGGGTAGCGCCCCATTGCGACAAGCTCTTGCACTGTGAATGCAAAACCTAGCTGCTGAGACTGCATAACAACGGCACGTTGATGGGCCAGTTTAGCTTGGCTAAATTTTGCTAAGGGGTGGTTGTGGAGCAGTATTTCACCTTGATAAGGATGACTTCCGGCTAGAGTGTGGAGCAAGGTGGATTTTCCAGCTCCATTTTCACCAATTAAGCCCACACATTGACCTGCTTTAATCTTACCAGTTAAATCTTGCAAGATGGCTTTTTCGCCGTAATTAACACTTAAGTTATTAAAACTAAGCAATTGCGCCTCCTTGCTTACTTTTTAAAATAAGGTAGATAAACAAAGGCGCACCAAGTAGGGCGGTGATAATCCCAATAGGAAGCTCTGCTGGCATGACTAATGTGCGTGCGAGCCAATCAGAGAGTAATAAAACGATAATGCCAAGCAACATACACAAAGGCATCATAACCCGTAAATGGGGACCCACCATAAGCCTTGCAATATGCGGAACAACCAAACCAACAAACCCGATTAAGCCTGTCATTGCGACACTTGCTCCCACACCTAATGCAACTAAAATAATGATTTGAAATTTAAGAGTCTGCGTGTTTATTCCTAAATACTGAGCTTGTGATTCACCTAGCAGTAAACAATTCATAGGTTCTTTTAAATACCACAGGCCAATTGCACTGATAAGTAACAGTGGTAATGCTTGATTTAAATTAGCCCACGTAGCACCGCCAAGTGAGCCCATAGTCCAATAGTTTATTAACCTCAGCGCACTGTCATCAGCATAAAAACTTAATAACCCTATTAATGCAAAGGCAAGAGCGTTTACTGCTACACCGACCAAAATCAAGGTCGTCACATTAACTTGACCGGCCTGTTTAGCGATCAGGTAAACAAAAAGCGTGACAGCCAATGCACCTAAAAATGCGGCATAAGGTAAATATTTATCGGCTTGAAAATCAAATTTCGCACCCAGTGCGATAAATGCCACTGCAATAACTGCAGCGCCTGAACTAATACCAATAATAGATGGGTCGGCAAGTGGATTACGGCACAGGGCTTGAGTTGCCGTTCCTGTTTGAGCCAGCACTAAACCAATCATTACAGCTAACATAAAACGTGGTAAACGAATTTGCGTAACAACATTAATTTGTAACGGGTCAAACTGTGTAAAGTGCTCTGGCGCAAGCCAAGCAATAGCTAAACGCCAATCCCAGCCGGCGGGGCCAAAACCAATACTTAGTAAAGATAAGGCGGCAATACTCAGAACGCAAAGGACTATCCATTTATTAGGAAAAAGCCTTGTTCTTAGCACTATTGGTAAAGTAATTGAACCGTTCATAGCTTATTGCGATATTCACTAACTTGCTCAATGGCAATCGCTATTCTTGGTGTTAACCCCAATGATAATAAGCTATCCATAACCAGTAACTTACAGTTTTGTGCTGCTTTTAATAAAGATAAAGCGGGCAGCTTACAAAATGCATCTTTACCACCTAATGAGTATACGACATGAGCAGGTGCAATAATAAAATCGGGTTGCTCTACGGCAAGGATCTCTCTATTTAATGGTTTAAAGCCTGAGTGAGTCTGCGCTAAGTTTTTAATTCCAGTATATTCAAACAACATTTGCGGCACGGTATCAGTACCGGCAGCAACTAAGCCTCTATCATTGGCCGATAATAGAAAAAGTGCTTTTTTACCAGTAAGCGAAGATTTTTCAGGTAAGCTATTTTGGATTTTTTGATTTAAAGCACGTGCTTGCTCTTGCGCACCTAATTCATTACCTAAATTAGTAATTAAGCTATTTAGCTCACTGATAGAGTCTGGCTTAGGGTAGGTTTTTAACGTTACACCAGTCGAACTGATTTGTTTCAATACTTCAGGTCTGCCAGTTCCTTCAAGTGCAAAAAGTGCCGTTGGGCGTAAAGAAAGTACACCTTCCGCAGCAAGATCGCGGTAATACCCAACCTGAGGTAACTCTGTGGCCGCTTTTGGATACATACTCGATTGATCAACACCTACTAGCTCTTGCTGCTGACCTAACGCGAATATAATTTCTGTTAATGTTCCTCCGGCACTTACTATTCGTTGCTCAGCGAAGACTGAGCTTGAAAGCAGTAATAACATGACGCTTAAGTATTTCATATTTGCACTCACTTGAATGATAGTAGCCCTATTATAATTAATTAAATGCAAATGAAAATAGTTATCACAATCAATATGTGTTTGAGGGTGTAACTTCGTAGTTCAACTCTTTGTGCTAGTCTTGTTGGATGAAATTTAGATTATACTCGATCATCTATCACTTTGAGGGCGGGAGGCTTGCATGAGGCGTTTTTATGAAACAGAACGAACTTTAATGGATTATCGAGAAAGAGAAAAAAGCCGTTGGCTTAGGATGCTTTTTATTACAGTGATTAGTATTGCAATTTCTTTACTGATTACTTTCTTGATTCTTCTTGCTACAGGGACAGAAATGATGCCTATCATTTTTATTATAGCGACAATTGCTCCTGCAGTTACTGCGCCAATCGTTTCATGGTCTATTAGTGGTTTGATGATTAAAGTTCAAAAATTAGAGGAAACACATCGAAAACTAGCAATGTATGATCATTTAACAGGATTGCTATCTCGTCGAGAGTTTCTAGCTCAAGGGAATGAACTATTGCAAATGTGTCAAAGTAATAATCAACCAGTTGTATTTGCTTATTTAGACTTAGATCACTTCAAAAAAATTAATGATACATACGGTCATGCTGCTGGAGATGAGGTATTGGTAAGTTTTGCAAACCTAGTCAAGAAAACTTTAAGGCAAGAGGATTTACTGGGTCGTTTAGGGGGCGAAGAGTTTGCTCTAATTTTGGTAAACACGCGAGTGGTAGAGGCAAAACAGAAGCTAGAATTGCTCCGTAAATCTGTCGCAAAGATGACAATTAATTACGCTGAGCAACCGCTAAAGATTACAGTTAGTTTAGGGGTAGCTGATTGGGACCGTTCTCATGAAGAAAACTTAATATCGTTAATGAAAAGAGCTGATAATGCACTTTATAGCGCTAAATCATCTGGGCGAAACCAGCTTGCATTTGCCAAGCTATTTTAATGGCTTGCTCCATAAAAACACTGATATATTGTTTGTCTTTGAAACATCTAAATTCTTTAAATAATTTTATTTTTTAAGTAGGGCGCATGTTACGATTTTTTTCTATAGACCAAGGTGTGATCACAGAAACAGAGCCAGCTGCTGATATGCCTCTTGCAACCGCTATTAAGAATGCCCATTGGATTGATACTATAAATCCGACTGAAGAAGAACGACAAGCGCTGGCAAGCATCCTTAATATCACCTTACCCGGCGCTGATGATGTTGAAGAAATCGAGGCCTCTTCCCGTTGTTTTATCGACCATGAAGGCTTGCATGTGCATGCGCTATTCATGTCACCAAATGAAGGGCGCTTTAACACGGTAACCGTAGCTTGTTTGTTACAAGACAACTGTTTGCTGACAATCCGCGATGATGAACTAGCCGATTTTCGTCTATTACGACTACGTGCTCGGAAAGGGCAAGTGGCGTGTGATAATCCAAAGCAACTTTTGGTGACTTTATTTGACCAAAAAGTCGAAAACCACGCTGATATGCTTGAAGATATGCATCATCAGTTAGAAAAACTTAGTGCCTATGTACTTGAAGAGGATGACTCTGACTTAGAAGAAGCCGTTAGCCGAATTTCTCGCCTTGAAGATAATAACGGTAAGGTGCGTTTATGTTTGATGGATACGCGCCGGAATATTTCGTTTTTACTGCGCCACCTAGGAGCGCCGACAGAAGACCGCGAATCACTACGTGAAATTGTACTCGATATTGATACCCTTATGTCTCACTGTACATTTTTGTTTGATAAGGTGAATTTCTTAATGGACTCGACTCAGGGTTTTATTAACATCGAACAAAACCAAATTATCAAAACCTTCTCTATCGCCTCAGTGGTGTTTTTACCTCCGACCGTTGTCGCCAGTATCTATGGGATGAATTTTAACAGCATGCCTGAACTGCAATGGGCATGGGGTTACCCGTTTGCAATTGGCATTATGTTGCTGTCTGGCTTTGCACCTTACTTGTTCTTTAAACATAAAGGTTGGTTGTAACAAAGCATAAAAAAGCCCAGCAAATGCTGGGCAAGGGGTCTTCGGATAGACCTAGGGGGTTTAACCTTTCAATTCGCCGGTAGACGATTCAATATGCGCACGAACAAACCATTGGAATTGTTCTAAATCAGCCAGTTGGCCGGTAATCATATCTTCAGAAACTGGGTCTAGCTCACCAAGCTTATCGATAGCTGAACGGTGGTCTTTATTAACACCGTTATACACTTTATCAAGCGCTGTTAGGTGGTCAGTAACTAAGCCTTTACCAATTGAATAATCTTGCCAAGTACGGCGTTCTACAATTGATTGAGGTGTGCCAACAGGTACGCCGCCCATGGTTGCAATACGCTCTGCAATCGTGTCAGTCATCTCTTGCACTGCGCTTACTTGTGGGTCTAACATTTCGTGTACACCAATAAAATTAGGACCAACAACATTCCAATGAATGTGTTTTAAAGTGAGGTGTAAATCGATTAAAGCGACCATGCGTTGGTCTAGAATAGCAATCGTGTCCGCTGCAGCTTGGTCTTTAACACCCGGTGCTGTAAATTCTGCGATTTTTGATGATGAATTACTCATTACTCCTCCGAGATTATCTGTAAATTTCCTTTCGCTTTTAATCTAAAAAGCATGTGTAATTACACAGAAGCAAGCGTTGTGCCTAATAATTTTTAAATTATAAGTTTCTGAATTTTAGGGGGTTAATTTTATTTAAGTCTTGAGAGGGGTGATACTAGCTAAGAAGAAGTATGAAAACTCTGCACACCTTCTGTAAAAAATTCAGTGTGCAGATACAAAGTTACGATTTAAGAAAGCAATGCAGCTGCTAAACGAACAAAATCAGATGAAGTTAGAATGCCCACTAGGTTGTTATCTTTATCAACCACAGGCATGCAGCCATGACGGTTTTCAACAAAAAACTTAGCAACTTCGTGTAGCGGTTGCTCTGGCGAGATACTGGTAAAATCGGTAGCCATAATATCAACCACTTTAGTTTGCTTTTCCTTGCGTTCGAGGGCGCTGGCGCTGTAATTCGCCATGATATTCATTACCTGAGCAATCATGATTTTTTGCGTTAACATGCCAACCAAACCACCGTGCTCATTGATCACGGGGATATGACGAACATTTTTCTCTTTCATTAGATTATGAGCATCATGCAGGGTATTTTGCGCGCTAATAGCAAATGGGTCTGGCGTCATTAAATCACTAACTAGGTGTGTCATGGCTACATCCTTACAATTAATCAAGTTGTGGTAAGTTTAGCGCTTATCTAGTTAATTTCACTTAAGTGAGATCAAAGTATTAGTGATTAACGGTGTAATTACTTATGCAGTTCAGCCGTAGGTAAAAAGATGTAATGAGGATAATTTTTACCTTTAAATATTAATTTTATGAATTATTAGCTTGTTCAATTAGCGTATAAGCATCATGCGCTTTTTCACTTGGTTTTATGCCTTTTCCTAAAATGATTGTTAATTGTACGACTATTGTGCGCTCTAATAACGTTGACTCATGCAGTGCTGGCGAAGTTTGACTTGTGCAGGTTAATAAACCGCAGTGTGCTCTTTGCTCAAAACGTGGTTTGTTAGTGGGCTTGGAACGCTCAACATCAACTGCCTGCTCGGCAACGAGAAACCAGTCATAACCTTTGTCTATGGTAACTTTGGCGGCTTGCAGCATACTTTGCTCAAGCGCTGAGCGCTTTGAACCGTGACGAGTTTCGTATCGAAGAATATATTGATTATCTGCAAGCTGCTTAGTTGTTAGGCCTGGTATGCTTTTATCGGTCGGATGTTGGCTGCTGGTGCAGCCAAGTAAAGCAATGGCAAAATAAGCTAATAACACGTGTTTCATGATTGCCTCGCTTATTGCCAATGGTTAGTTAGTGCTTGTTGTTCGGCGTTACGATCTAACGGCTGGCCTTGAATATGCTCGTCGATGTAACTATCAAGCGCAGGTGTTTTACTTGCTAAGCGATAGCTTTGGCTTGACATTGCGCGTTGCTCGCTTGATGCATGAAGCTGCCAAATTCCTTGTTGCTTACATGCAATATGTGTTTGCTGGGTAGTTTTAGAATACAGCGTGTATTGGCGGCAAAAATCGCCATTATTATTAACAAAGCTAAGCTGTGCAGTTAGGCTTCTGTTTGTATCTAATAGTGTGTTGTCGCCACTCAGTTGTTGATCTAATGCGTTGGCAATGGGTTGTTCCAAACCTTGTTGTTGAACAAAGCTAGCAATAGCGACTGTAAAAAGCACCGCAATACTTGCTGCAACGGCCATTTGTTTGCGACCAGCTAGTTTAATTTGCTGCCATTTAGATAGCGAAACGACATTCTCTTTATTTTGTTGCTCGATTGTTTGTGCAAGTTCATCAGACAAGGGCATTGCATCAATCTGTGCTGCGTGTTGTTTAACGAGCATGTCAACTTCAGATAGTTCAGCTAGGCGTAAAGCGAGTTGCTCATCTTCAGCAATTGCATTACGTATTGCGTCCATTTCGTTTGCTGGTAATTCATTGTCTAAAAAAGCACTGAGTGTTTGGTCATCAATCTTCATGCGTTTTCCTTGGTGAAATCAGGCTTAATTAATTGATAAAGTGCAGCTCTGGCTCGTGACAATTTACTCATCACGGTGCCAACAGGTATCTCGAGGGTGTGCGCAACATCTTTGTAAGCCATACCTTGCACTGCCACGAGAGATACTATAGCGCGCTGTTCATCTGGCAAGCTTGTTAAAGCGTTATTTACTCGTTGCAAAGTCTCTTGGGTAGCGAAACTCTCTTGTTCATCGTCGCAGACGGGTTCTTGAAGTTCAGTATTTTGAACTGCCTTTAAGCGCACTTTTCGCGAGCGGTATTCGTCGATCCAAACATTTCGACAGATCTTGAAAGCCCATTTTAGTGGTTCAATATCATCGGGCATGCCTTTTTGTAAAAGTTTCTCGATGGTCATTTGTACAATATCATCGGCATCTGCTTGATTGCCGGTAAGCGAAAATGCAAAACGTCGCAGCGCTGGTAATAAACTGGTTACTGTATTTGTCATAGTTTCCCTTATTGGTTAGGGCAAGGGCCGATTAATGAAACAACTCATCAATGATTCAGCCAACTCACACTACTATAACGGGCAAGAAAAAGTTTTATTCCCAATAAATGCAATTTTTCTTTCACTGAAACGTTATAGTAATACCTAACTAAATGAGAAGTCACTGTAACATGAAATTGAAATCAGTCATTTTAAGTAGTTTGCTGTTTACTTCAAGTACGCTATCAGCAGCGATTATTAAGCCAATAAATGGTGTGATAGAGCAGATAGATCCTGTTGTTAATCAACTTGAACCGCGCATCACTAGCCAAGTAGAAAGCATACGCAAACATGAGTTAATCGACGACGCAACAGCCATTGTGACCTCGCTACCTAAAAGGCTAGAGATACTCAATCAGTTACAGGCTCCTGCATTTGTTGAAGTCGATGTTGAGCATGGTTTTCGTGCAGTTGAAAGGCAATGGATAATGCTTGCGAATGAACAGCATCAGGCAAAACTGTTGCAAATTGGCGCGCAAATTATCGTCACTAAACAATACACGTCATTGGGTTTGTCATTAATGCGGTTTGTTGTCCCGACCAATTACGATTCAAAAGCGCATTTGCAACGTTTACTTTCACTCGATGATGCAGCGTTATTGGACAGAAATCATATTTATCAAGCGCAAAATGGTTCTCAGCAAGATGCGTCTTCATCAAAGCTTACAGCAACGTGTGACTGGCCTGTGAAAATTGGCATGATTGATAGTGCGATTGATACGACTCATCCGGGATTTAGTAACACACAGATAAAAATGCAGTCATTTCTTGCAAATGACTTAGTTTCACCCGATTTGCACGGCACTGCGGTTGCTGGCGTTTTGGTAGGTAAGTATGGGCAGCTCATGCCGTTATTATCTGAGGCAACATTATACAGCGCGGCGGTGTTTTATCAGCAGTCTGATTTTTCACAAGGGGCGACATTAGCTGCAATAGTTGAAGCACTTAATTGGTTGGTTGCTAACGAGGTGCCTGTTATCAATATGAGTTTTACTGGGCCCGACAACGCTATTTTAGCGGCCGCAATCAATGCTACAGCGGCTAAACAAGTAACTTTAGTGGCGGCTGCAGGCAATGAAGGACCTGCTGCGCTGCCACTTTATCCTGCGGCATACCAACATGTCATTGCTGTCACGGCACTAGATAGCCAAAACCGAATTTATCGCTGGTCAAACAAAGGTAATTATATTGATTTTGCGGCATTAGGCGTCAATGTCATGACGTTAAAAGCTGGGGGGGATCTTGGTCGGGAATCTGGAACCTCTATTGCCGCGCCGCGTATTTCAGCGGCGGCTGCATGCTTAGCGGCAAAGCCTAATACAACTCCTAAAAACATTTACCACGCGTTACAGCAACAAGCGAATGATTTAGGTGAAGTGGGCAAAGATAGGGTGTTTGGACATGGCGTAATTGATTAAAAGCTGGCTTTTAATGACAGCGAAGCAATACTTTGGGTATAGGTGTTTGCTGCCAGCTTAGATTGATAATCGCCGTACTCTGCTTCAGTAACAATTTGCAAAGAGTCAAAAACAGAAAGCTGCCAAAATGCGCTGACTACACTGCGACTTTCATCCCGTGATGGCTCGCTTTGTGTAAGTGATTGGTTGATAACTTCTTGGTAGTTTTTATCTTGATAGCGCCAGCTTAATCCTGCTTTATTGCTTATATCAAACGCTTTAAAACGATGAGTGATGCCCGTATTTAAGCCCCAACTTTTAAAGTTAAATTGCTCTGAATCAGCATTTTCTCTATCTAAACTAGCGCCTAAAAGCAGCATCGTTTTACCCTGATTAATAAAGTAATACAGGTTTGAATCAAGCCCTAACCCTTTTGCATCGCGCATTGACTGTGTGGCGAATTGTTTATCTGATGCCCTAATTGCAGTACGCAGATAGGTTGTTGGATTAAAGTAATGGCCCACATACAAACTTGCTTGATCCAAGGTTAAAAATGTTTCTTTCGCTACTTTTGCTAAAGCGCCGTCATAACGAATACCGACATCAGTACCAGAAAGGCTATAGCTAGAATCAAGGCTGTATTGATGCAATGCCAAGTCATACTGATCAAGCTGGTGATAATTTGTTTGCTCGTATCGATAACTTGGTGTGAACTTAAGGTTGCCAGTTGCATGTAACTCAGCGCTAACGCCAGCTTTAAGTATTGAACCCGTATCACTTTGTGAAGAAATATCATCTAACTCTTTAATGGCTAAATCGGAGTTAGTCGTTAAGCCAATTTGTGCATCAGCATGAAAAGTTGCATCCGAAGCAAATACTTGAATGCTTGTGGTTAACGCACTTAAGGTGATGAGCTTATTAATTGAACGCATAATAATCTCCTAAAGGAGCGCCGGGGGATAACCCGGCACGCTATTGGTTAAAGGCCTAAGTTCAAGCTGTTTTGAATGTTATTAACGACTTCAGTAGTCGTCGCTGCGGTTATTTGCTCAGCAACTTGTTGATTGACGCTGTTGCTAACAGTTGATGAAATGGTTTGCTCAACACTACTTTGTACAGAGCTCATTGCAGCTTGTTGTACATTACTAATCAGTGATGATTGCAGGTCATTAGTGATTTGCGAGGCCTGATTTAAGCCTGCTGTGCTTAGCTCACTTGGCTCTAAAGACGCTAATACATCTGTTTGCTGACTCAATTGATTTTGCATTGCGTTGGTTATGTTCGAATTTGTGTTAGCGACGGTCACATTACTAACAGCAGTTGACAGCATTGACTCACCTGCTAGCGCTACGGTATTAGCTGCTTGAGAAGCGCTTGATACTGAGTTTGTTAAACCAAGCTCGGGCATTGTTTCAGTAGGCTGCTGTTCATCGTTTTCAATCGTAGTTTGATTATTTGCTTGGCCGCTATTTGAGCTTTCAGTATTCACACCAACTGATGAATTTTGTGTTGTTGCCGAGCCTGACACTTGAGTTGATTGCATCATTGTCGTATTCGACGATGCTTGGTTTGAACTTGTCGAAACTTGATTATCACTGGCTGTTTGCTGTTCAGATGCGACTGATAGTTGCACGTTAGCTGCTGATGAAGCCGCTGAAAAGCCTGTTGCAGTTACGACACAGATTGCGATAAGTGATTGTTTGAAATTTGTCATTGTCTCGTCCTCTTTTTTGCGAATTGACATAGAGGTAACGAGTGGGCCAGAGGTTTATTCCAAAAGATTTAAATTTTTTCAATCAAATTAGCTAACTTATTGAAAGCTAGACAGAGATTTCACTTTTTGTTCATTCACAGGTCACTAAGCTTTAAATTTTTAAAGAAGCTACTGCAATGAAAACATGTTTAGTTTTAGCCTTATTATTTTGCTCTGGGTCAGTTCTGGCTAATAGCGTTTGTGGTGGAACGACTGCCAATGGCTATGTACGTAATGCAGTAAAACTACCAAGCAAAGGTGATAACTTTACCAGTTACAGCAAAATGGCTGAGCTGGCAGGGCGTACGTATGTTCATTCGCAGGTAAAAAACATCATTGTTGATGCCTACCAAGCCCTTTCGAAGTCCCATCCAGATAAACTATACAAGTACGCTGAAACGGGCTTAGAAAATGGCGGGAAATTTAGCCCGCATAAAACCCATCAAAATGGTTTGTCGGTTGATTTTATGACACCTGTTATTAACGAAAAGGGGCAATCAGTTCATTTGCCAACACATGTATTTAATCGTTTTGGCTACGATATTGAATTTGATAAACAAGGCCAGTTTGAACAGTTTAAGATTGATTATACCGCTTTAGCAGCTCATATTGTTGAGCTGCATAAATCGGCAATAGCAAAAGGTTACGATCTTTGGCGCGTGATCTTTGACCCAAGCCTGCAAGCTGGGCTTTATAAAACTAAGTATGCTGACTATCTACAAGAGCATATTCAGTTTTCTACTAAGCCATCCTGGGTGCGACATGATGAGCATTACCATGTTGATTTTTTAGTGCCGTGTGAAAAATAGTCTTCAATTCATTATGGTTAGAATTGTTAATTAGATTATACGGTTTTAGTGAACAAGCAGCTGAAAGCTGATAAAGTACGTTGCGCAAAACATGGATGTTTCAACTTGTGCCACTTTTAAGTAAGTCCCTCACGTTTTCTTTAAGAAAAATAGAATCATGCCTCTGTTTGTATTTAATATGCTTAAAGCCTCACTATGCACATAGCTTAAGCATTTTAATTTAGAATTTACTATTAAATATAGAATTTAAAAATATGAAAAAATTAATACAAATCTTTGCTATTTTATTCTTTGTATCAACTTTATCTGCTTGTATGACAACTCATAACCCTGTTCCTCAAGGATATCAGGGCGAAACAGCAACTATAGATGACACCTTCAGAACTATGGCAACTAGTACAGGTCGCTTCTTTTACTTGAGTAAAGTGAATGGTAAAGATGTCAATAACGCTATTAGGGCAACAAACCAAGCTACTTATGGACAAGGTATGGTTCTGTCACCAGTGGGGTTTAGTCGAAAAGTACCAGCAGAGGAAATGACACTAACACTAGTAGCGCAGGTCCATCATGCCGCACCTATTAACTATATGTTTAATTCAGGAACGAATTACATTGTTACAGGTGATGTATCTTTTATTCCAGAAGCAGGACAAAGCTATCTAGTTAAGGGATATTTGAGTAGTGACTTTTCGTCTGTTTGGCTTGTAAATAGCGCTGGTGAGCAAGTATCTGATGCTGTTGTTTTAAAAGGTGATCCTGATAAGAGTGAAGCTGTAATCGACAAATTAGTTAAGGGTAAAGTTGTACTTCCCGAGCCGCCAAAAACGCAAGCGACTATTAAAAAGCAGGTTGCTATCACAACAGAGTCATTTGATAACCCATTGTTTTTTCTTGAGCAGGGGCTAAGCGCAGAAGCTATTATTAAGAAGTTAGGTGAGCCTGATCATATTCGTTATATTGAAAAAGGCTTTTTTAATAACAAGCCTGAAATACAAATATTTCATTTCACAGATCTTGGCAGTGTTCAAATGGTTAAGTCACCTGCAGATGGGCAATTTTACTCAAAGTTAACTTATAATGTTAATAGCCAGGAGCATTATCAGTTTGTTGATGTAGTGAACCAAGCTGATGGTACCGAAACTCAAATCCTTGGTAAGAAATTTTATAATATCGGTGTTTATAAAGAGCAATACCTAGACGCATTAGCGAATAAGCTCTGGCAAAATAAATATACTGTCGATGGGCGTATGCTAGATGGTGTCGCGTATTATTGTAAAATTATTGCCAATGCACAAACGATGCGTTATCAAGCTATGCTAAAAAGCCTTGTTGCAGATAAAGATGTTCCTTCAAAGTTACGTCGTCATTGTAAAGCGGCCAAAAAAGATATAGACAAATTAAAGCTCGCAACTGTTGAGCAGTTTGAATTTATGTAGTTTAGATCCAAGCCAATTCACTTAATCAAGTGAATTGGTATTTCAATCTTAATAATTATTTAAAATAAACTAAACATCACTGAAGCGATTAATAGAATTGCCATTAGGTAGTTAAATGCTTTTAAGCGCTTTGGGCTGGCAAGCCAGTGTTGTAGCTTTTCGCCAAGTAGTGTCCACGAGCTGACACAAGGCAGGTTAATTAAACCAAATACGAGGCTTACGATTAACACTGAGGTGAGGTTTTTATCTGGGGCATATAAACTAACCGCGCTTAATGCCATTGCCCACGCTTTTGGGTTCACCCATTGAAATAGTGCAGCCTGAATAAAAGTAAACGGCTTATTTTCACTACTGGCTTTTTGTTGTGCGTTACTTGTGGCAATTTTAAACGCCAGATATAGCAAGTAAGCAATACAAAATACTTTTAATATCAAATAGCTTGGTGGGAACAAGTCAAATAACTGCATGATGCCAAGGCCTACTAAAACCAGCATCAACATAAAGCCAAGCGTCACGCCAAGTAAGTGTGGTGTGGTTCTTTTAAAGCCAAAGTTAGCACCTGAGCTCATCAACATTAAGTTATTTGGCCCTGGGGTAATTGATGACACCAAAGCAAATAATGCCAAGGCTGTTAAAATTTCAAAACTCATCGCTATCTCTCCATTTGAATTTAGATGCAATTATAAGTTGTAATGCGCGCAATTTTTGCGCTTAATGTTGTTGTGTATATTTAAAGTTCACAACCAAAAATGAAAAAAGATAAAATTAACGACAGAATATTGCATGAACTTAAACGCAATGGCCGAATTGCCAATGCCGAGCTGGCAGATAAAGTGGGTTTATCACCTTCGGCATGCCTTCGTAGAGTGCAAGAGCTAGAAAAGCTTGGGGTTATTGCGGGGTATCGGGCGGTTATAAATAATCAGGCTGTTGGCCTAGGATTTATCGCTTATGTTGGGGTTGGTTTAAATGAGCACTCAACAGTATCTCAGCGAGCATTCGAACACGCTCTTGAGTTTATTGATGAAGTAAAAGAGTGCCACAATGTAACTGGCTCGTTTGAATATTTGCTGAGAGTCGAGACGGCGGATCTCAAGTCCTATAAAGCATTTCATGCTGATGTGCTAGGCTCAATACCACAGGTACGCACCATTACAACTCATGTGGTAATGGAATCACCTAAGGATGAACGCGCTTAATAAATAGGTTTAAAGCCTTCATATAGTAAACGTTTGGAAAAAGGCATTAGCAAGCGCTAGTGCCTTTTTTGTTTAACGGACAGTTAGCGCAATAATCAGCGGTTACAAGTTGGTAGTGTAAGCAGCAGGTTTTACGCATAAATGTCAGCTTATTGTTTTGATCACTAAAGCGATGTTTACCATATAGCTTTTGCCATGGTTGAAAACGCTTTGCTATAAATTTTATCGATTTGTCTGGCCAGCAAGCGATTAACGCTGCGTGAAAAGTATCACTTTGTAAACGTTTTAATAATCCTTTATTTAGCCTGTATTGCAATGGCACGTTATTGTACCAAGCTTGCTGGTGGTCAAATAAATGATTGGCTGCCAGTTCAATCAAATCTGCATTATTAAAAGAGTCTTGTTGAGCCATGATATTTAAATTAGCCAAACCATAAATATGTGAGCCTGTTACCCGCTGCTTAATATTGACCAGATCAGGAATGCAACCAAGCTGCTCTACACAGGCTACTAATAAGTAAATAACTTGCCAGTTCAGTTGTAAGTTGAGATTGATTGCGACATATCCCTCAGTAACATTTGCTCCTCTTAATTTTATAGCGTTAGCTAAATCGGTTAATTGCTTGTTAGTTAAACATTGACTGCTAAACCATTGTTCATCGATTGTTGGAGTTAAGAACGTCAGCAGTGAGCACTGCTGACGTAAGGCTAACTCAAGCTTATTATGCTGTTGTGTTTGCAAGTGCATATTGCGCCAATGGGTTTTGTAAATCACCTGCATACTGCAAGCTTGAAGCTGGGTCGGTAATATCAACCATTTGTTGATTGTTAAGCAGCTGTAAGCGGTTTAAGCACGACAATGGGAATGACTCAGCAAATAAATCATGCTCAGCAAACTTGTCTTTAAGTGCGGGATGACTCGCCTGATACTGAACAATTGTATCGGCGACGGCTTGCCAAAACTGTTGTTCAGTCAAAAGGCCATCAGTTACTAAAATTGCCGAAAGGTAACGGAAGAAGCAATCGAAAATATCAGTAAAAATAGACAACACGGCAACGCCTTCTGGAATGGTTACCTTAATCCGCTTTATTTCATCATTCAGCTCGATATTACTATTTAATAAGGCAATTTCTTCACCAATGTCTTTAATGAATACGCCTACCGGCACATGATTATTAAATCGAACGATGAGATTTTCACCATGTGGCATAAAGACTAAATCATACTGGTAAAAACAATGTAGCAATGGTGTCATATAAGCCTGTAAGTAGTGGGCTAACCACTTATCAGCACTTAGCCCCGATTTGGCAATTTTAGCGCTCACAAATGAACGGCCTTCGCTATCGATATGAAGCAGACTTGCCATAGTAGCAAGGCTTTCATTCTCGTCCATGTATTGAGCAGGATTTTCACGCCAAAGAGCCGCCATCATTTTCTTATAAGGGTTATCGCCAAGCGCTGGATGAGTGTAATACTGCTCATCAAAGCCAAGGGTTGCGACTTCTCTTAAAGGTTGAAACTTCAGAGATTTTAAATAGCTATCTTGGTTTACTAAGTCGAACAACCATTGATTTATTGCCGGAGTTACTTTCATATAGGCGCTCGATAAGCCCCGCATAAAGCCCATATTTAAAATCGATAAGGCGGTTTTAACATAGCATTTGTGCGGTTTGCTGATGTTATACAGGGTACGAATTGATTGCTGCGGTAAATAACTATCTTGTGAGTAGCCTAAACAGACAATATGTTTTTGCGAGATGTGATAGCTATAAACATGGACTAATTTGTTAAACCATTGCCATGGGTGCATAGGAAATAACAGATAGTCACTTGGCTTTAAACCTTGCTCAGTCAGTGCTTTTTCAAAGCGTAAACGCTCAGCTAAATCAAGCTCATCGGCAATCAAGCTCTCGTATTTATAATCATCGGTACTTTTAAAGGTGGTGTGCTGTTTGTGACACGCAAGCCATATAATTTGAAATGGGTTTGCGGCTTCTGGGGTATATTGGTGAAAATCTTGTGAGTTAAAACCAATCCGGCCATTGTTGGCAATAAAGCTTGGGTGACCCATGGTCATTTGGGTTTCGATCACTTGAAAATCTGCGTCTGCTAATTGCTGAGCGCTATAGCGATTATTTTTAAATTTAAATGCAAAGCCACTGAGTGTGCTCGCGAGTTCTTCGAGATAGGTGCCAAGCATTGATTTATCTATGTTTAACTTGTCATTACACTCAAGCACAAACGCAATAGCATCTAATGGTTGGCTGTTGTTAAGCGCCATTTTAGTAATGCTACTTGGCTCAACTTGTAGGTGATTAAGCAGCATTGATTCACCTTTAAACTGATAGCTTTGCCCACCCATGGTATGCAACACATAATGGTTAGGTTTTTCACTGTCGTAGCTAAATAGTCGTTCGTGATAAAACTCACTGAGCATTTTGGCAATCAGTAAACGGTTTGCGTATTGCCATGCCTGTTGGTCTAGGTGAGAAGTACTGCAAGAGGGCGTGGATTGTTGCACTGCAGGCCCTTGCTGTGAAGTGTCGAATCGAGACGAAAGATGTTGTAAGTAATTAAAATGATCTTTTTCTAAACTACCAAGTAATGCGGTTTTCTCACCCAATTTGATAACTTTATGATGGCTGAAACCTGCCTTTAAGTTAAGACGATGAATTTTATGATTGGCTACATCTGGCTCCACAATCACTCGCTCACAGGCGAGGGTATTAAACATAAACTCTAACACCGATTGCATAACAGCAAGACTAAACCCTGCCACAGAGAACTGCTTTGGAGCGAGTAAAATATGCATGCCTAAATCGCCGTTTTTAAGCGCTAGGTGGTTCTCAAGTTTTAGTATGTGTGGTTGGTAAATCTCAATTAAAGCAATCGGTGTTTGGTTTATTTCAAGCAAATAGGCTTGTTGAGCCTCATCTTTATTGAGTGTTGTATAAAATTCTAAAATCTCTTCGGGTGAATGTTCCATTGCTCCCCAAAATTGAGCTTGGGGGTGTTTAAGCCAAGGGGTAATCGTCGTTAGATCGTGTTCAGGGTTTAATGTTCTGATTTTTACATCACCAAGCAAAGCGTGCTTAATATGAGTTTCAGTAATATTTTCCATAGTCGTGTTCTCTTAAAAATTAATAACTGTGAATAGGGTCTGTTGAGGTATGTTTGTTGCGTAAAAAAAGCAGATAAAACAAACATAAAGTGATGGCAAAGCCAACAGAGCCCGTCAGTAATGGGGTGTTAAGTTCAAAGCGAGATACTAAATCTCCCGCTAAAAATGAGGCGCAGATGACGCCGATATTTTGCATAAAATGAAGCTTGGCAAAGTCGCTTGAGTAAAAGCGTGGTTCGCTCATTGCAAACAACATGACTTGCAGACGCACGGTCAGTAAAAATAGCCCAATAGCAAATACAACACGGCCGAACACAAGCCATTGCCAGTGTGAGCTAAGTTGTATAAATAGGCCGATACTGCTTAATACAAGTGCATAGGCGATTGTTTTACTGTGTTGATTGGTTGCAGGTTTGTTTTTGGTTGTAATCAAAATGACAAGTGCAACCCAAGCAGGGATAGCAAACACAGCGCCAGCTAACAGTGCATTGCTGAAATCACTTACTTGTTGCCAAAGTAGCGTAAAGTATGGCGTTGCTAAGAACATGCTGAAGTACACGCCCATAGATATAACCCCTAAGCGAATAATGTAGCCAGGGAAACGCTTTCGTTTTACTGATGATGCGGTTAATTCGCGTGGCTTGTAGCTTACTTTTAATAAGTAAATTAAATATAAGCAGAGCATAACCTGTAAGCAGTCGCCCGCAGCCATTACTAAATATAAAAAGCGCGGCTCAATACTTTGGATGATCAAGCCACCTAATAAAGCACCGCCAATACCGCCAAATTGTAAAAGCACACTAAATAAAGCAACGACACCGAGGTGCTGTTGTTTTTCTTCGATACTAAGAACAAAGGGGTAAATAAGCAGGTAACTTGCTTTAAATACCAGCATCAGCTGTGATAACAGCCAAAAGCTCCACACGTTTTCGCTGTAAAAGCACGCAACACCCAATAGCCCAGCCATTATTTGGGTGATCACCCATAAATACAGCTCGTGCACGTGCTGCGCTATTTTCGCCCATACAGGGAAAGCACACATCACGGTGATGCAGCAAACAGCGATATAGGCACCAATGTGATTACTTGATTGCAAACCAAATTGGGCACTAAAAAACTGCGGGTAAAAGGGCAAAATCATGGTGTCACAAACAACAGAAATAATCGTCAGCAGCACCAAGCTTGATTTTAATGCGGGTTGTTTCATGCTATTTGCTTCTGTTTTTCGTTGACAACATCGGGTAAACCAAACTCTTGAAAGGCAATTTGTGTTTCAACAGGGTAGGGGGCATAACCTAAAATTGAGCGCAGAATATGGCTGTTTCGATAGCAGGCCATGCCCAGATCTGGCGTTACAAAACCATGACTGTGCAGCTCAGCATTTTGTACAAACAACCTTTGTAGCTTGTCGATACTGTAATTCCGCTCAACAGCAAAGCACCCGTTATCTAGCCAATTTATCTCGCTCATTAAGCCACTTAGAAAATCGGGTAGCTGATAACTAAAGCCCGTAGCCATGATGACGTGATTACTATGTAAGCTAAATTCAGCCTGTTGTTCACTGTGTCTAAAAACTAACTTACTGCCTTGTTTTTTAATGAGCTCGCTGTTGGTCAATAACCTTGCGCGGTTCACACCTTGAATATCAAGTTGATAGAGCTGATCATAAATCTGATTAATTAACTCTGAGTTGATGCCTTTGTATAAATTACGTTGCTTGGCTAGTAACTCCTGTTTGGTGGCCTGTTCTAGGTTATAAAAGTAATCAACATACTCAGGAGAAGTCATTTCAAGCGTGAGTTTCGTGTACTCAAGAGGAAAGAAACGCGGCGCTCGCGTTACCCAATTGAGTTGGTAGTTATGCTGTTTAATGTCACACAACAAATCATAAAATACTTCAGCAGCACTTTGCCCTGAGCCAATCACAGTGATGCTCTTGCTATTTACTAATTCATCCCGTTTATACAGATATTCAGTGGCATGGCAGAGCTGTGTATCTTCTGCCTGAACAGCGGGTGGGTAATAAGGTGAGGGACCTGTGCCCAGTACCAAGTGACGACAATAAAGCGTTTTTGTTTGCTTTGCAGATTCAACAGTGAGTACATAGAGCTGCTTAGTGTGATCAAACTGGCTATGAATGACTTTATGACCAAATTGTATGTTACTTAATTGACTTGCTGCCCACTGGCAATACTGGTTGTATTGCTCGCGCAGTAAAAAGAAACTTTCTCGAATATAAAACTGATACAGCTTACCTTGTTGTTTCGCATAGTTTAAAAAGCTGTATGGATTGGTTGGATCTGCCAATGTAACTAAATCTGACATAAATGGTGTTTGTAATGTAACGCCATCGAGCATCAGCCCTGGATGCCAATTAAATTCATCACGTTGTTCTAAAAATAACGAATCAAGTTTTTCAATTGGCTCAGCTAAACATGCCAAACTGAGGTTAAACGGACCAAGACCTACGGCAATTAAATCGTACACTTTATTCATAGCTAGTTTCCTCTACTTTTAGACGTGCCTTGATGCTGTAGGCGCAGGCTTTAATATCAGCTGCAATACTTTTAATGTCTTCAATCTGTGTGTTTGGATTAAGTAGCGTGAACTTTAAGTAGTTGATACCTCTAAATTTGGTTCGAGCAATGGCACACTCACCTTGTTTGAATAGCTCATCTTTAATTTGATAATTAAGCAGGTTTAATTGCTCATCACTGAGGTTTTTATCGTTAAAGCGAAACACTAAGGTACTGAGTTCAGGTTGATGAATTAGCTCAAATTCAGGGTCTTGTTTGAGTGCCACATAACTACTACGGGCTAGTGCCATAACAGAAGAAAACACTTTGCCAATTTGTTCGTGGCCCATAATGCGTAAAGTTAGCCAAAGTTTTAAGGCATCAAAACGGCGAGTCGTTTGAATGCTTTTATCAACAAGGTTTGGCGCTGCTTGTGGGTTGTCGTTAAACGGATTTAAATAATCAGCATGATGAGTTAAATGTTTAAATTGCTTTTTATCAGCAACAATAAAAGCACTGCTACTGACAGGTTGTAAGAATGATTTGTGGTAATCTAACGTCACCGAGTCAGCCTGTTCAATGCCATTGAGTAAGTGACGGTGATCGTCAGCGGCAAGTAGTCCACAGCCATAAGCGGCATCGACATGAAGCCATAAATTATCAGCTTTGCACCGCGTTTTTAGCTCATCGATAGGGTCTATTGAACCAAAGTCAGTTGTGCCTGCGGTGGCAACAAGTGCTATCGGAATATTGCCTTGTGCTTTACATTCATCAATCGCTGCATCAAGTGCGGCTAGGTCCATTTTAAACTCTTTATCAACTGTAACCGGAACAACCGCGTTATAGCCAAGACCCAGTAAAGCGGCTGACTTTTGAATACTAAAATGGCTGACTTCAGAGCAAAAAATACGGTAGCGATGAGCATCTGGACCTAAACCAAAATCGCGAATAAGGTGCCCTGATAAGCGCTCTGCTGCATGGTCTCTAGCAAGTAACAATGCCATTAAATTAGATTGACTGCCGCCACTTGTGAATATGCCATCGGCAGTAGCACTTAAGCCAATGCGTTCGATACTCCAGTCAATTAACTTTTGCTCAATGAGCGTCCCGCCAGCACTTTGGTCCCAGGTGTCTAACGAAGAATTTATAGCAGTTAATAACTGTTCGGCTATCACCGCAGGGTAAGCAACGGGGCAGTTTAGATGGGCAACATACTTTGGATGATGAAAATAGACAGCATGATCTAAATACAACGATTTTACTTCATTTAGCGCTTGCTCAACGTTATTGAGAGGTTGATTTAGTTCTACTCTGGCTATTTGTTTACTGAGCTCTTTGTGGCAGACGCCAGAATGAACTTGTTTTGCAGAACGCAGCGCTTGATGGATGAGCGACATTGTTTGCATTGAAGCCATCTCATATTTGAGTAAATTATTTTCGTTAAAAATAAACGCATGGGGCTGTTCATCAACGTTTATTGATGAATGAGCATTAAGCACGGGGGCTAATTGATTCACGACTCAATTCCTTCTCGGTTAATTTGAATCGGGATCGTAATGATAGTGATTATCAATATCAATAATAATAAATCATTAATTTACTTTACAATTTAATTACCTTCAATAAGTTGAAAGTGTTTTGTTTTTAAATTTATCTAGTAATAAATAATTGCAATTTAGTCGTAAATTATGACTAAGTTAGTCCCTTTTTCAGGTTCTATTTGACAGCGTTTTTTGCTTTTTCGATGAAAATGCTCACAAATAAAAGCAATAAAGCCATCATTTAAAAAAACAATAATAGGTAGGTGAGAGGTTTTAAGAGCTAAGTAAACACACTTTGAGCTGCTATAAAATGCGTAAGCAAAGGGAGGGTTCTGCGAATAGTTATTTTAAGAAAGACTGTGTTACAAAGTTGGTGAGGATTAAATTAATTAAAAAAGTTGCCATCGTTCTTTGCGAGGATGGCAACAGGGAGCTTTAGCTTATAAAAACACATAAGCAGCGGGGAGCAACATACCGCTAATGACTAATACTGAGCGGCTGCCCCATGGGCTATTTTTACCTTTGATCATAAACAAGCCGCTGATCGCTAAAAACAGCAGCAGCCCTGCAAAAATATCAGAAAAAATAACCCACGAAGCGGTTGTCTCGTTCAAGTGTAAACGGTTAAATGCTTGAAATACATGACGAGGCTCAATGGCTTCATAGTTTATGATATCTTGATTGAGTTTCAGGCTGAGATTGTTACCGTTTTTTAAAAACACCTTAAACTCTTGCGGCGACACCCAATAAGAAGCCTTTACCGGCTCGCTTACATCAGCATGAGAGATAATTTGTTGAATCAGCAACTCGTCATTATCTAATTGCCAAGTTTCATCGCTCACACCGATTTGCTGGTTGCTTACTTTGTAGTTTGGGTTCCAATCATCTTTGTGGTTCACTGCAATGCCTGACACCGCAAAAATAATCACTAAACCAACACAAAAGTAACCAATATCGCGGTGCAAGTTTCTGTTTAACTTAAACCAGTTGATACCTCGTTTGTTACTCAATTATTTCAACTCCGCTCGGGACGAGCTGATAAATAGCCATTGCTTCAGTCACAGAGTTTGCATCAAAGCTTTCGCCAGCTTGCTGCGCTTTGTGAGCAAGTAGCGCTTTAGTGCGGCCAAGGCTAAGCTGAATTTTATCGAGCTTACCGGTTACGATAGCTTTACTGCCTTTAGCCGTCATCGGGAATACCATGTCGCCATCTTCAACTTTGATACGTAAGTTTTCAAAGCGTTTGTCTGATGCGAGCGTCATCCAGCAACCACGTTTTTCGCAAACCCCAGTGATAGTCCCTTCCACGGTAATTGGACTTGCAAGGTAATCGTCTGGTGAGGCCATAACCGTCGAAATTTTAATGAGTTTGTCACTGTCGACTTGATTGCCAAATTGTAAGCTAAAGGCGTGTTGGCTAAAGCTTAAAAGCGCCAATGAAAATGCAATAAATGTTTTTGATTTTAGGAACATAGCGGTTGCTTCTTTAAAAAAGTTAAGCCTTAGTTTAAGCGATTTACTTGTATGATAAAAGCTTAATGAGATTAAAAATGATTTGCAATTATATCAAACCTAGATCAATTGCTTTTAATGCTGCACGGGTTCTATCACGTACATCTAGCTTTCTGAGAATAAAAGACACTTGATTACGGATAGTCCCTTCAGACTTATAAAGTGCCTCGGCGATTTCACTATTTGAATAGCCTGCAGCGATTAAATTGAGCACTCTAAGCTCGCTTTTACTTAATTTATCAGGAGTTGCTAAAGAAGTATCGGTTGTTTTAGTGGGCTTATTCAAAATTCGCTCGGTGATCGCAGGAGCTAGCGCTGAGCCACCTTTAGCAAGTGTTTCGATGGCGCTGACCAAGCGCTCTAAATTAATATCTTTTAACGCATAACCCTTAGCGCCATAGCGAATACATTCTAGCACTTGTTCACTATCATCAAAGGTCGTGAGTACCAGTACTGGTTGCCTCAGCTGTTGTGCTTGCATACTTTTCAGTACGCCAATACCGTCTAGAATAGGCATGCGAATATCAAGGAGTACAACATCAATAGAATGTTGCTTGAGCATCTCAAGAGCCGTTTGGCCATTGTCAGTCTCAGCCACGACTTGAATACTTGCTTTAAGGGCGAGTAAGCTTTTTAAGCCTTCTCTTAATAATGTTTGGTCATCAACGAGTAATACCCTAATCATTTTTTACGCCAAAGTATGTGGATTAAGTTTATGAGGTAGCGTTGCAGCAATCGCAAACCCATTATTATTTTGTTCAAACTTGATTGCCCCTCGCACTAAAGCTAAGCGCTCTTGCATGCCTGTTAAGCCATTGCCTAAGTTCAGCTTGGGCATTTCGCCGCCGTTATCATAAATAGTGAGATGCACTGAATCAGCTTGGAGGTCTAAGCTTACCGACAGCTCGGTCGCATCACTGTGTTTAATACAATTCGTAATCGCTTCTTGCACAGTATGAAATAACGTTTGTGCCAATAACGTATCACTTATTTTTATATTTTCATCGTAATTGAGTGTGACATTTAAGCCTGTAACATGGCTGCACAGTGAATTAAGCGATGCATGTAAATCAATGGTTTGGTTTTCTCGCATTGACGAGACAGAGTCACGCACATCATTTAATAACAAGCGGGTAATTTGCTGTGCTTTAGTTATGTGTTTTGGTGCTTCATGATTAGCACAGTGATTGGCGACTTCTAAGTGAATACTGAGTCCTGTAAGGTGGTGGCCAAGGGTATCATGTAAATCTCTGGCAATACGAATACGTTCATCGCGAGTTGCGGTATCGTTTAAAAGCGCTTGAGTTGCTTTTAATTCACGTAATAAATGGGCTGCTTGTTCTTTGGCTTTACGCTCAGAAATAAGCCGAGTAGCAAAGCGATAGGCAAAGCTATTGTATAAAGTGAAAGCCAACCCGTTGAGCAATACAAATTGCTTATCAAAGCCATAGTGAAGCGTCAGCGCCATCAAAAAGGGCAGGCAAATGAGTAAATAGAGGCTGGCTTTGTTTGGCTCGTAATCGCTGAATTTAACTAAGAAGATGATCAATAGAATTGCAACAAAGCCAATATTAAATAGCCACATCAATAGCACAACATTAGCGATAGTGAAGTTCAAAATACGGGTTTGATAGTGCTTAAATCGTGATCTGAAAAACTCAAAATAAATTAAAAAAGCAAAAAAGCTTATAAATAACACACTGATCAAAAACGTATTTATTGTACTAAAACTTAGCTGCGCCGACTCTGCTCTTTGCGACCAAGCGTGCAGAGTATAAAGAAACACAAACCCCCAGGTGATTGCTGAGAGTATAAAATCGCTTCGATGTATCAACGTTTGCAAGAGTTTGTTCATACGCTTAGTTTAATCCGCAATTATTCGTTTATGTATATGACAAATGTCACGATTAAATATGTGACATTTGCAGCAAGTCAGTCCTAATGGTGAGGCGTTAAACTGCATTAAAACACCAATATAGGGACATTATCATGACCAAACATGAATTTCTGCGAAATAGTCTTTTTTCTTATCTGTTGATTGTAGCTTATTGTTTAGCAGCATTATTTGTTGATGATGCCAAGGCCGATGAGCAATCACAGCAATGGCAAATGGAGGTCGGTGCTGCACAATTGGCTATTGATACAGCATGGCGAGATCACGATATTCAAACCATGGTCTTGCCATACTTCAACGCCCGAAAAGGCAACTGGCGCATAGGGCCTAAATATGGCTTAGTGCAATATGCCTTTTTACAAGGCGCAGAGTTTGAAGCGTCAATGGGGCTTAGTTTCCGAGATGAAACCTACGATAGCAGTTTAATCTTTAGTGATGAGTTGTCGGATGATGAGGTTTTCACTGACTATAAAGACGGCAAAGGTGAGCTAACCTTCAGAACTCAGCTGCAATATAAACAGCTTTTTGTTCGTTTAGCGCAAGATATTTCGAATCACTCCGATGGACTTACGTTTCTTGCCCGCTATAACCTACCGATTTATGGCCAAGGATTAGGGTTACAGCTAAGTGCTGATCTCGGTTTTTATTGGCAAGATAAAAAATACACTCAATACCTGTATGGCATAGCTAATGGCAATATCGCCCCTGAGTTTGGCAGATATGAATATCAGCCAAGTGCAGCCCTTAACCCATTCACCTCGCTAAACCTGACTTATGTTTTTAATAAGCAGTGGTCTGTTTTTACGAGCTTGCGGTATGAGCAACTTGACTCAACTATCAAAAAAAGCCCGCTCGTGGGAGAAACTGCCAAGCAGCAATTCGCTGCAACTATAAATTATCGTTTTTAGAAAAAGGGATGAGCAATGAATTATCTACTGAGATTATGCATTTTACTCTTACTAACTGGTTGCAATAGCGCTGAAGAGGAAGTGTTTGACGAAGACGATTTATACCAAGGTGTCTATGAAAGTGACTATTATGTTTATAACTTTAGCGAGTACCCGGTTGATTTTTATATGATGAACCTACGAAACAACACACCAACAAGCGCAATTTATAAGGAGCAGAACTTCCAACAATCAATCGATGGCTACGGTGGTTTTGAAAAGCTTAACTTTAAGCGTTCTGTGGTCGGAAAGGTTGGCTTTGCAGCTTTTTATGATGCTGAAATAAAAGCTCATCTACAAAAGTGGGTTGTTAGTGATATAGCTAATTATGTGATCATTTATATGGATGGCGAAACGCTGAAACTGGCTTTTTTAGCACGCACTGAGGCTGTAGATAGTGGTGATTACCCTGTGGTTAGGCTGGTTAGTTTTATCGGCAATACGAACTACAGCTATAAACTTGCTAATAGTGAATTAACTGAAGCAACAGCAACAGCTTATATACCGTTAACTCATTGCGCTAGTGACTTACAAATTGCCGGTTTTGAATTTGATTTTTGTAACTTAGAGCAGCGTGGTTACTTAATTGTGCTGCTACCTAATGAGCAACTAGCAATCATCAAAGAGTAGTGCTTTATGACAATTTCGTGAATATTGTGATAATGTAACTTTTTATAGTTTCATTGCTTTATAATGCCTTTTTTATTTGTATGATAAAGCTGGTTTTGAGCTTGGAGTTAGCATGGTTTCACGTCGAGAATTTTTAGTAGGGGCGGGCACATTAGCCTTTTTAGGATTATCAAAAAGTGCCATAGGTAAAGTGTCGTTAGGTGATTTAAAAACAACGGCTGTGGGCTTTGGTCCGTTAATTCCTGATCCAGATAAATTGCTCGACTTACCCGAGGGCTTTAGTTATCAAGTAGTTTCAAGCCTAGGTGAGAAAATGTCTGATGGGTTTACAGTACCGGACAAAGCTGATGGCATGGGCTGTCTAGCGCTTGGTAATGACCGTGTTGCATTAGTGCGAAACCATGAGCTAAAGCCAAAAGACTTAGCGAAAGCTGAAGCAAGTATTGCCAATCATAAAACACCTCTGGCTTTTGATACTAACATTGACGGTGTGGCGTTACCGGGTGGCACAAGTCATATCGTGTATAACTTAAAAACTTCTCAAAAAGAGCAAGAGTACTTGTCATTGGTCGGCACTATTCGTAACTGTTCTGGCGGTATTACGCCATGGGGCACCTGGCTTACGTGCGAAGAAACCACCGATACTAAAGCCGATGGATTTAACCAAGATCATGGTTATATTTTTGAAGTACCCGCAAATAGCAAAGGCTTAATTAAACCTGAGCCATTAAAAGCCATGGGTCGATTTAACCACGAAGCGGCTGCCGTTGATCCGCGTACGGGCATTGTTTATTTAACTGAAGATAAAGGTGATAGCGTCTTTTATCGTTTTATTCCAAATGAATATGGCAAGCTGCATAAAGGCGGGCAATTACAAGCGATGGTGGTAAAAGGTAAGCCACAATTCGATAGCCGTAACTGGAATAATAAAGCCATGGGGCTACATCAAGAGCTTGAGGTTGAGTGGGTCAATCTAGATAACCCTGAAAGCCCGAAAGACGACCTACGCCTACGTGGCTACAAAGAAGGTGCAGCATTGTTTGCTCGTGGTGAAGGTATTCACTGGGGTGATAAAGAGCTTTATTTTTGCTGTACCAATGGTGGTAAAAAACAACTTGGTCAGGTTATGAAATATCAGCCATCAGAATTTGAGGGCACAGATAAAGAAGCACATCAACCTGGTAAGATCTCGTTGTTTGTAGAAAGTACTAGCAAAACTCTCTACAACTTTGGCGATAACCTAACCGTGTCACCTAATGGTCACTTAATTGTTTGTGAAGACCAATACACCGATGTGGTTGATAATCATCTTCGTGGTGTGACACCCCAAGGCCAAGTTTATAATTTTGCCCGCTTAGTGGCGCAAACTGAGCTGGCTGGTGCCTGTTTTTCACCCGATGGTAGCACTTTGTTTGTGAACGTTTACTCACCTTCAAAAACACTTGCTATAACAGGCCCATGGCATCAATTTAGTGTTTAATTAAAGTCTATTTTAAATAGCCACTGCGAGGTGGCTTTTTTTGTATCACGAAAATTTATGTTCCTCTTTTTATAATCAGCTGTTCTAGTTAGAATCACTTTGTTTCACAGGAAAATAATAATAAAACGAAAACGGAGTTGATATGTCTGTTACTGAGCAGAGTCGAGAGCAAGTTAAAGCAAAACTAGTTAAGCAAAGTCCACTTGCAGCCGCAATCGGCGTAGCTTGCTGGAGTATCCCAATCATTATTTTATGGATCACAGTATTTTCAATTAAAAGTGCTATTGGGCCTGTAATGTTAGTGATTAGCGGCGTACTCGTTGGCCTAGCTGTTCGTATTCATGGGCGTGGCTATGATCGTATCTTTTCAGTTATTTCACTTATTGCATACCTATCTGTAATCGCTGTTGCGCTCAGTTCAGAGGTTTTGATCAGCGGTACATTGTCTTTATCAATTTATGCTTTGTTATTTGCACTTGGCTCTTGGTCAGCAGCATTTATTGCACGTAAAAGCATTCCATTTATTGACCATAAGTTATTTGCTGAGGTGTATGAATCCGGTGAGCTGGCAGGGTATAAAAAAATTAAAAATCATTGGTTGGTAGTATTACCGAGTACCCTAATTGCTACATCATGTTTGAGTTTTGCAGGCGCCGTTGGTGCATTTGCTCACCAGCAGTATTTGTTTGTTGAAAAACAGGTGGAGCAAGAGCAACATCAAGCAGCTAAGTTTAGAGCAAAACATATTCCAACAGATGATGAGTTTCTTGCAACCTTGTCTGACAAAAAAGCATTTAGCTATGCTTTTGCCTACTATTCGGGTCGTCACTTTGATGAGCGAGGCGTTTATCAGGGGAATTTTCCACAAGATACATTTAAATCAGAAACTATTTTACGTTATCTCGTTGAACATAAAAATGAACCTAGAGCGCAATTTATTCTGGGAAGAATGCTTGCTTTTGAGCGTGGTGAAGCACTCATGGCAAGCTCAAGACAGAGCGGTGATCAGTTCGCTCGGCTATATGACATTTATCAATTCGGTTGCCATATAGATGCAAAGCAAGGACGTACGCTATTGCAAAGCTTTAAAAAACTCGTAACAGAGCAGTCGGTGATCATCGATATTCAGCAAATGCAGAGTAATGATTTTCGTGATTATTGCGACATTCTAGATGACACCGAATTTGATTACCGTTATATCCGTGATTACAAAAGCTAATCCCCAAGGTCACTAATTATTAGTAACGGAAAGTTCTTTGCTGAGCGGGGCTGCCAATCTGCAAACTCAATATTACTCACATTCAGTGTATTGAGTGCTTTTTTTGAGTAGCTCCAGCCTCTGGCTTTTTGTGCCACAGCTGCACGTTTTAGCTCTTTAGATAAACCAATCGTTAGCAAGTCATGATTAACTCCGCGTTTTGCATAAAAGGCTTTTTCACGAGCCATGGCTTTTGCGATTATTTCATCGTATTGAGTGCGCAAAGCCTGCCACTTGGTTGTTTTTTCTGGCTCTTTTAAATGGCTTACCATGGCATCAATATCGCTATCTCGCCAGCGAGCTGAAGCGGCATCGCCGTGCCAACCGACAATGGCGTTCTTAGCTATGGTGGTAGGGTTTCCTGCAAGTAATACGTAATTAGCACACGACGAAAAGCAAAATTGTTTTACATGAACTTTTAAATTATGCGCCAAAATCAATTCGGCGAGATCCATACCTAAATCAATGTTTCCGCCACCACTGGTGATTTGTATGCTGTTTATGTTTTGCTGCTCAGCCAAAAGCTGTGCAACATGTTGATTGTTTTTGGCATTAATTTCGCCTTGATAAATAATGCGCTGCTCGCTCAGTGACACACCGGCAAAACTTAACCAAGGGATGATTAAAAATAGACTAAAAAATACACGTAACATAAAACGCTAACCTTATAAATTGTATGATAATTCTATCATGCTTTTAGGGTTTTTTAGCGGCTTTTTTGGCGCTGACTTTAGCGGCATGTTTAGCTATCCACTTAGTCATTTTTTTCATTAAAGCGGGTGGAAAATCATGGCCCATTCCGGGCACGACTCTTAACTTACTGCGCTTTATTAACAGGGCGGTGTTAATACCCGCAGACAGCGGCATAACAGGATCAGCACTGCCGTGAATTACTAACGTGGGCGCTTTAATCTTTTTTAGTAATTGCTCGCGATAAGGCGTTGCGGCAATGGCTGCAAGCTGACGTTTAAAGCCTGTTTGATTTGTGTGGGCCCGCTCAATATAGCGTTCAGCGTTGGCGTATAAAGCGTGTTCATCTTGTGGGTAGGCTGGGCTGCCAATGAGTTGGTTGAGCCTAACATTGTAATCAATCGCGGCTTCTTTATTATTGCTTCGGGGGCGTATTTTTGCGAGCTTTACCAAAAGGTTAATGTTTGATCCCGAAAACGATAACGGCGAGCTACTCGACATAATTGAAGTTAAGCTCAGTACACGTTTTTTATACTTTGCCGCGGCAATTTGCGCAATCATGCCACCCATCGACGCCCCCACTAAGTGCGCTTTTTTGATAGCCAGTGCATCCATTAATTCTTTTACATCGCGAGCCATGTCATCGAGCGAATAGGGCAGCTTTGCGCGAATGGGTAATCGGCGGCTAAGCCAATGCTTTACGAGACTCGGCTTGCCTAACTCATCTAACGATGAGGATAGCCCTGCATCACGATTATCAAAACGAATAACCCGAAAGCCTTTTTCGACCAAGCCAAAATAAAGCGACTCTGGCCAAACGGTAAATTGAGCACCTAAGCCAATAATTAAGATGATCACCGGCGCATTTTTATCGCCTTCATCTTGATAACTAATACAAATACCGCTGGCTGTAAGGATATGTTCCATAGACTGACAAATAGGCTTACGCAGGTACCATCAGCTTAATGTGTGAAGTTGGCAATTTAGTGACAGTAAAAAGAATACTGATAACAGGAGCAGTAATAGGGACGGTAAGGAAAATAGACAGCATATGACTACATGCTGTCTATTTTCAGGGAATTTACTTAGAAGTAAGCGGTAACGCCAATCCAGAAGTTACGGCCTTTATCTTTAACGTTGTAGTCGTCTGTGAATGTAACTTCGCTAATTACACCGCGACCTGTTAGATATTCGTACTCACCATCGCCATTTAGGTCGGTATAGCTTGTGCTATAAGAGGTGAAATCTTCGTCTAATAGGTTGTTTACACGGGCATTGATTTGCACGTACTCATTTACATAAAACTGCGCACCTAAATTAAGTAGGTTGTAGTTTTTGTAATACAGCGCTTTATCGTGCACGTTATCCCAACCGCGGTAACGGTCTGAACGATATACACCTTGTAGGTATAAGTTCATAAAGTCTGTCGCTTCCCAGTTTAGGGTAAGGTTTGCCATGTGCTCAGCTGAGTTAGTTAATGGTTGACCTTGTTCAGGACCGCTCTTTTGTTCGCTATCAGTCCAGGTGTAGTTACCGTTAACAGACACTGTTTTAGTGATTGTGTATTGACCAGCAATTTCAACACCTTGAAGGTCTACTTCGTCGATATTGATCTTTTGGCTGTAGCTATCGTAGCCAAGCTGATCGTATTGACCTAGGTTCACACATGGACGTACGTCGTTAGTTTGTTCACAGCTTAAAATTGTATCGCCGCTGGCAATTTTGTCTTCAAACTTGGTGTTGTAGTAAGTCACGTTAATGTTGTGATCGCCATCAAGTGAAGTCCAGTAAAGTGCAACTTCTGAGTTAACACTGGTTTCTGGTTCTAATTCAGGGTTACCTGCAAATGGGCTTGTGCCTTGGCCACCAAATCCGGTGATCCCGTCATAAAGGTCAGTTGTTTTTGGTGTTTTGTAACCTGTACTTACACCACCTTTTAAGGTCCAAGTGTCAGATAAGTTATATACACCGTAAACACGAGGTGATACTTGGCTACCAAATACATCGTGGTCATCGTAACGAGCACCAAGTGTAAAGGTGAAGTTATCAGTTGCCATCCAGTTATCTTCGGCAAAGATTGAGTACATGTTTTGCTCTTGTACTTTGCCAGCTTGATCACTTTCAAGACCAAATACACCGTCTTTTAATTCACCGTCGATAAGCTGGCCACCAATTGCTAGGTTATGGCTCCCAAAGCGCCCCTCGATTGGAATATCAAAACGTAAGTCATAGGTATATTGGCTGCTTTCAAGTGGGCGAGCAGGGCGTGGTAAGAATGTTTCTTCAGCTAAGTCTTTACGTGCTTGCTCGTCCATTCCTTCGTATTCGCCAGTACCATCGTACATAGCTTGCAGCTCTAATCGCTCGCTTACACTCAGTGGTAAAGTACGGCCATTGTTTTGCGTATCAACATAAGACACAGAGGCTTTTACCGTTGCCCAGTCAAGCTCGCCATCGTAGCTGAGTGACCACCATTCACGGTCAAACTCTTGGTCTGCGGCGTAACCTGCGCGCGGGTTTACTTGGCCGCGGCGATCTTGCCAAATTGACTCAATGTTATCTTTAGTACCAAGTGGGTAAGTAATTGTGCCTGATTCAATGTCGTAGCTTGGTGTGTTGTCGTACACTTGGCTTGAATTGTCATAATCAAAACGTAAATGATGAGATTCAAACGGGGTATAAGTTAACGTAAAACCATACTGCTCATTTGTGTTATCAACGGTACGACCGCCACTGCCAAAGCCTAATGAACGAGTATGTACAACACCATTAGGATCGGTCGCTGGTTCAAAAGTTGGCGATGATGCTTGTTGTTCGTAAACACTGCCGCGCACACCTAAACTTAATACGTCTTTAATTAGCGGGCCCATCACACTAAAGTCAGTGGTAATGTCATCACCAAAATCATCGTTTTGCTGTAGTGAACGGCTAAAAGATACTGCACCACTCCAGCTGTCAGTGTGCTTTTTAGTGATGATATTGATTACACCACCCAGCGCATCTGCACCATAAAGTGTTGATGCAGGACCGCGAATTACTTCAACTCGCTCAATCGCATCAACCGGTGGTACGTGGTTAAACGCGTTGCCACCAAAATTGTTTGGGTAAATGTCGCCATGGTTATTTTGGCGTTTACCATCAATTAGTAACAGGGTGTATTCACCTGTTAAACCACGCATACTCACACTGCCTTGGCCCGTTTTATCACGAGTTGTGCCAATGTCGATACCTTCTAAATACTGCACAGCATCAAGTACTGAGGTGAAGGCATGAGATTTAATATCTTCATTGGTGATAATTGAAATACTTGCAGGTGCTTCGGTAACTTTTTGCTCAAAACCTGTTGCAGTGATTACTAAGCGTTCCATATCTTGTTTCGGCTTAGCGTCATCAGCAAAGGCTGAAAAATGTGTTGCTATGGCAAGTGCCAGTAAGCTTGGTTTTATTGATTTCATTGTAGGGTTCCAGTTCTTTTTGTAGGTTATCCCTTTGAGGGACGCTGCGTATAGTACAGAAATGAAAAATACAATCAATAATTATTCTTATTTAGATTAATCTTTTTCAAGTTGCATTTACAGTTATTACAACTTTTTTCTATTTATGTTTTTGTTGATTAGTAAAATAAGGTGATTAAAGCGAAGTCAATTTACAATCTTAAAGCCTGTTAATGTATAGTGCTTCCATCATCACCATAAAAATTAAAATAATGAATTCAGACATCTCTTTAGCGCGCTTTAAGCAGTTTCCTGTGCTTATGTGGATCTTCTTATTTGGCTCGTTTATTATCCGTGGCAGCTATTACATGGTATGGCCATTTCTCGCGGTGATTTTGTACGAAAAGTTTGCTTTATCGGCAACAGAAGTCGGGTTGGTACTTACCAGTGCTGCGGTGATTTCGGTGTTTACCAGTTTTATTGGCAGTAGCCTATCCGATAAAGTGGGCCGGCATACGCTGATGTACATTACCGGCGTGCTGTATATCATTTCTTTCTCGCTGTTGGCTGAGGTAGAAACCGTGGCCGGTTATGTGATTGTGATGACCTTATGCTCGATTGCGACTGCGCTTTGGCGACCATTAACCAGTGCGGCAATTGGCGATATTATTGATGATGCACAAACTCGTGAGCTGGCCATGCAGTCGCTGTACTTTATTGTTAATGTGGGCTGTGCGGTGGGCCCATTAGCCGGAGTATGGCTAGGTTTAACCGGTGAGCAGTCGAGCTTTTATATTACCGCAGGGGCATTTGCTATTTTATTGGTACTGCTTGTTTGGGGCTTTAATTTTAGTGATAAAGCTGCAAAGAATACTGCCGCAATCGACGAGCCAGAAGAGAAAAAACCAGCTGTACAGGGAAAGCAAATTTTACGTATTTTATTTGCAGATAAGCTGTTGCAGTGTTTAATTTTAGCCAATATTTTGTGCATGTTTATTTATGCGCAAATGGATAGTTCACTCATACAATACTTAACTCGTGCAGAGGCTCCCGATTTATTAGCACTGATTTCGGCATTGATATTTACCAATGCGTTAGTGATCATTTCAAGCCAATTTCTGCTGTTAAAAATGATGGCGCGATTTAGCCTAACGGTGCGCATTCAAATTGGCTTGGTGCTATTGATGGTGTCGCAGTTTTGGCTAGCACTTAATCCAATCGATTTATTCTGGGGCTGGATTGGTGCGATAGTGGTGATGAGTTTGGCCGAAACCATTTTGTTTCCGACGATGAACGTTCACCTTGATAGGCTGGCGCCTTCACATCTTCGCGGTGCCTACTTTGGCGCAGCTTCGTTTTACGATTTAGGGTTTGCTTTAGCGCCACTCGGAGGTGGTTTAATTTTAGATTATTACAATGGCCCAACCTTGTTCTTTGTAGCAGGAGGGCTTTGCGTTGTGGTGATTTATTTATACGCCATACTCGAAAAGTTACCCAGACCTGATTTTGCAAACCTGTCATAACCTTTAAGTAGCCCCTTCATGGGGCTTTTTATGGTTTAAACAATTAATGACAGCGATATCAATTTACGTATTTTTTCCGAGATATTAGTTTGTAGTATCGGCTTATAATGTTAAAAAATTGTTTACCATACCGATAAGAACTCAATGAACGCACCTTACTCTTTGTGCAAACGCTCGCTATTATGCTCGGCTGTATTGCTAACACTTGCTGCTTGTGGCGGCTCAGGCTCAGATGAAAAACAAACAACAACCCCTCCTGTAACCGAAACACCACAAAATCAAGCGCCGCAAATCAGCGGTCAATCACAGACTTTACGTGTTGGTGAAACCTTGAGTTTTAGCCCTGAAGTCTCTGATCCAGATAATGACCCTCTTACTTTGTCTGTAACAAACTTACCAAGTTGGCTAAGTTTTAATGAAGCCTCAGCAAGTATCAGTGGCACGCCAGAGCAAGCAGGTAAGTATGCAAACATTGAGTTTACGGTCACTGATGGGCAGCTGTCTGCCCAGCTTTTGATTGATATTAATGTAGAAGCCAAGCTTGTCGAAAATACGCCGCCAACGCTCACGTCTACACCATCGGATAGCAATGAAGGCCAAGCTTATACTTACCAGCTAACATTTACTGATGCACAAAATGACACTGTGGTAATAAGTGAAGTTAGTAAACCTGATTGGCTTAGCTTTGATGCGACTAACCTCAGTTTTAGCGGCACGCCCTTGTTTGCGAATACGGGCGAACAGCAAATTCGTTTTCGTTATTCAGATGGCGAAGTGACGCAGCAGGCAGAGCAAACATTTAACATCGCTGCCAGAGCAAACTCAGCGCCAGTGGTTTCTCCACTGAGTAGTGAAGTGCGTGCTGAGCAGGCATTGAGTGTGCAGTTAGTCAGCAACGATGCAGACAACGATGATGTGAGCTTAACCGTAACAGGTTTACCAACGTGGCTAAGTTTTGATGAGCAAACTAGCATCTTATCTGGCACCGCGAGTAATGAAGAACTTGGTGAACATAAATTCACAATCACAGCCTCTGATTCACGTACAGAGACTAGCTTCGAGTTTGTGTTAAACATTACTCAAAGTTATGTGGCCGAGGCACTCGAAACGGGTAATGCGCTGGTTGTGCCAAACAGCGAATTACTTCTTGATGCGACACTTAATGAAATTGATACCCACAAAGCGCGCTTTCAAAGCATTAAAAATAGCTTATTTGGGTTTGGCTCAAGCTCCACCCTTGATGAATTAAGCTGGTATCCAACCTGGGATGCAACGCTATTAAATGCCACGTATCCATTCAATGAGCCGGTACTACTTACCAACAATAGTTGGCAAGATGGCTACGAGACAAAAATTAGAAATCTTGCTGTAGTCGGGACTAGTGATGGTGAGCAAGGCCGTTACTTGGTATTTGGTAGTAATCCTTATCGAAATACCATTAACGAGCAAATGACTCAGTTTTTGAAAAACAGCACCACATGGTTAGCTGGCAGAGAAATAACCGCAGAGCAGCCACTCAAACTTGTATTAGCACAACTAGATCAAAGCTATTACTTTCAAGATAGGATCAAAACGCGAGAGTGGTTTGATAGTCAATATGAAGGCATGGTGAGCTATAACGACAATGCAAGTTGTGACAACGACGCTTTAGCGGCGTGTTTAACAACTGACACGGATGTACTGATTATTTCTCAGCATGAGCGTGAAGGATTAAATATTGATAATGTTGTGGCTGCAGTAAAGCAAGCGCAAGAAAACGATATAGCAGTGATCTATATTCAGCGTGATGGTAGTCAAACGGCATTAGGTAAAGCGCTATTTGAATTACTCCATGTGAGCGTTGCAGGTGATAACTACTGGCACCGATTAGAACTGGCAAATTGGAACCCAGTTGCTATCAACGACAGCTTGCCAACTGATGCGCAAACTATTAAAGACTTACTTAGCCGCTTTAAAAGCAGCGAATTTAGTGTTGATTTAAGTGCTTGCGATAATCGAAGCTGTCCAGCTGAAAGCCAATATCAGCAACAGTTTAGTGATGCGGCAACGATCATTAATTCGGTGTTTAGAGGTTTTGACCAAGCGAAAACAGATATCTTTACTGAGCAGGGCTATCGCTTTTACCAGTTACTGGCGCTGCTTGCAGATCATTATCGCCAAGTTGTGAGCTTCCCGATGGATAAGCTAAGCACCGAGAATACAAGCTTCTTTCGTGCCCTGTTTACCGATCATGCGGTATTAAATATACGTAAAGTTAATCCACTTCAAGTTGATATGGGGAATTTCAGCCGTAGTGATTTTAGTCATGTAACACCTAAAACCGTCACCGTGAATATGCAGAGTAAGGCGTATTTTCGCTCAACGGGTGTGTATGCCTTGCCGGGTCAAACATTTGCTATCAAACGCACTGATAATCAAGCAGTGAATACCAAGGTGTTTGTTAATACTCTGCGCGATGGCGCAACACATTACATGAGCAGCAATGGCTATAATCGACCCGCTAAATTGCAGTCGGTTCATGTGCCTATAGAGACAAATGAAACGGTCTATTTTACGTCACCTTATGGTGGACCAATTCAAATTGAGTTTGATCAAAATGATTTAGATGTCAGCTTTGAATTTAGCAATGTAGGTGAGCACCCGTATTGGCGTAGCAGCAGTGATGATGAGCGCTTTGCTGAGTTGCTTGAAAAAGGGGATTATGATTGGGCTGAGGTCGCAACCGGTGGTTTTGAGGTGCATTCAAAGCTCGAGAAAATGCGTATTTCAATTAACGATGGTTATTGGCCTGTAGCGTCTGACTTCGCCCATGCTGTAGAGCGTTATACCCATAACTATCCACATGTACTTGCTGGTTTCAAAGGGCCGGGCATCGATGTGGTTAGCGAAATTCATGACTTTGCGAGTGAACGCAATATTGAAGTACAAACAATTGATATTGTAAAACATATGAATGCAGACCAACCGACCTGTGGTTGGGGCTGTTCGGGCAATCCGTATGACGCAGGTTGGAATTTTAATCCAACAGGGCATGGCGATATCCATGAGTTAGGGCATGGTCTTGAAAGAGGGCGCTTCCGTATCGAAGGGTTTGGTGGCCATTCAAATACCAATTTTTACTCCTACTACAGTAAGTCGAAGTTTGAGGATGAAACCGGCTTTTCGGCATCGTGCCAAAACTTGCCATTCGAGAACTTGTTCGATCATTTACAAGCCAGTAAACAAAGCGCAGACGCATTTGCTTATATGCAAGATTTAGCGATGTCAGAGTGGTCGCAAAGTCACGCTATTTATTTACAAATTATGATGGCCGCACAGGCACACAATAAGCTTGAAAACGGCTGGCATTTATATCCTCGCTTACACATTTTGGAGCGTGCGTTTAATCTAGCTGATAACAGCGAGACTAATTGGCAGGCACAAAAAGATACACTTGGCTTTTCAAGCTACAGCTTGTCAGAGGCACAAAGCATAGGCAACAATGATTGGCTCCTAATCGCACTTTCAGAAGCAACCGAGCTCGATTTGAGCAACTACTTCAGCATGTGGGGCATGGCAACGTCAGACAAAGCAAAACAGCAGGTTAAAGCGAAAAACTACACGGTATTAGGTGATGTTTACTATGCCTCATCTGCCACCGGCTATTGTACGACGTTAAATCAAACAGAAGTTGCAATTGATGGGACGCAAAGCTGGCCTGAATAATACACCGCGTTGTTAAGTTGATTGGTATTCGTATTTAAAACGCCAGCGAAATATTTCGCTGGCGTTTTTATCATTAGATTAGTGAAATTAGCTACAACTGCTACCTTTATAACTCACACATTTAACGTTGAGGTGTAACATGGCTGTTTCTGCAATCCCAAAAGGTTACCATGCGGTAACCCCGTATTTGGTTATTGAAGGTGCCACTAAGGCGATAGAGTTCTACAAACAAGCTTTTGCTGCTGAACTTGTAATGCAAATGCCTCTGCCTGATGGTGGGGTGGCACATGCTGAAATAAAAATAGCCGACTCTCATATTATGCTTTCTGATAATTGCCCTGATGTGCAATTTAAGTCGCCGCAACAACTTGGCGGTACGCCGGTGAGCATTATGCTGTATGTTGAAGATGTCGATGCTGTTTTTGCTAAAGCCTTATCGCTTGGGGCGAAAGAGCTGCGTCCAGTACATGACCAATTTTATGGCGATAGGTCAGGGACTCTAGAGGACCCTTTTGGTCATATTTGGACTATAGGGACACACAAAGAAGACCTCAGTGAGCAAGAGCTTATGCAACGTATGAGCGAGCTTATGAGTAAAGAGCAAGATGCTTAATACCTATCTGCAAATTATAGTTAATCATTTTGTTCTGATATTTAAATCCGGATAAGAAGGGTATTCGTATGTATGTTAAAACATATGAGTTATCCCATGAAAAAACGAGTTTTATATTGGCTACAAAATGATTTACGCCTAGCTGATAATGAAATTTTATCTGAATTAGCAGATTTTGCTGGCGAGCTTGATTTAGTGTTTGTGATTGAACCGCGTTGGTTTAGGCAAACTAATTACCAACAGAAGCCATATGGGGAACATAAGTACAACTTTTTACTTGAGAGCCTATCTGCATTTGCAAACGCAGTTGAGAATCTTGGCCAAACACTTCATGTGATCACAGGTGAGCCTGAGTATGTAATCAGCCAGCGTTTGCAAAAATATAATATTGAAACATTGGTTTGTACCGAGCAAGTTAGCGTTTATGAGCAAAAACAGCTCGAAAAAATTAAAGCTATATGCCCTCAAGCTGCCGTGAAAACTTATCAGCAAGATACCTTGTTTAAAGCAGCGGACTTACCATTTCAGCTTGATGAATTACCAAAAAATTTTACCGCCTTTCGAAAAAAGGTAGAAGCTGAGCCAACCTCTATAGCTGCACCGCGACCTGCGGTCAGCCGACTACCTCACCCAGTACAGTTATGCGCTGAACACAATATTGCTGACGTAGTTACCCAGTCAGCTAACTTTAAAGGAGGTTTATTTGCAGCTCAGCAACATTGCAGTGCGTACTTTTCCTCAAAAGCACCAAGCAGCTATAAAGAGACTCGCAATGAGTTAGATGGCTTTAGCAACAGCACTAAGTTTAGTGTTTGGCTCGCTGGAGGCACAATTAGTGCTAAACAACTGTATAACGAAGTTGAAAAATATGAGCATCAAAACGGTGCAAATGAGTCGAGCTATTGGATAAAGTTTGAATTGCTATGGCGCGAATATTTCAAATGGCATGCACTGCAAGCGGGAGCAAAGCTTTTTTTATTCAAAGGTCAAAAGCAAAATGCGCCGCTAACAACGTTTAACAGCCAGCGTTTCACTGCTTGGTGTAATGGCTGCACTCCATTTCCATTGGTAAATGCGATAATGCATGAACTCAACACAACAGGCTTTATATCTAACCGCTCGCGGCAGATTGCAGCAAGCTGTTTGGTTAATGAGTTAGCTCTTGATTGGCGCTATGGTGCAGCTTACTTCGAACAGCAACTTATTGATTATGATGTGGCTGCAAATTGGGGCAATTGGCAATATATTGCGGGTGTCGGTGTCGACCCTAGAGGTGGGCGTCACTTTCATATCAATAAGCAAACAGCGCTTTATGATCCGTTGTCACGTTACATTCGCAAATGGAATGGCGAGCAAACGACCACAACGCTTTTTGACTCGGTTGATGAGGTTGACTGGCCGTCAAGGTGAAAAATACCAATCCGCAATAAATCTGTAAGAGTATATTTATTTGATTATATTTTAGTATTTTTTGCCTTTTTAACTAAAATAATGAATAAGACTTAATTGTTTATCATTAGGCTAGTTATTAAGGCAGATTATGGCATTTAGTGAAGCTTACAATGAACTAAAGTCGCAGCTAGGACTAGATATTGCACAGTTGCTTCTCGAAAGTGGTGATGTGGGAGTTTGGCTCTGGAATGTGCAAACAGGCGAAACAATTTTTAATGATAAATGGGCAGATATCATTGGATATTCTCTGTGCGAACTAGAACCCGTTTCAATTGATACTTGGCTTACCTTTGCTCACCCTGAAGACTTAGTGAAATCTGAGCAATTATTAAATGAGCACTTCGAAGGTGAATCAGCGCGATATGTCTGTGAAGCGCGTATGAAACATAAACGAGGCCACTGGGTTAAAGTGCTTGATAAAGGCCAAGTACAAACGTGGGATAAAAACGGTAATCCAGAATGGATGGTTGGAATACATATTGATATTACGGAACAATGGCAAAAAGAACGCGAAATTGAATTCCTACATCAAGAACTAAAAAAGTTCACTGATAACCTCCCAGGCTTTGTTTATCAATATGTAATAGACAATAAAGATGAAGCGTTTTTCCCATTTGCTACATCAAAAGTATTTGATATCTATGGCTGCTCTCCCAAAGATATTGAGTCATCAGCAGATAGAGTTATGCAAGCGATACATCAAGATGATCTGGAACGTATTGTACGAAGTATTGAGCATTCACGTGCAGAGCTAACTGATTGGTGTGAAGTGTTTCGCGTTAACCACCCCAAAAAAGGACAGATCTGGATTTCGGCAAAATCATCTCCTATAGCCCGAGCTGATGGCAGTGTAGAATGGAATGGTTATTCTGAGGATGTTACAGAGGAAGTTAAAAGTAATGAGAGAATTAAACTATTAACGGCTGTTTTTTCTACAACTAGCCGGGGGATTCTGATCACCACCGCTGAGTCTGTGATTGTTGATGTAAATCCTGCTTTTGAGCAAATAACAGGGTTTAAGAAGCATGAGGTAATAGGTAAAAAACCTTCAATACTTTCTGCAAAGAAGCAACCAGATGAGTTTTATCAACAAATGTGGACTGAGTTGCTCGATAAAGGCTGTTGGCAAGGAGAGGTATGGAATAAGCGAAAGTCCGGAGAGGTGTTTCCTGAGCAATTATCCATAGATGCACTGTATGATGAAAATGGCTTAGTTTCTCATTATATCGGTGCATTTGATGATATCTCTTCGGCGGTAGAAAAGCGCCAGCTTCTCAATGAGCTAGTTAATCAAGATCCACTTACTAAGCTATTGAATCGCAGAGGACTCGATATTCAATTGCGTGCTTTCTCACAAAGAACGCCAGCAGAGCATAACCAATTTGCATTGATCTATCTTGATCTTGATAATTTCAAACTCGTTAATGATACATATGGTCATGAACAGGGTGACAATTTGTTACTGGACATTAGTCAGCAATTGCGTTTACAAATGAGAGATAAAGATGTGCTATCGCGCATTGGTGGTGATGAGTTTGTTATTGTTTTACCTTCATTAACAAAGGCTAGTTTGTGCCAAGATATAGCGCTACGATGTCAGCAGGCGGTTAAAAAAGTAGCGCAAGATTATGAAACGGTTCAGCCGGTAAGTGCGAGCTTTGGTATCGCCATGTATCCTTTACACGGACACAGTGCAAAGGAACTTTTGGCCATCGCTGATAAACAAATGTATGAAATGAAATTGGCTCTAAAAGTCTCACCACTCGGTTGATATTTCAACACTAGGCAGTTTATTCAAAAGCGGAAGTAATGCGCGTTCTTTGCGCAAATCTTTACGCTCGTTTTCTAAATCTTTGCGTTCTCGATAAAGCTCTTTTTGCTGAGTATTATTAAGGTGGTTACTGTTTAGCTCGCCACGAATATCTTTTAATCGACGGTCGATATCGTCAATACGATTATCAATATAACTCAGTCTTTGTTGCACTTGATATCTATCGTTACCTTCTTGCCATGCTTTACGAAACGCTGTGCTATTACAGACACCATTGTATGATGCGCCTTGCATGCCTAACGTAAAGCCATTTTCTGGTTCACAGTATGTAGCGAGGCCCTGATCGTATCCCACTTTATATTTAGCAATGTCAGCATTTACACCATACTCACTGCATTGTGATAGTGCATCTATGCCATCGCGATACTCAGTGCCATCTGCACCATGTTTATAACCAATACCATGCCAGTCAGCTTGTAAACATTCATTTTTGCTAACCGAGGTGCAGCCTGCTAATACGATTAGTGGCAGTAGAGGAAGAGTCCATTTTCTCATTTAAATCTCAGCTTATGATATTAATAACTTAATAGATTCTAGCCCGAAAAGTTCGTTGTTAGAAAGCTGTTTTTACTTCAAAGCAGTTAATTCAAAATGATGGCCTGAACTTCATTCACCATTGGCAGAATTTCTGAGCAACACGTAAATTAGGCTGAACATTCTTTAAATGAGTTAACTGTAAGATGCAAAGTAAAGTGAAATGGCAGCGCTTTATCAATAAATGGCGGTCAAAAAACATAATTTTAAACCATAGCTTTAATAGTTCTGTGGGCGACATAAGTTTTGCGCTATTCAATTGCCATTGGGTTTGATGCTTGACGGTTATTGGGCAAGGCAAGTGTCCTGGGTAAGTTTGCCAAGGCGCAAGTAAAGCTCGTGGGTAATCGGTTTTTAACCATCGTTGATAAAAGCGGTGTTTGCGAACGTACTCCACCGGTAAACCCAACGGATACTGTAGGACCTTCCACGAATAAAATGGATGGAAAAACTCCATTTTAAATTCGCAAACCTGCTCGTTAGGAACACTCAAATGGTGGTGTTGATCGTTAAGCAGCAAGAATAATTGAAATGCTTTTTCAAGTGGTAATTCAGCGAGTGGTTCGAAGCTAATTTTTAAGTTAGCTATCAGTTTTTGTTGTAATTGTTCAGCATTATGAACAACTGACTTAGGTAAAAAAGCGTATTGTTGTTTGAGGTAAGCACTGATTAGTTTATCTAAGTTGTTTTCTTTTGCTGCAGCATAAATTTCATCACCGTAATAAATAAGCCCGACCCCAACACTACCGCCATTTCCTGACCAGCTTATTTGTGGTCTGCATACGTTAGTGAAACCTTGATGTTTCGCTTTACGCCAATATTTGCCAAGGCGCTGTTCGACAGATAGCCGCTGGGTGTCTGAAACTTGTATTACTTCTAATGAGACTGCATTTTGTGATGCATATTGTTTAGCACAAAATAGATCTTGGCTATCAGATTGCGAAAAGTTAAACGACTTCAATTGCACGCCTTGGCGCAATAACTCACTGTTAATAAGCCTAGAGTCTAAACCGCCAGACAAAGTGCTAAGAATGGTTTTATCTTTATGTTTTGCCTTTGCAACTAAAGTTTTAAAAGCCTTTGAGATCCCTTCAATTGCATCTGGTGCAACGAGCTTTTGTTTTGCAAGTGATACCCAATCAAAATATCTTTTTCTAGTTACACCCTGTTTTGCATTAAAGCATAGCATTTCACTTGGGTATGAGCATTTTACGTCTTTAAACGGCGTATGATCTAAAAGAGGATAACCAAGCACGGCAAGCTCAGTTAAGGCATCCGGATTGTTCTGTAGTTGGATATCCAACTGCTTGAATAAATTAAGGTTAGTGGAAAATAGTAAACCATACTGTGTTTGTAAGGTATAAAAAGGTTTTAATCCAAGTGGATCAGTCGCTAATGTTAGGCGCTGGCTCTGCAGATCAAATTGACAAAAGCTAAATACTCCTTCGCATTGCTGCAAAGAAAAGTCGAGAGACTCGCAGCCCGCAAGTGTAATTAGGTCCTGTGTTCTAGAGCTTGATATGAGAGGGTGTCCAATGAGTGTTGCAATTTGCGACTCAGTTCGCAACCAGCTCGCCTGCTGATAGGCATCAAAATCATACTGAAAAATGGCTCCATACTCGCAATTAAAAAAACGAACATGTTTTTTTTCATAGTTACTAAATACATTAGCTAGTTGATTTATATACTTAAAGTCAGTTTTATCTGAATCATTGAATTGGAAATAACCTGCAATAATAGCCATGTTAACCACCTTTTCGTTTGCTAACTTATTAGTAAAGTTGCAAGCCATAGGCCAAAACGAATAAAGGCCTTAAACAAGGCCTTTGGTAACATTACAAAATTACAAACGCAGATCAGCGATTGTTAAGTTGTTGGTTGATTTCATCAAATATACTCGCATCATCAATGGTAGATGGAATTTGTAGTTCTTCACCATCTACCAATTGGCGTAAGTTCTTTCTGAGTATTTTCCCTGAACGGGTTTTTGGTAGGCGCTCAACATGCAAAACATTCTTTAAGCAGGCAATGGCACCAATTTGATGCCTTACAGAATGGACTAGCTGTTGCTCGACTTCTTTGCTATCGCCAAGGTAATCGTCTTTGAGCACTATCATCGCCATAGGTAATTGCCCTTTGAGTGCATCGTTAACGCCAAATACTGCACATTCAGCAACAGCAGGGTGGGCTGCAACAATTTCTTCCATTTCACCGGTTGATAAGCGATGACCCGCAACGTTAATTACATCGTCGGTACGACCCATAATAAATAGATAACCATCGTCATCAATATAGCCGCCATCACCAGAAAGGTAGTAGCCCGGATACTCGCTTAAATAACCCGCTTGAAAGCGTTCATTGTTTTGCCAAATTGTTGGTAAGCAGCCAGGAGGTAAGGGCAGTTTAATTACCACCGCACCATTTTCGTTTGCTGAGCACTGCTGCCCATTCATATCAAGAATTTGTACATCAAAGCCCGGTGTTGGCACTGTTGAGCTACCCGCCTTAGTGGCAAGCTGTTCAATACCAATTGGATTACACGCAATGGCCCAACCTGTTTCTGTTTGCCACCAATGGTCAAGTACGGGCAAGCCGGTGTTGTCTTTTAGCCATTCATAAGTGGGAGGATCTAGGCGTTCACCGGCCAAGAATAAACGTTTTAAACTCGAAGTATCGTATTGTTTAAAGCCCTCGGCGGTAGGGTCTTCTTTTTTAATAGCGCGAAACGCAGTAGGAGCACTGAATAAGGCGGTGACTTTATAATCTTCTACAACACGCCAAAACGCACTGGCATCAGGGGTTCTTATGGGTTTGCCTTCATAAAGTACGGTAGCGCAGCGATAAATAAGCGGTGCATATACAATGTATGAGTGACCTACCACCCAGCCAATATCAGAAGCAGCCCAAAATACTTCGCCGGGTTTCATGCCATACACGGTCTCCATGCTGTAATGCATTGCAACAGCGTGACCACCGTTTTCTCGAACCACCCCTTTAGGTGTGCCTGTGGTGCCTGAGGTGTAAAGAATATAAAGCGGGTCGTCACCTGCAACCGGCACGGCATCGACTGTACTTGCTGCATCAGAGGCTGATTGCCAATCGATGTCTCGGCCATCTTGCATCTCGGCAATGGCTTGCTCACGCTGAAAGACAATACAGTGTTCAACAGTATGCTGGGCGTTTTCGAGTGCTTCATCAAGCAGTGGTTTATATTCAATCACATGATTGATTTCGACCCCGCAAGACGCAGTAAGCACAAGCTTAGGCTTTGCATCATCAATACGCACCGCGAGTTCGTGCGGTGCAAAACCACCAAATACAACGGAGTGAATGGCACCAAGGCGAGCACACGCTAGCATACCAATAACCGCTTGTGGGATCATTGGCATATAAATGACTACACGGTCACCTTTGCTTACGCCAAGGGATTGCATGAGTCCTGCAAATTTAGCAACTTGAGTTTGTAACTCGCCATAAGTGTATTGTTGTTTAGTATTGGTAACAGGGGAGTCGTAAATTAGTGCAGTTTGGTCGCCATAGCCTGCTTCGACATGTTGGTCGAGGGCTAGATAACAAGTGTTTAGTTGACCATCGGCAAACCAATGGTAAAAATCATTATCGTCATATTGATAAGGGGCACTTGGCTCTTTAAACCAAGGAATTCGTTTACTTTGCTCAAGCCAAAACTGACCCGGATCGCGCTGGAACTGTTGGTATTGTTGTTGATATTCGCCCGCCATTGTGAGGCTCCTATACTTTTTAGTGAGAGATTTGTACAACGTACTAAAAAATATAGGGCGATATTTGATTAAATAATATGCGACCTTGGTCGGCATTAATGGGGCTAAATGTCGTTAATTCGCCCGGATTTGAGGCGATTTCAGGGAATCACGGTGCTAATTAAACCTGTTGTTCACTAATAAGCGGTAAGCAAATGAGGATCTTAACGCCACCTAACTCACTGTGCTCAGCCTTAATAGTACCTTTGTGCGTTTCTATTAGGCTTTTACAAATCGCCAGTCCTAGGCCTGAGCCACCCGTTTGGCGGCTACGTGATTTATCAACGCGGTATAAACGTTCGAATATTTCAACTAACTGATTGTCGGTCACACCGGGTGGGGTATCTTCAATACTAAAAGTAATACTCTGCGCTGAGGCTGTCGCTATAAATTTAATTTTGCCGGGTTTATCAGTATAAAAGGTACTGTTTGATAAAAGGTTAGCCAGTACTTGCTTAATTTTATCGATATCCCATGTCACCTTTAAATCAGCAGTAACATGAATGTCACTGGTAAATTCAAAGCCTTTGCTTTGTACAAAAGCAGTAAAGTCTTGCTGCCAAACGGATAATACATCAGCAAGTAAATAGGGTTTTAGGTTCAGGTATAGGCTATCTGAGTCTGCTTGTGCTAGTTGGTGGATATCACGGATCAGTACATTGATATCGGTTAGCTTTCGATTAATGGCATCGTAAGAGGCATCAACGTCTTTTGCGATATTGTATTGCAATGCTTCAACTTGCAATTGTAGCGCTGTGAGTGGTGTGCGAATTTCATGGGATACATCGGCTAGTAAGCGGTTCTTCTTATCAACGACTTCTTGTAATAGTTGTGCTCGCTCGCTGGCAAGTTTACGCGTTTTAAATGAGCGGTAACCAAAGCCTGATATCAATAAAATCACACAGCTTAGGCCGAGTAACCAGGCTTTAAATTGCCATTCACTTTCGCTTAGTTGTGCTGCTTGAATTTGTTTATCTGCACTTAATTGGTTTATTTCTTGCTGATTTCGCATAAAGGCGACTTGGCTTTGCATCGCGGCCACAGTTAAGTCGTGCTGATTTTTACCGGTTTTATTTTCAAGGGTTTGATAGCGGCTTTGCGATTCAAATGCCTGTTTATAAAGTTGTAATGCAAGGTAAGAGTCAGTGAGTAATTTATTTAAGCTAATTTGATCTTCGACATCTTGTAACTCATTAGCCTGGTTTAAGGCCTGTTCTGCGGTTTTAATTGCTTTTGCATGGTCATTAAGAGCTTGATAGATACGTGTTTGGGTGATCGCTAAAGACACTAAATGGGAGCGGAAATTAAAGTCAGTGGCGATTGCCATGGCGCGATCAATATAGGCTTGCGCTTCACTAATGTTATTTTGTTTTAGAGCAATTAACGCCATTAAATTATATGAACGGCACAATCCTGTGTTTGAAGATGAGGGTAGATAATAGCTAATCGACTTTTCTGCATAGTCTGTGGCTGTTGTAAGCTCACCTTGTTTTAGCGCTGCATAGCCGACCTTCATGGCACTATTACCGATATCGACTTTAGAGCCAATTTCTAAATCCAGAACGTGCGACATTTTAAAGTGCTTTAACGATTGGGCACTGTCACCCATACGTCGATAAACTTCGCCAATTTCATAAAGTGCATCAGCAATGCCTTTTTTATCGTCAAGTTTTTGATGTAAAGAAAACGACAAAGTAAGATTGGCTAGTGCGTCGTGGTGGTCACCAATAATTGCTTCAATAATACCTAAGTTCTGCAATGCAGAGGCATAAGATTTATCGTCATCAAACTCTTGTAAAATATTGACTGCTTTTTGTGCTTCATTGAGGGCAGCTATGTACTTATCTTGCCAGCGTAAAATGGCTGCTAATCGCTCATAGGACTGGGCAATCAGCACTGAGTTATTTATCTGTTTGGCAATGGATAATGCATCGCGATAGTGTTGCTCTGCCTTAAGAAAGTTACTTTTTCTGCCTTGTGCGTAACCTTGAATAAGCATTGCTCGTACTGTTACTGACTGGTTATTGTGCTTTTCCCCGTAATTAAGCAGCTGCTCTGCATAGCTAAGAGCTTGGTCATAATCGCCACTGCCCATATTCATAAATGCCAGCGATTCGAATGCCTCTTGTATAATGTTAGGTTCATTGGAAAGGGTTGAGTCGTTAGTTAATTGCTCAAATATTTTAGTGGCTTGGTTTGGATTACTGTTACGTAACAATTGTGCTTCGTTAAGCTTTTCTAAAGCTTGTTCAGGGGTAATAGCAAGGGTATTTAGCGATAAGCAGCTAAGCAAAATAGCTAAAGCTAAGCCTTTGTAAGGTGATTGCGTGTTTTTCATTATAATCTAGGTAAAGGCAGATGCCATTTTTGTAAAATTGCTTGGTATTGACCGTTTTGTTTCAATGCTTTTATGGCATCACTCAATTGCATAGCAAGTTGTTTGTCCAATTTTAGATTCGCGGCTAAATAAAGGCCTGATGGGTAGTCGTCTAAGTGGAGGCTCTTATTAATGTCACTAGGGAGAACTCCTGATAACGCGAGTTCGTTTTGTAAGGTAAGCGTGTTGGTTAGTACAAAATCAATTCGTCCTTTCTCTAGCATTTGCCAAAGTTGATGGTAATGACTGACCAGCACCAAATTTTTATTTTCATTAAAGCCGGCTTGTTTCAAATAATGTTCACTTGAGTAGCCACGAATTGTTGCCACACGGTATTTCTTTGCTTGTTTTAAGCTTTTTATATCGTGGTTTTGTTTGGCAAGCCCAACTAAATAAGCATCGGCAAAATAGGTTTGTGCTAGCCATTGGAATTTATATTCGCGAGACTCATTTTTTAGCAATGAAATCATCAATATGCTTGGGTTATTTTGAAACTCATGAAAAGCTCGGGCCATTGGCATAATTGCGAATTCGCCAGCAATGTTTGTTTTCGCTAGGGCAGACTTTATCACTTCAACAAGCGCACCATCGGCTTTACCTTGCTGATTTTTAAAATGGTATGGGGGTAAATCTTCGGCAATAAAGGTCAGTGTTTTCGCCGTCGTAGCACTACTGATAAAGCAGAAGATAATAACAATCAGCAATGAACGAAGAAGCATAAAGAACCTACACCTTTAAACATATTGTTAACATAGTAATGAATATTAATAAAAAGGTATAGGTTTTTAATCGGTGAATCGGAATTAGTTGTTCTTTTTGCTTCGTGGCGCACCGAGTAAAATACCGATGTGGCAAACACAGACAGATAAAAACGCACTCAACCCTAATGCACCGCCGTAGCCATGTAAGCGCGGCACGAGGTACTCAAACAATAAAGCAAATAGTAATGACGCAATGGCTAATGTAAAAATGCCAAAGCGTTTTGGTGCGCTCATACCGATGAAAGTACCACCGAAAAATGCCACGCTGTATAGCTCAACATCAACGGGGAATAGGCTCAAAATCGCAAATGCAATAATGCTGGTGGCTGCTGATGCGCGAATGCCGTCGAAGCGATTATGATGTGCTAAAAAGTAGGTTGAGTAAGCACCAAATAACGCTGTTATCGCAATAAATATATTCATCAAAAAATCCCTTTTGCAAGCATATAAAGCGCCACACTGGCAAAAGCCACACTACCAAGTCGGCCGCCAAAACCTGCAAATAGATTCATAGTCAAAATATAAAGGCTGGCACCGATCAATGAAATAAGACTTAGCTCCCAATAACTGTTTATTAAACTTGAAGAGCACATGCCAGCAAAGCTACCAGCGTAAATGGCCGCATAAGGGTGTGATTTTAACGTTCTTGAAAAAGGTAAAAACGTACCGATTAAGCCTGTCGCAGCAGCGGCTACAACAATAGGAACACGAAAAAAATCGTGTAAGACGAAACAGATAAAGCAACCAAAAAAGAAACAAATATACTTTATTAAAAAAAACCGAAAGTGCTCAAAGCTACTCATGTTTTTAAGCTTTGCTGTGTAATTTAAGATAAAAAGCTTAAGTGATTTCATACTCACTTATAGGTAGTTAGAAAGATAGTGATTTTCACATTATCTAACCACAAAGTACAATTATAAAAGGCATCTGACTTTGCAAGATGCCTTCAAAAATTATGATTGCTGGTGTCGTGGTGACCTAATGCTGTGGTGCCCATAAAGAGATACGATAAGAAAACATCCAAGTGGTACAACAAACGAAACCGCAGTGTTAAAAGCATCTATGGTTGCGGCTTGGATCAGAGGTAAAAATGCGCCCCCTAAAATTGCCATGACTAAACCAGCCGCACCAACTTTTGCATCTTCGCCAAGGCCTTCAAGTGCTGTGCCGTAGATGGTTGGAAACATCAAAGATAGACAGCTTGAAATAGCTACAAGTGCGACTACGCCCACTAAATTCACTTGTGTGGTAACAATAAAACACAGCACGGCTGCAATTAAAGCCATAAAACGCAGTAATTTAGCGCCGCTAATAAAGCGCATTAGCCATGTCATAATGAAACGAGATACTAAAAACACCAACATCGAATATTGTAAGACTTGGCCGCCGGTAACTTCTGTAGTGTTAAGTGCTTCCATGGTGTAGCCAATGGTGTAGGTCCATACACAGGTTTGCGCGCCAACATTAAAAAATTGTGCCAGCACACCAAATCGATAATGCTTGTTTTGATACAAATGTTGAAAGGTCTTTTTAAGTTTACGCGGCTGCGCTGTTACTTTTGTTTCTGTTGCAGGAGAGCGGCTAAAGAAGATACATAGCCATAGTAAGATTAAGCAACAGGCCATACCCACATACGGCACCATCACAGCATCGAGCTCTGCACTCACAACGGTTTTTAATTGCGCTTCACTCATCAGGGCACGGCTTGCGCTATCAGCTTGATTTAAGTTCGGTAAGATTAACGTCGCCGCTAAAAACACACCAATATTAGTACCAACAGGGTTAAAAGCTTGCGCGAGGTTAAGTCTGCGGGTGGCTGTTTCCTCGCATCCTAACTGCATGACGTAGGGATTGGCAGAGGTTTCTAAAATAGACAAACCACCAGCAAGAATAAACAAGGCCAATAAAAAGTGGCTATAGAGCATGGTTTGACTAGCAGGGTAAAACAATAAGGCACCACAAGCGGCCATGGCTAAACCCACTAACAGCCCTGTTTTATAATTAAACCGTCTATTGATCATAGCCGCCGGTAAAGCTAAGCAAAAATACGCGCCGTAATAACTAAACTGCACCAGTGCTGATTGCAACGCACTCATAGAAAATGTTTTGCTAAAAACTTTCACTAATGGGTCTGTCATATTGGCCGCAGTACCCCAAGCAGCAAAGCAAATCGTAAGCAGAATAAAAGGCCAAAGCATTTGGCGCGATACAATAGCGGACTGTGTTTGCATAGTTCACCAGGTTAATGTGTTCATATTGTTGTGGCCGACAGTATTCACGACTACAAATAATAAATCAACCTAGTTGATTTATTATTTTGACTGGTAGATAGTACTGCAAACAGGTCTAATAGGCCGCTTATCAAGCTTGTATCAAGAAGGATGTTATGAAGAGCAGTTTATCGCGAGCACCAAGAAGCAAGAACGAGCGCGCAATCTTAAGTTTAATTAGGCAACAGCAAAGCATGCCTAAAGCACAAATAGCAAAAGCGTTAGCCTTGTCTGCTCAGGCGGCAACAGTGAATATCAATAAGCTTGAAGAAGATAAGCTGTTGCTTCGTGATGCACCTGTTAAAGGCCGAGTAGGGCAGCCAAGTGTGCCGTTTAGGCTCAACCCAGATGGTGCATTTAGTTTTGGTTTGAAAATCGGGCGGCGACGCTTTGACCTGATACTCGTTGACTTACAAAGCACGCAAAGGGCGTCTGTATCTGTTGAGGTGCATGAAGCATCGGTTGAAGAACTTAAATCATTTTTAGAAACACATATCCCAAAGCTAATCAGTCAATTAGAGCCTGAACTGCGCTCACATGTGTGTGGGCTTGGGGTCGCTATGCCGTTTGATATTTGGCAATGGCAAGCCGCTTCAGGCTCAGCAACCAGTACACTTAGTCAGTGGCAAAACTTTGACTTAAAAGGTTACTTAGAAAGCCAGTTCCAGCTCCCTGTTTATATTAGTAACGACAATAACGCTGCCTGTTGTGCAGAGCTAAGCCTTGGTAACCCTAACAACTACTGCGATTTTTTATATGTTTATTTGGGGGCTTTTTTAGGTGGTGCAGTGGTGATTAACCATCAGCTTCTCGAAGGTAAAAGTGGTAATGCCGGTGCTATAGGCTCAATGCTAAACACTGATCGGGAACAGTTACTTAGCCAATGTTCATTACTTTCACTGCAAAGCGAGTTTGATAAGCTGCATTTGGGTATTTCAGTGTATGAGCTAACAGACAGTCAGTTTTCAGATCATAAACGACTTGTTCAGCCTTGGCTTGAAAAAGCCGCTGAGGCTATCAGTATTGCCATGCATAACAGTTTAAGTTTATTAGATATGCAAGCTGTGATTATTGATTCGCCGTTACCGAGTAAAGCACTTGAACAGCTCAAGCAGTTATCAATTGCCGCATTTGCACGTTTAGATAGTCGTGGACTACGTAGCTGTGAAGTGGGTTTAGGCGTGTGCGGGGAAAAAGCGCAGTCGATAGGTTCTGCTCAACTTGCGCTTAGTCATCATTATTTTTAAGAGGAGTGAGCATCTCACTCCTGCTTAATTCATTACTTCTGATATTGTTTGAACCACGCAAGCGTGTATTCAATTTTCGAAATCATACGTGATGGACGACCCGCAATACCATGGGGTGAGCCCGGTACACGAATAAGCACGGTATCTACCTTTTGCAGTTTTAATGCTTGATAGAATTGCTCTGATTCTGAAATTGGCGTACGGCGGTCTTCTTCACCTGTCATGATCAATGATGGCGTGGTGACGTTACCCACTAATGAAAGCGGCGAACGTTTCCAGTAGTGCTCAACATTATCCCAAGGCATGCCAGGGAACTGGTTACGAATTTGACCAATATAGCTGTCAGCTGAAAGCGTTTTACTTAACCAGTTGATCACAGGCTTGGTAATTGCCGCAGCGTTGAAGCGGTTTGTTAAACCAACCGCATAAGCCGTTGCAATACCACCTGCTGAACCACCCGCAATAAATAGGTTATCTTTGTCGATAAAGCCTTTAGCAATCATGGCATCAACTGCTGAGTTGTGGTCAGCAAAGTCTTCTTCTGAACTGTATTTACCATCTAGCAGTAGTGCAAAGTCTTTACCGTAACTTGTTGAACCACGGTAATTCACATACACAACCACATAACCTTCAGCGGCATAACGTTGTAATTCAGCAGTAAAGCTTGGGCCATAGGCTAGGTGTGGGCCACCGTGAATTTCAACCATTAATGGGTATTGTTTGTTTTCATCAAAATCAGGTGGCGTAATGTACCAACCTTGAATAGCTTGGCCATCGAACTGTGACTTAACATTTAGTTCGTGCACTTTACCAAGCTTTTTATGGCCTAACACATCTTCATTTAATGAAGTTAGCGTTTTACTTTTACCCTTGTATAGGTAGCCTAAATCAGCTGGACGGTACTCGCTGCCTGTGGTGTACGCAATAGCGCCATTATTGGCCATGCTGAAACTACCACTGATATACGGACGACCAATTGAAGTGCCCGATACCGTATCCGTTAAGTCAGTGACCTTACCGCGGCTGTTTACTTTAGCAAGCTTACGCTTGCCAAAATCATCGTACTGAATAACAAAGTCGCCGTCGCCTGACCACTTATAATCAGCCACTGAACGGTCTAATTTTTCAGTAATATGCTTGATTGATTTATCGTCTAAATCGAGCATAGATAGTGTTGAGTTAATGTAAGGCACAGGGGCGTTGTCACGCGCAACAAAGGCTAGTTCATCACCGTCTTCAGCGTAACGCGGGTTACTCTCACGGCCTGGTAAATCAGTTAGTTGCGTAAGCTCGCCTGATTTTACATTGATTTCATAGAGGTCTGACTCAGTTGTGCGATATTCCCACTCATCATTGCGATCAGCAGAAAAAGCTAGTTTTGTGTTACTTGGATCCCAAGCAAGTGGGCCATAGTGCTGATAATCACCCGATGTTAATTGGCGTGGTGTGCCACCCGAAACCGGAATAACAAAAACGTGACGATATGAAGGCTCTAAAAAGCCAGCGCCATCAGCTTGATAGCGTGCTTTTTCAAACACTCTCACTGGTTTTGACCACTCAGCGCCTTTTGGTTTTTTCGGCAGTTTTACCGATTTAGCGAACGCAGATTTACCTTCAGGAATGCTCATGGTGAAGGCAATTTGTGCAGAATCATTTGACCACGTTAAGTTACGTACTGATTTTGGTAGTTGCGTTAATAATGCTTGTTTATCTTGCGCTAACCAATAAACGTGAAGTTGATTCGAACCGCTTGAGTTGCTGGTAAAAGCAATTTTCTTGCTATCTGGAGACCAAGTGGGTTGGCTGTAGTTATGCTCATCAGAAAACAGCGGCGTGTGTTGACCTGACTTTATATCGTACAGCCAAAAGCTACGCTTGTTACCATCTTTCATGATGTCGTAGCCGCTGCGCACATAAACGATTTTTTTACCGTCAGGGCTTATTTGTGGGTCGCCTGCGTATTCAAGTTGAAAAATATCTTCAGAGACAAACTTGTCGTTAGCATATACTTGAGCCGTCGTTGCTGCGCACAGCAAACTTGCTCCAATAAGAATTGTTTTTTTTAATTGCATGGAATGGTCTTTTTTTAGCCGTAAAATTTTATCCTAAAAGCAGAGCATTCGCTGCGCAAGCACATTGAGATAAAGTTGCATTTACCCCAGTTGAATTGACTCGAAGTTAATGTGTACTTGCTAGTACCTGATTTTAAAGGCTTAGGCAAACTTAAAATAGTCATCCCAACGACTATCTAAGCGCTGTTTGGCCTTATCTAAATCAACGGCTGTATAAACGTTATTTTGTTGATGAACCAGCTCAAGCTTGACGAGTTTGTCTAAAGCATCATCAATTTCAAAGTCGAGCTGGCAATGATGCTGCGCGTTAAACCACTGTTCAATTTGACTATCTAATTGCTCTGCAGTCATCGCTGATTCGCTTTTTAGTAAAAAGGTGTAGGCAAGTAGCGCTTCTTTAACATCTTCTTCTTCAGCTGCATCGACTAGGGTATGAAAAACCCCGGCGTTGTTATCGAGGTTTTTAAAATACAAGTTGTCGGCTAATGCTTTCATAAAACGAATTTTACGGTTTTTAAACTTGCTCCATTCTTTAAAAATAAAGCTGCCAAATACCCCCATGCCGATTGCAAAGGTAATAAAGTGTTGCTGACTCATATGCACTTCTTCACTGCGCCAACCACCCCAAAAGGCAATCATAGCAATCAGGAGTAAAATTGACGCACCTAATTTTGTTACCAACACCACAGCTCCACCAATCAGTGCTGATGAACCAATAATCAGTTTATCTATTGGACGCATTTTTACTTCGCTATTCGGAAACAGCATTTCTAAATCGGCTTTTGGCACATTCTGGAATAATTTGACGATGGTTGAGTTTGGCTCAAAGCCTACCGGCATTTTGCCTTTTTCTAAAAAGTACTGCTCGTCTTTAAAGCGGATGAATATGGCAACGCGGTCATAGTTAGTAAACTGAATCTGCTTTTTCTTAAGCCCCCAAAAACTGCGTAGCGTCTCGGTTTTTTGCGATTCGCCGCGACGGTAAAAGACCACTTCTGCAAAGTCATCAAACTCAACGGCTAAACGTACTTTAAATAAAGACTCTTCATTCAGTGCATCTTGTAAGTCTTGATTGGTAATGGTTTCAAAATTGGCAGCATTGAGTACTTTGGCAAACTCTTTTGCAAAGGCAGATTGGTAGCTGGCACGTTGCTCGTTGGTAATCGGTGTTAGCGTGCGGGTGTCGCTATTTGGGTCAAATGGCGCATAGTTGTTTTTTAAAGACTCCAGCAGCTCGTGATATTGATAATGAGTCACGCTTTGCAAAAGAGTAGCAAACTCCATAAACGAAGCTGATTGCGACTCACCCAAGTAAGCTTGGCAAAGATTTATGATGTCGTGTTTTCGAAAAGGGATGAATCGCGCGTTGCTCATAGATTTGTGTAATGTCATTAAAACTGGCTGGGATAATAAAAAAATAACGACAAAATTGCGACCGTTAGTGGCAAATGGCATGAACTTAGACTTTTTTACTGACTAAAACGGCTTATGTTTAGAATATTTACTCCAGTAAAAACGCTGGTTTTTCCCCTTTATAGTGGCTTTATCATGCACTTTTAAATTTGCTTTGCTAATGTTTAATTCATTGCAGCAAGTTGTCGTGATTAATTATGAATAAGCAAGCACCCCCTCCAGAAGTAAAGGCTGAGTTAAATTCAGTACCTCTTGTAGTAAAGCAATTCTTTATTAGCTTTTTTGTTGTCGTTTTATTGATGATAGTCGTGACTTATTTGTATAACTTTAATCGGCTTGAAAGTGATGTTTACTTAAATGGTGTGCTCAGTGATGCTATTAATTTGCTCATTTTGATTTGTATTTTTGCGTTTGTGCAAACTTCGGTGGTTGCTAAGCGCAGTTACTTATTTTTAAGTGTGGGTATCTTCCTTTGGAGCGTCGGACTTACATTTGATTTTTTAGATGAGCTGGTGTTCCAACCAATCTGGGTCGGCATTTATATCGAAGATATTACCCGCACCTTAGGGATGCTTATCACTGGGTTTGGTCTTTATTTAGCGCTTACTGATTTAGCTAAAACCCGAGAGCAGCTCGAAGAAGAGCTAAAAACCGATGTATTAACAAAGGCGTACAATCGTCGTTATTTTTACCATTATGTGCAGCAAAACCAAAGTAAACCACATAGTTTAGTGATCGCCGATATTGATCATTTTAAGGCGATTAATGATGAATATGGCCATGATGTAGGCGATCAGGTATTGATAGACTTTGTTTATCAGTGTCACCAAGCATTAGGAGAAGACGTTCTATTTGCGCGAATTGGTGGTGAGGAGTTTGCAATGTATGTTGCCACAGATGATGCAGATGAATTACATGCTACCTGCGAGCAACTGCTGAGCCTTGCCAGTAATGTGATGGTGACACCGAGTAAAACGCTCAGCGTGAGTGTTGGTTCAGCGATCAAACGTGCTACTGAGACCTTTAGTAGTACCTTGAAACGTGCTGATCAAGCGCTTTATTTGGCTAAAAATCAGGGTCGTAGTCGCTATGTTCATAAACCGTAAGGGACGGTTAAGACTTTTTGTTGTAACCTAAAATGCAACAAAACGATTAAGGATGAATAATGGCGATTGCAAAAAAGCTTAAGCAAAAAACACGGCAGTTTATTGACTCAAAACATATGCTTAAATCGATTACGGTGGCATCATTTTTAGAGTCAACCATAGTGCCTATTCCTCTTGAAGCTGTGCTTATTCCGTTAATGCAAGCCCGCCGTGAAAAGCTTTGGTTAATTGCCTTAATGGCGACCATAGGTTGTATAATCGGTGCTATTTTTGGCTATGCCCTTGGCTATTATCTATTTGATGTAGTGGGGGACTGGGTGATTAATACCTTCTCAAACCCTGAGCAATTCGAGCAAGTTAAGCAAAAAATGCAGGCACAAGGCTTTTGGTTTGTATTGACGCTCGGTATTGTGCCCATCCCATTTCAAATTGCCATGCTTGCCGCTGGGGCTACTAAGTATTCGATTTTTCTATTTTTACTGGCAACGGTCATTGCGCGTTCAATTCGCTACTTTGCTCTTGCTGCCGTTGTTTATTACGCGGGTAATCAGGCTGAGCGAATTATTCAAAAGCACAAAACCAAAGCCTTAGTGGCTATTTCTGTGTTAGTACTGTTACTTTGGTGGCTAAGTACGCTCATTTAATACACTCATTTAACAAATAAAAAATACTGATTAGGGTTATCCTGTCTATACTTTTAATTAAGGAAAGCGCTTAATAAAAACAACAGGATGACCCATGAATACCCTAGTGGCTGCACTGCCTATTTTGGTGCTGATCTGGATGATGGTAAAACGCAGCCCCATCGCCTCTTATATTGCCTTACCCATAACAGCGCTACTCGCTGCTTTACTGCAACTGTTTTACTTTCAAGCTGATTTAAGGCTGTTGCTTGCTAATTCGTTTGCTGGTGTATTGTCTGTTATGACGCCTATTTCGATTATTGCTGGGGCTATTTTACTTAACCGCATGTTGGCAATATCAGGAGCCGAAATCACAATTAAACACTGGCTCGAATCTATTAGCAGTAATCAGGTTGCCCAGTTGATGATCATTGGTTGGGCATTTGCATTTATGCTCGAAGGTGCATCGGGATTTGGCACGCCTGCGGCCATCGCTGCGCCTATTTTGGTCGGGCTTGGTTTCTCGCCTTTTAAAGTGATTATTTTCACTCTTATTTTAAACTCGATCCCCGTATCTTTTGGTGCAGTTGGCACACCAACATGGTTTGGCTTTTCAGCGCTACAATTAGATGATGGGCAAGTGCTGGCTCTCTCAAGATGGACGGCGCTTTGTCATGTTGTTGCTGCTTTGGTTATTCCTATGATTGCGCTGTGTCTTGTTTTGCCATTAAAAAAGGTGCGTCAAAATAGCATATTCATTTATTTAAGTGTGTTTTCATGTGTCTTACCTTATTGGTTGTTTGCCCAGTGGAACTATGAGTTTCCATCACTGATTGGTGGTGCGGTGGGGCTATTAGTTACTATCTATTTAGCAAGTCGGGGAGTGGGGTTAGATAAGTCAGCTGTAAATGCACAAAGCACGAAAGGCAAAGCTGAGCTCACACCCAAAGCGCTATTTTTAGCATTATTCCCGTTATTACTTTTGATTGTTGTGCTGGTGATAACCCGTATTCATCAGTTGGGCATTAAAGCATTGCTTAACGACGAAACGCTCTGGCTGAGTATTCATTTGGGCTTTGCACAATTTGAATTAAGCAAAGCGCTGATCTTATCTTTACATGAGATATTTGGCACCTCAGTGGGGTGGTCGTATAAAACCTTGTTTGTACCAGCGTTGATCCCGTTTGTATTGGTGGTGCTGATCTGCGTGCCGTTACTTAAAATGAGCAAGCCACAAGTAAAGCAAATGTGCTCCGACACCTTAGGCCGTATAGCTATGCCATGTATTGCTTTGATCGGGGCGCTGGTGATGGTGAATGTTTTAATGCAAGGCGGCCATAATGCGCCCATATTTTATATGGCGAGCACCTTTGCAGATTTAAGCGGTGAGCACTGGGTGTTATTTGCCTCATACTTGGGGGCACTCGGCACTTTCTTTTCAGGCTCTGCAACCGTATCTAATCTTACCTTTGGCGGTATTCAATATGGTATTGCACAGCAAGTGGGCTTGTCAGAAACCTTAGTGCTTGCGTTGCAATCAACGGGGGCGGCGATGGGGAATATGATCTGCATTAGCAATATTATTGCTGTAGCCAGTATTGTTGGAGTGAATAATCAAGAAGGGCCCGTGCTTAAGAAAACCTTTTTGCCTATGCTAATTTACGGTGCAATAGTTGGGTGTTTTAGTTATCTATTTTACTGATTAAACATGTTCAGATAAAAAAGGTGCCCAGATAAACCGAACACCCTACAGAGTAACTTATTGAATAGCTTTTTTTACCTCGCGCCAGTCAATAATCTTAAAGTTTTGCGGTGCCTGTGGCATACGGTTGTAACCATCTTGCACAATTAGCACCCCTTCAGGGTAGCCCGGTAGTGCAGCCGGTGTGACCGTTAGGCCATCGGTTTCTGATACGCCATCTATTGCTAACTCTAGGTTATTACTGATTGCAAACTTACCCGCAAACTCAAGGCTTGGGGTATTGCCATCAATAATTTTATAAAGCACATAGCTGTAATCACCTTGGCTAGAAACCACTAAATATCGAGCATCTTTTGCGTGGTAGATTTCCATGCCTTCTACATCATCAACCAGCATATCGTTCACGGTTTGTAGCATTACAGGTTTATTTCCTGCTGTTGGCTCAGCGCCAATAAACCAAATACCTTCGTCTTCTTCACCTAAAAATAGCTGTGCGGTTTTATCATCAGCACTGCAACCTTCTGGTTGGCTTGGAACACTAAACTCGCGCACTAGTTGTGCTGATACGCTCTCATTATCACCTGTTAGTTTGTATTGCTGAAACAGGCCTGATTTGTCATTCATAAACACATAGTTGCCTGTGTTTGATGAGTACATACACATACCGTAAATTTCGTTTAGAGTCGTTGGCAGCTCAGCAAAATGTTGCACCTGATTGTGAGTATCGACGCTGTAAACACTGATGCTGTTATGAGTACGGTTACTACCTGCAATCCAGGTATTCGTTGCGTTGTTGATACTGGCATGTTGGCGCACATCAACATTATTTAAACGGCCTGTTTCTAGTGCTTGTAGCTCTTTGCCTGCAAGGTCATACACCATTAAGCCACGGCGTTTATCGGTACCTAAGATCAAGCTTTTAGCTGCATTATTAGGGTTTACCCAAATTGCAGGGTCATCGGCGGCATCACCAAAAGCACGTACTGCATCGGTTTGCGCTTGTGCATTGATGTAAGTAACAGCCGCTGTTTTAGCGCTAGTGTGTTGTTTAGCCTGCCCATTTATTTGACCTTTTACATAATGACCTGATTCATCATCGTATAACACGATGTCAGCTTGATTATTGTTAAAGCGCACTGCGGCAGACTCAATCGCCAGTTCACCAGCAAATTGCCAGCTGCTAAAACGCTTTGTGCTATTTTCGTAGCGATGTAATTGGTTATCTTCAGAAGTGGTGAACCATAAGCTGCCATCTTCTGTTGTGCTTAATCCGCCAACTTCAGGCGCTAAGCTGCCAAATGGCGACATCATAGCAAGGGGCTTTTTATCGGCGCGTGATTCAGCGTCGGCATTAATTTGCCAAATGCCTAGCTCGCCTTCACTTAAATAAAGAGTTTTACTGTTATCATCAACCGCACAGCCTGATGTTTCACTTACGCCAGCAAACTCACGTAATTCAAGGTTTAACGCGCTTTTGTTTGCCATATCAAACACCAGTGTTTCGCGGATAAGACCACGAGCGTCTGCCACAAATGCCGACACGGCTTGAGTGGTCGGGTTGGCAAATAAGCACACCGCCTCAGGTTTTGCTTTTGGTGGGCTGATACGGCTAATTTCAGTTAGCTGCCATTTAGCTGCTTTTTGTAAGCTAAAAATCACCGCTTGGTCGGCTTCGTTGTCGATGCTGGCAACAAGGTAACTGTTTTTGTCGATCGCCTTAACAGATAGCGCTTCGAAGTTACCTTTTTGTAATGCGTGCTGTTTACCAGTGACATCAATAAGTTGTAGGCCTTGGCTTTGTGAGCTTAATAGCCAAGCGTCATCAGCAAGGGCTGCTGCTTGTGAGCCTTGCATATTTTCAGTTGTGCCAAAGGCTGTTAATTGGTTTTTACTTGGTGCCTCGGTTGCCGTTGTTTGGCTACACGCTGCTAGGGTGCTTAGCATCACTGCACTGGCAACAAGATTAAGTGGTTTTTTAAAATTCATGGGATCCCCAAATATACAACAAGGCAGCAATGCGCTGCCTTAATAACTCTTATGTGTATTAAAACGCGTAGCGCAGCATTAACTGGATAACAGGGCCTGCTTCTTCAGACTCCAGTTCATACTCGTCAAAGTCGCGGTTGATTTGGTCATCAACCGTGTCGAACTTGTTGAAGGTTTCGTCTTTGCTTGCATCAAGTAGGTTTGAGCCCACTAAACGAAGCGTGACGTCTTGCCAGCGTTTTTCTACGAATACTTCTAGGTCTGCGCCGTAGTGTGTGGTTACTTCTTCACCCACGATACGACCATAAGCATCACCTTGTTTACGGTAAGTTGCACCGAACGAAGCGCCTAAATCAGGTAGGTCTTGAATAAAACCAACGTTAAACACGTAGTCAGATTGGTCGTTGAATTTACGGCTACCGAAAGTGTCATCTACTTCTGAATCAAGCCATGAGTAGTTAAAGAATACCCCTGTGTTTGGCATGCTAATAGCGCTTAGCGGCGTTGATAAATCAAGCTCGATACCTTTTACGTTGCCATCACCGGTGTTACGCGGTTGCAAAATGTAAGTACCATCACCTTCTGAGCCTTGTTGGCCTGTATTGGCTATTTCGATAAGGTCAGTGACATCGCGATAGAACACATTAATACCCACGACGCCGCTTTTACCTAAGCGATATTCATAGCCTAAGTCCATACCCCACGATGATTCTGGTTGTAGGTCTGGGTTACCTAAAAAGTCGTTATCGCCTAGCTCTTTTTCAAGTAGAGCAGGGGTGATGTAATCAAAGTCAGGACGACGTAAGCTACGTGCAACCGATGCACTAACACGGCCATTTTCAGAGACGTTGTAGCGTAAATGTGCCGATGGTAAGAAGAAGTCATAATCGTTTTTAGCGCTTACACCTTCTACTTTGTCAGTAATGGTTGAATCAGTTGTTTCGTAGCGCACACCTAACTCCCACGAGAAGTCTTGGTCTTCGTGCTTAACTAATGCAAATACATCTAGGCGGTCTTCTTCGAGTTTATTGACGCCACCAGCGGCTGCTTCAAACTCGTTATTAAAGCCTGCCAGTGACAGTGGTGTTTTGTTGAACTGATCCCAGCTAGTAAAGCTTTGCTCGCTTTCACCTTCGGCTTGATAAACCGCAGTATCGCGCTCTTTACCTTGTACAAAGGCACCGAATTGAATCGTTTTGCTCTCGCCTGCAAATAAGCTATGTTGCCATTGTAATGACCATTCTTTGTCATCCAGGTCTACAGTTTCTTCTTCTTCCTCAAACACCATAGGTAACTCAGAGGTATCGATTTCTACTTCTTGCTCGTAAACTGACTCTTCAAAGCTTGCAAAACCAAGCTTAAATTTACTGGTGCCACCAAAAAGGGGTAACTCATAACCCGAGTTGATGTTGTAGTTGGTTTGATCGATGAAAGATACATTGGCGTTGTCGGTCTCAAGGTTACCGCCTTCAACAATTGAATTATTGATTGCTGTTGGGTCGTCATATTCGAATGAACGCTCATCTTCAGTACGGTCGGTATCAACCCAAATCGCGCTGATATCAAACTTGCTGCCGTCATCAAAAGCTATTTCGTAGCTGGCGTTTAGCGAGGTGTCGTCACCGTCACGGGTGTCTGATTGATCTTCGCGGTTATCGAATTCTTCGGTTTTGTAATTGGCGTTATTCTCTGGGCTGTCGCCATAGCGTAGGCTTGATTTTTGTTTTGGGTTATAACGGCCTTGTACGTTCGCACCAAGTAGTAAACGGCCACCAGCAAACTCAGTGCCGTAAACACCTGCAAAGCTTTCTTTTAATTCGCCATCGTCATAACGTAGGCCACCTGCACGCAAGTAACCACCATCTAGGCTGTAACCGTCACGCAATACAATGTTTAGCGTACCGGCAATGGCATCGGCAGAGCGGTTTGCACTTGAAGCACGAATAATTTCTACACGCTCAATTAGCTCAGCAGGAATACGGTCAACAAAGAATGAGCGGTCAGCACCTGCACCAGGGACTTCTTCACCGTTAATAAGTACCTTTGTGTAAGCTGGGCTTAAGCCACGCATACGTGCGCCATCAGACTCTAAAACATCCGATAAAAACGTGACACTCGGTACACGTTTTAATGCATCACCGGCAGTCAGCGGTTCAAAACGTTGAAAGTATTCTTGTGAGTATTCAAGCGTCGGTGCCAGCTCTTGTGAGCGGTTGCGATAGCCGATTTCGCCATATACAACAAGCTCTTCAGAGACTTTTACTTTTTTCTCATCGCTGCTTTGTTCGTCTTGTGCGTAAGCGGCAAATTGGCATAAGGCGAGGGCGCTTACTAACGCCTTCGTTTTAAATTGTTTCATGGGGTTGCTCCTGGTTGTCCTTGGTTTGATGAGCAAAGTACGCAGCTTAAATGACGCAAATGTGACAGAAAATCGCTAACAACCAGTAAAAACAAGTGATTAGCGGGTTTTAAAAGTGCTTTTGAGCTGTAATAACCCCACCTTTTTAAGGTAAATACAGTGCTGAAGGGGTTTAACAAGGTATGACTGTCGTTTTGCTGTCACATCATTGAGCTAATATGACCCTGCTGCTTTAAGCGCTAACGAGTTAGCATGGCAGCGTGAATTATTGTTAGGTACTGAGAATGCGATATAACCCTTTTACTCATCATCGATTTTTAACCAATGCCGTTATTGCTTTGTTTGTGATTGCGTTTTTGCTAAGCGCACAAGCAGGAGAGTTAAAGCCTTTTGCCGATATTGCTTGGTTAGATATTTTAGGCGAGGGTGGCATTGTGCTAATGACCCTGACTTGGATAGCTGCGCTACTTATTTCGAGGCCGCCCGGCAAAGTCACCAGCTTTTTAGTGCTTGGGCTAGGGCTTTTTATGTTTTCAGCTTCCCTTGATTTATTTGATGAGTGGTTACATCAACCAACTAATACGTGGCTTACTTGGATTGAATCATTGCCTGCGCCGATAGGCATGATTTTCACAAGCCTTGGGCTGTATCAGTGGCACCAAGAGCAATACGTGCTTAACAGGCAACTAAAACGCCGTGAAGCTCAGCATCGTGAGCATGAATTAGTATGCTCAATAACAGGGCTGTATAAGGCTGATTACTTACAAGCTGTGTTAAAAGAGCAATTAAGTGAGCCACAGCCTCTGCAACTGGCCGCTATTGATATTCGTGGTTTTGCTGATTTTAACGCTGAATTTGGCTTTATCGAAGGCGACCGCTTACTAGGTGAAGTAAGCGAGCTTTTATTGATGAATTGTCGCCTTAGCGATGTGGTGTGCCGCTATGCAGGAGACTGCTTTATGGTGCTAATGCCAAACACCAGCGCAGTACAAGCGAAAGAGCTGGTGGCGCAAATTACCTCGGCGCTGAGCCATTGTGCATTTAAGGTCGAAGGCGAAAAACACGCTAAGTTTCAAGATGTAACAGCGGCCTTAGTGGGCAGTATGCATGGCGATACACCACAAAGTTTAAGCTCGCGTTTACACGCTAAGTTACAACAACAAAAACAACAAAGAGTCAGCCATTGTGAAGCCGTATCTTAATCAAGATGACAAATACCTCACCGCACAGGGACTGATCACCACGCTGGTGGAGCTGGCCTTAAGTCGCGGCATTGCACTGCATAAGTTACTCAGAGGCACAGGGGTGTTTGAGCAAGACTTAATGAGTGTGCAGCATCAGTTTAGTATTTCGCAGCAAGTACGCTTATTGACGCAGTTTAAGCAGTTGATGAAATCCGCCGACAGTGGCTTTTTACTAGGCAGTCAACTAGCAAACGATACCTCTGTTGCCGCCCAAGGCGTGTTACATGCAGCGCATATCGGCCAAGCTTTAAAGCAGTTACACAATTTACGCATGCAACTAGCCCCTTTGTTATTTAGTTACAGTTATGTACATAACGAGCAGTATTACATTGTGCTGCAAAATGCAGTGGGCTTGGATGATGAAATAAGCCAGTACGTTATGGAAATTTACAGCGCCGCGTTTTACCAAGTTCTTAAAAAAGTGGCGGGTGAGCGAGTCCCTTGTCAGTTTGAGTTTGCCTGTAAACGCGCCAGACATAGCCAAGAATACGAGCAGCATTTGGGCCTTAAAGTTGCTTTTGAAAAGCCTATAACCCGCTGGGTATTAAATAAACACGCGCTTAGGCTTACTAACCCCGCGTTTAGTAGTTTTCGGTTCTCACAAATTAACTCGCAGCTAGCGGCATTAGATTCAGCAAATAGCACTTTTGTGGAAGCCGTAAGCCGATTAATTTATCAAAATCCGGCGTTAAATTTAGACCAAGTCGCCAGCCAATTTGCTATGAGCCCTGCAACTTTCAAGCGCAAACTAAAAGCTCATGGCGTACGTTTTTCTACCTTGTATGATGAGCAAAGTAAGCGCAAAGCGATTTACCTACTTGCCATGCGCGAACAATGCAATGAGCAAGTCGCCATGCGCTTATCATTTTATGATATTGCTAATTTCAGACGAGCATTTAAACGCTGGACCGGGCTTACGCCAAGTCAATTAAAGGGGTAAGAAAGCCCGCTCTTATCGCTAAGAGCGAGCGTGCAGTTAAAGGGTTTCTAAAAATGCGATAAGCGCATTTTTTTCATCTTTACTAAGTGCTAACTTATGCAGTAACTCTGTTGTTTGTGGGTAGTTTGGATCATCTTTAAATTTTTTGCTCGGTTTTGGCCTTGCTCCACCTGCATTATAAAAGTTGACTATCCCCAGCAAACTTTGAAAGCCACCATGGTGCATCCAAGGTGTACTTTGTTGTAACGCTAAAAGAGAAGGGGTTCTAAACTTGCCTATATCAGCTGGGTCTTGGGTGGCATCAAAACGTCCTAAATCTTGAAGTTTTCGACCATAAAAATGCAGCCCCGTAATATGAAATTCATTGTCGCTGAGTAAAGCACCTTCATGGCAAGTCATACACCTTGCTTTGGTTCTAAAAAGATGCAAGCCTTCAAGTTGTTGATCGTTTAAAAGTGCAACCGCTTCACTAGGACTCGTTTGCGCTTTATCGATAAAGCGCGTGAATAATGATTCTGGAATATCAAAGGTACGTTCAAAGGCAACAAGCGCAAGAGCCAATAGTTCTTTGTTTAGTGCTTCTTTGCCAAAGGCATTGAATATTGGGCTTTTATAGTCCTCAGCACTGTTTACTTTGTTAAGCACAAGATCAACGGAAGTGCCCATTTCTATCGGGTTTTCAATCGGCATTAATGCCTGCTCTGTCGCAGTTTTAGCCCTGCCATCCCAAAAGAAACTTTGCCAATGGTCAACACCAATAATGGCTTGGGTATTTCGGGTGCCCACTTGGCCATCAATGCCGACAGCTAGTTTTCGCCTATCTGAGAATGCTAAACGAGACTCATGACAGCTTGCGCAGCTTACCGTGTTATCTCGTGACAAACGGGTATCGTTAAATAGCTTTTCGCCTAATGTGATGATCTCATCACTTTGATTAAACGGTTTAGCTTTTAAAGGTTTGAGCGGGGCAGCTGGCACATCTTTACTGCTAATAATCGCAGGCCACTCATGCTGTGGCTTTGCGTATAACTTGCGTAATGATTGCTCTTGTGTGAAGGCGCTCGTTGTAAAAATGCCGCAAGTTAAGAGAAATAACCATTTATTCATAGTTATAAGATACCCCTAACCAAAACATTCTACCTGGTTCAATACCTGAATTTCCTTCTGTAATAGCGTGACTTCTGGCATTAAATAAGTTGCTGATATCAAGGCGAACTTCAAGAGATTGAGATTGACTAACTTGATACTCCCAACGGCTACTTAAGGCAAATATAATACGAGCGTCAAAGGTATGAGCTTCATATTTGGATATATATATATCGGTCGAACCACACGTAGCACATTCACTTCCAATGCCTATTCTTTGATCGTTACTAGACTTAATAGCGGTTGTATAACTACCGCTGTAGGTTGCTGTTAGACCAGTTGAAAAAGTATCAGTCCAGTTGGCATTCCAACCAAAGTTAGCAGTTACAGGGCGACCAAAATTCGCTTTAAGGGTATCTAACTCAGATAAGCTCATCAGCTCACCCTCATAGTAAACCAGTGTTTCAACAGGCGTGTTATCGGGTGTTGCAGTGTAGTCGCTATTGCTTTCACTGTTTTGGCTATAAGATGCATTAGCCCATATTGAATGGTCGCCAAATTTGGCATCCCAAGATAGCGAGTAACGCTCGCTTTCACCTGTACCATTATTATAAATAGTAATATATTTAAAACCGTCATTTTTTAGGTTGGTTTCTTCGTTTCTCGCTAATTGTTCTTTTTTGTTACGGTGCACATATTTTAATGCAAAGTTACCGAAATCTTCTGTCGCGTGACGAAGACCTAAGGCAATTTCATCATCGTAAGGACTTTTTACGTCGTCATAGATATAGCGGAAGTTACCTGTGTAAGAAGAAGGAAGCCAAGCTTGTAAATAACCGTTTTGAATAGGGCGATACTCACGATAAGCAAACTTTTGTTGCTCTTTAATTTTATAACCGAGTAGGCCCGCATCGTAATAACGGTTTAAACCCGCGGTCAATAGTGTATTGCCATCGTTAAATACGTCATAACCCATTGATAAGCGTGGCGCGATATTGTGATTTTTGAAAAAATCATCGTAGTCGTATCTAACACCTAAATGAAAATCAAACTGTTTCCAGGTGATCACATCGGTGGCATATAGTGCCGCTTTATTTAAGCTTACGTCTATTTGTTCACTGGGTGTGACTAAACGTGAGTTAAAATACTGAGCTGTTGTCGCTACGTTATTCGAGTAGGCAAGTAAGTGCTCTGGATTATTAAAATCGATACTGCCACCTAATTGCTCGGCAAGGGTATCTAAATCAATATAAAAATTTTGCTCAACACAATCAAGGGTATAGCCACTACAGTTTAGTTGTGCGTTGGTTGATGAGTATTGAATTGGCGAGTCATACTTATAATAGTTTTGTTGGCGGGTACGCTCATAGTTTTGATGGTTGAGTTCAGCGCCCACGCGAATTGCGTGCTCAGTATTGCCCCAACTTTTACGCTCAAGTGTTAGGGAATTTCGCCAATTAAAGCTAGTTTGCGTGTTATCAAGATTGCCATAACCGCCGTATCTTGAAACAGGAGTTGAATCAGGGCTCTGATCGGCTAATTGACCCCACTCTTTGCCTTTTGCTTGAAGCCAAGTATAAAAATGCGCAGGCCCTGTGCGATTATTATCACTTTGGCTCATATTAAACTTACTGCTGAAGTGACCAAAGCGTGTTTCTTCACCTAAATTAGCCGTAAAACCAAAGCTTCCTCCTTCGACTTGGTAGTCACTATTAAGCACGTCTTTCAAGTATGAATCTGAAGTATAAGGGGCATACATAACGCTTAAATCGAGTGAATCAACCCAGCCATCGCGATAGCTGTATTTAAGTAATGCATTGATGTTTTCTCTACTTTCGACCTTTTGTGCTGAAAGCGAAACATCTGAGATATCACTTTTTAAATAGCTTACGCTTAGCAATAAGGCATGCTTGTCAGTCAACTCTTTTTGAATTGAAAAATCGATATTGGTTTTTTCATAGGTTGGTGGCTCAAGGGCGTCTTTGCCCTCAGCGGTGTCATCTGGCTCATCATTATCGATTATATGGTACTCCCCCCAATCACTGCGATTACCACGAATACCTAAGCTTACACGTGTTTCTCTAGAGAAAGCAGATATCGTTTCGGCATCAATTACGCCACCAGAAAAGTCGCCAAAGTCTGCTGGAATGTTGTGATCGTACACAGTAATTGACTCTACGATTTGACTGTTAATATTCATGCTTTGCACACCGCCTGACACCTCATTTTCAGAGGCGCCAATGCGGCTCGCACTGGCAGGATCAAGACGATTGTTATAGTTCATGCCATCAATCATAAAGCCTGTTTGCCAAGGCTTTGCACCCGAAATACTAATTTCAGGGGCACTAATTTCCGCCAGGTTATCAATCGAGTAGTAGTCTTCACTTAATTGCACGCCCGGCAGTAAGGCAATCAATTCGTTGATATCACCATTACCTTTTGGAGTTGCTTCAATAAAGTTTCTATCTAAATAGGCGCGACCAATTACTTCAGGTACTTCAATCCCTATGTATTGCCCTTTAATGGTAATGCGCTCTACCTCTTGATCTGAGCATTGCTTATTGTTCTTATCATTACATTGAGGATTTGTTGCTTGTTGCTTTACTTCATTAGCGTGTATAGGGGCATTAAGTAAAAGCATCAAACACGCTGATAAGTAGCGCATTTGCATGGTAAAACTCCTGAAATACAAGTGATTAGATTAAAATAGGAACAGTCAAATGACTTGTAAGGCTTCATTGCATTTTTTAAATGCTGCTTTTATTGCGCATTACACATAAAAGTAAATGATGAAAAATTACAGTGCTAAACATACGAAGAGATTTCGGATGTGTTTTAAAGCTTGACTTTCTATTGAATATAAAATTTTTTTCTTAATGTTATTGAATAATAATGCGAGGCAAGGCGACCTCGCATTATTGTGATGGTGTTATTCTCCTAAAGGAGTCACATCGATACTATCTTCAATACCATCATTGTCGGCATCGTTATCAGCAATTAAGCCCGATTCAGCAATTGCTTGCTCTGATGCGCTGGATAGGAAGAAGTTAGGTTTGCCATCGTGGTCTGTATCGATACTTGCGATCGAAGATGCAGGGAAGTCATCTTTTTTAGCTACTAAGTTAGCATAAAGGGCTGTAAGTGATAGCTTATCTGCTTCTGCATTGACTGAGTGATCGATTAATTCTTTTACTGCGGCATCATTGCCAAGTCGGGCCTGAAAAGTAAGCAATGTTTCAAGGTTACTTTGAATAACTTTATCGGTTTGTAAGAGTACAAACGTATTTGCATTGGCTACGAATGGCTTTAACATTTCAATTGTTTCAGCATAAGCTGAAGCATACTGCTCGTTATTTACTTGGAATCTAGCTAATGATGAGGTGAGAGAATAGCTTTTGAATAGTCCACCACTTGTTTCGCTAGTACTAAGTGTCGCGTAAAGTACTTTATCAAGTAGAGTTTTATAGTCATTAATATCAAGGTTTGATTGTTCTGATTGCAGTGTGGTTAAACTGATATCTAACCAATTTAACGCCATATCAATTAGCCCAGCTTGCACAAGGTATCCGAGTGAACTCAATCGCCATTCTATTTGTGTTTGTTTTTCTTCAATTAAGTTAATTTGAGTGTTAAGTCTTTCTGCGGTGATGGCTACCGAGTCATTCTGAGATACAAATCCAAAAATAGCTAACTGCTGATTTAAAGCATAAGCAGCAGAGGAAGTACTAAAGTTAGTGTTATTTTCTATAAAGTAAGAATCTATAACCTCAGCACAGCGTTGTGCAAAAATATTTGCTTGTTCTTCCCCACCTAAACTAAGGGTAAAGTCGACAAGGCCGCCACAACCGAATATTCCGGTGACATAATATGCGTTAGTTTCATTTAACACATACTCTTCAGAAAATAGGATGTTTGCGGCGTAATCCGTCAGAATTAGGCCAAGTTCATTTTCACCTCGAACTCGAAGAATATCAGCAGCACCTGGTTGGCCTGATGAAGTTATAAGTGTTTGATAGAAACTTTTTGCATTAGGTGTTTCGCCACTCATAAAGTATTCTTTAGCGTTTTGCACCGCATCCTCTATGGAGATACCCGCTTGTAGTTTGTTAGCTACTTCATAAGCAAAAGAAAATTCAATAGCATCATCTTTGTCATCTTGATCTGTAAGTAAAGCAAAGGCTGGGTTATTTGAAAGCTCTACATCATATAAAGCTTTAATATTTGCTGTTAACACTTCTAATGGATAGGTGTATGTCGCTAAAGTTGCTTCTGCATATGGGCTTGCAGTAAAGCTATATGTATTATCGAATCCAACAACACCATAATATGAAAGCGCTAAGTTCGTATAATATTTTGCCAAATCAACTTCATTGAGCTGTATAAAAGATTGAGCAGCCCATGCAATGTAAAGCACTCTCATACGCTCAGTTGGTTGGCCTTTGTAGTCACCTGATTTTTGAGTAAAATAACCGATTTTTTCACTTAACTCGGCCATGGCTTGGGTGACTTTTACTCCTTCATTTCTTACTGTTTCTGTGTGAGTCGCTGCGTATTGATCTTTAGAAGATTCAACGGTTTTTTTGATTGCAGATATAAATCTAATATAAGTCGCATTATATTCTTCTGTATAAACCTCATTTGCATAAAGTTTAAGTGTGTCTAACATGGCTTGAGCGTATTCGGTTTGGCCAGCTGCGTTGTATTGATTGGTTAGAGTCAGATAAAACCCCGGATCTGAGCTGCTGATGTTATCTAGGCCTTTTTCAGCAAGGTACTGATTGTAAAGAGTTGCAGCATCTTGTCTAAACGTTAAAGCCCTCTCGCTTAAACTTACTAAATCAAGAGATTTAGCTGCATCTAAATAGGCTTTTGCTTTTGTGTCTATTGCTGAAATTTTGCTGAAGTGTTCGTCTGCTTTCTCAGCAAAGCCTGCAATAAGATAACCAATAGCTAATTGTGTGTTTACTTCGTCCATGTAAACATCATCATTGATATTGTCACTAATCGCTTGTGCTTGTTTTAAATGAGAGTTATTTGAGCTGTAGTAGTAATTAAGTTTATCTTCGTTAGTCACATAGGACGGTTTTAATTCAATGGTTGCGCTGATAGGCGAGCTAATAATGCCATCGGTAAATTCGATAACAAAGCTGTCGTTAATTTCTGACAACGTATCAGCTGTGAATAGAAATTCACCCGTTTGTTCATCTAGAGTAAGGGTGCCGTTGGCAGGGGCCGTTACTAAAGAAACAGTCACAGTGTCACCGTCAACATCATTAAATACTAATGTGCCTTCAGTCGTTGTTGAGGTGGTTACAGTGATTGATTGGCTCGCCAGTGTTGGCGTATCGTTAACGTTATTAACCGTAAAAGTAAGTACTGCATCAGTACTTAAGCTGCCATCAGTGGCGGTAACGGTTACTGTGTCTTGGCCTGCAAAATCTTCTTTTGGGGTATAGCTAAAACTACCATCAGCATTTAAAGCAAATATCCCGTTACTTGCTGCAGAGCCGAGGGTATAGCTAACAGCATTATCACCTGTTGCCACAACTTGACCTGTAATAGATGTATCTTCATCTAGAGTGAACGCTGAGTTGCTGGTGAACTCAGGTGCATTATTACTATCTGAACCGCCACAGCCAGTGAGTGCAAATGCAATCACAAGTGGTAAATACTTTATTCTATTAGTCATGTTTATACCCGCATTTATTATTGGTAATTTCAAAAGGGAGGGAATGTTATCATTATAATACGAATGATAATAGATCTTAATAGCGTTTATTTGTGCATTTTTATGCAATTGTAGTGACTCAGACTTGAAAGCTTAGGTAGAAACTATGCTTTCCATCTGAGAATAATCGCATCATTGAAAATTAAAGCTAATTCATAGCAGTTATTTTTCCCGAGCTGCGTTAGACTATTGTTATTGATGTAATTAACCGAGGTCTCAAATGATTGAGTATCCTGTTGACCAACTTCCCCAGTTAATTGATGACTTGCTTCAGTGTGACACCACAACACGCAAAAATAAGTTACTTACTGATGCTAAAGAAAAGCTTTCTACAGAACATTTATCGTTATTGTTTGAAGCGCTACCTAAAGAGCAACGTCTAGAGATTTGGCAATTACTCGATGAAGACACGCAACATGAAATCTTCATTAACTTAGGCGGTGATAGCTGTCGCTGGTTATTGCAAAGCTTAGATGAAGCTGAAGGTTTTAAGCTACTTGACGAAGTGAGCGTAGAAGAATTACTTGAACTCGAAGAAATTATTCCTGAGCGCTTTGTTGATTATGCACGTAAACAACTTGATGAAGTTCAAACAAAGCAGTACGACCTTGCACAGCAATATAACCCAGAGCAGTTAGGTCACTGGCTCGATTTTGATGCGCTAAAAGTGTCGGAAAAACTGACTGTAGCAGGGGCGCGTAAAATTTTTCAAAAAGGCTTACCGCAATACACCGAGGTGATTTATTTGGTTAGCCGTAAGGGAACACTTATTGGTGAAGTGGCAATTAATGCTTTGTTTAAAGCCAATGATAACGACAGCCTGCTGGATTACGCGAACCTTGATGTATCGGCTTTACATGCTGATGACGACCTATACGAAGCTGCTGAAGTGGTTATTCATAGTGAACAAATGGCGATGCCTGTTGTGAATGCCGACAACAAACTAGTAGGACGATTGTCAGTGTCATCTGCTTATGAATTGCGTCAAGAAGTGACCGACGAAGCCGCTGCAAAAGCCGGTGGTCTTCGTGAAGACGAGGATCTGTTTTCAAGTGTCACTAAGTCGGCAAAAAACCGCGGTATTTGGCTTGGTATAAACCTAGCAACGGCATTTCTAGCATCTTGGTTTATTGGTTTGTTTGGCGCAACCATAGAGCAAGTGGTTGCGCTGGCGGTGCTGATGCCAGTTGTTGCCTCTATGGGTGGGATTGCAGGTAGTCAGACGTTAACGGTTATTGTACGCGGTCTAGCTCTTGGTCAGGTTACCGACTCCAACCGCAAAGCACTGTTAAAGAAAGAGCTAAGAGTAGGGGCATTAAACGGCTGTGTTTGGGCCTTTGTGATTGGTGTACTCACTTATTTTTGGTTCAACGATGGTATGTTAAGTTTAACAATCACTATCGCTATTTTACTTAACTTAGTTGCCGCGTCGTTATCAGGGGTGGTGATCCCATCGATTTTAGATAAGCTTAAAATTGATCCAGCCCTTTCAGGTTCTGTGATCCTTACCACAGTCACCGATATCGTTGGTTTTGTCACTTTCCTTGGCCTGGGTAGTCTTCTTTTACTTTAAGTGGTTAATGCGCTGGCTAAGATAATTAGCCAGCTTCATTTCGATTATGCTGTTTCTTTACGGGTATTGGTTGCAATTACCTACAATTCCAATATCACAACGTTTTGCTTTGCCATCAAAGGTCCAAGTTGAATTGTTCTAACTTATACAAGTGACTATTCGAATTTATTCATTATTTAGCGTCTCTATTAAGATACTGGATTAGAACTATTGTCGGTTACATTTATTAATTTAGTTAAAAAATACTGTTATAAAGTATTAAACTTTGTTAGCTTTCTGAAGGTGTTATCACTGAGATAATTGTGGATGAAGAAAAAGTTAGCCATGTTATTGCTGGGGTTATCTAGTTTTAATGCCTCAGCCTCTGAAAACTTTAGTGATCATGAGATGTTTTGTGAGCGGCAATCGCAAATTAGTTGTCTAGATTACATTAATCAGCAGCTTGCCAGCAGCGAGATTGGCTCTGCGCGTTGGTATGAGATTAAATCGTATCAGTTAGATTACTTCTACGACAAAATGGAATTTCAAACTTTAAAGGATCGCGCTGAGCCTTTTATTACAAGTGAAGAATTGCCAGTCGTCTTTCAAGTACAAGTTTACTTTTATTACGCAAAATCAACACACTATTTAGGTGACTCAGAAACTGGTCATAAATATGCGACGAAAGCGTTTGAAAAGCTACAAGCTATTTTTGATTCGTTTGGTAATCCGATGCGTATGGTCGAGCTGGCCAATTTGCAATTTGTGTTTGGTAATAAAGAAACAGCGTTGCAAATTCTTGATAGGGCAGAGCGCCGTTTTGGCAAAAGCAAAGACCCCATTTTTCATTTTGAATTAGCGTCGAATAAAGCGAATGTTTTTCATTCATTAGGGGATATAGATGGTGCACTTGTAAACCGACAAATTGCAGCTGATTGGATTTTAAAAACTAATCATAATCGTAAGATTTCTGTAGCATTAGGTAACTTAGCCCGTACTCATCAACTTCTTGCTGATTATGTGAAAGCTGATCATGTTTATGTGCAGTCACTCAAATTCATGGACACGGACTCAGATCGCAACGCAGTTGCTATTTATAAATTACGCCTTGCTGAAATCAATTGGCAAGCTGGCAAGCCAGCACAGGCTTTAAAGTGGTTTAAACAAGTGCATAAAGAAGACATTCGTCAATCACATGCGAAACTTTATGCACATCTTAGTAATGTGCTTTAGATAGTGTAAAAACACCCAGATTTTTCATCTTCACCTGGCGCTAAAATTTGTAGATGGGTTGAATCGCCTTGCTCCATCAAAGGTTTCATAGTTTTATCAAACTGCTTAGCGGCATGTTCAATTAACTTTGCTTGCTGCTCTAGCGCTTTAAAATCGGCATCATGAGCAGCCATCAGTTTATTGAGCTCTGTAGCCAACTTATCTTGCTCTTTTAATAAGCTTTTATTAATTCGCAGGTGATTCTCGTCTTCAATAACAGCTTTTTCGGCGATCGCTTCTATTTGCTCAGAGTACTCAGTCACTTGTTGTTCTATGTTGCTAATTGGTTGCTCTAGCGCTTCTAGTTTTACTTGCTCATGTTTAAGCTCTAGGTATGCAGCAATCTGTTCGTTATTGAGGGTAATTTCGCTCACCTTTTTACAGTCTTTAAAAGTGATAACGCGATAATCACCTTGGTCGTTCGCTGTACTGGCATTAGAGAGGCCGATACAAGCGGTAGTGGCAGCAATTAAGAGTGCGCTTGCGCTGATGCGTACTAAATTCATAATGATATCCTACAGGGTTATGTTATTTAGTTAGTCGTCGCAAGTATGAAAAAGGTTGTTTAAGTTTTAAATTTATATCCCACACCATAAATTGACTCAATGTAATGACTATTAGGGTCGGCTTGTGTCAGCTTTTTACGCAAGTTTTTAATGTGTGAATCAATACTACGCTCGTAGCTCTCAAAGTACTTCCCTTGGGTCATGGTTAATAAATCTTGGCGTGAAAAAACCTTATTGGGTGAGGCAATTAATATTTTTAATAAGCTAAATTCATTAATTGTTAGTTTTAGCTCTGCATTATTTACCAGTACTTTGTATTCGCTCGGATCAACAATAATATTGCCCGCTTTGAGCGTATTTGGTGCGGTAGTTGGCATTCGGCGGCGCTTTAAAATAGCCTTAACACGTGCCATTAACTCTTTTGGTTTAAATGGTTTAGTAACATAGTCATCGGCACCGACATCAAAACCAATTAAGTGGTCAATTTCTTCAACCCGTGCCGTAAGCATAATAATAGGCACATCACTGTATTGTCTTATCTTGCTACACAGCTCGATGCCGTTAGTGCCTGGCAACATGATATCGAGAATAATGAGGTCAGGGTTTAGCTCATTAACAGCATCAAGTGCGCAGGTGCCATCGTGAATTAAGCTTGTTTTAAACCCTTCCAGATATAAATATTTTTCTATTAGTTCGGCAATTTTAACTTCGTCTTCAATAACGAGAATATGCTGTTTTGCTAAGGTTTCTGACATATTATTACGCCTCTGCAAGCGGGAGTTTTAACGTTATACACAGACCGCCTAAACGGCTTTTAGTTGCATCTATGCTTCCATGGTGAGCTTCAATAATTGTTTGGCAAATCGCCAAACCTAGGCCAAAACCGCCGGTTTTTCTGTTGCGAGAGCTATCGGTGCGATATAAACGATCAAACAGTTTTTCAAGGGCTTCATCGGAGACACCGGGGCCAGAATCTTCTATCGACAAAAATACATGATGCTTAGACACGGTTAAATCTAACCAGACTTTTTGCTGTTCATCGGTATAGCGTAAATTATTTTCTAAAATGTTTTGTAGTACTTGTGTAATACGATTCTGATCAGCCAAAATTATTACGGGTTGCTCAGATAAGGTTGCATTGAGGGTGATGTTTTTTGATTGAAATTTAAAGGCATATTTATGCGCTTGTAAAGTTACTAAGGTATTAAAATCAATCTCTTCCATCTGGTAGTTGAAGCTGTATCTGTCAAGTGTGCTGACTTTATGTAAGTCGTTCACAAGTCGACTTAACAGCGCCACTTCTTCTTGTAGTGAACTTATCGCTTTTTGGTTGGGCTCGATAATGCCATCGTTAATTGCTTCAAGTTCGCCCTCTAAAATAGTTAAAGGCGTACGCAGTTCATGAGAAATATCCATAATCCATTGACTTTGCTGCGATTCAAAACGCCTAAGCTCTGTGGCAATACGGTTGAAATCTTCCGCTAAGGTGGCGAATTCATCACTACTATTTACTGTAATTTTGGTCTCAAACTTGCGCTCAGCAAGGGCTTTTGCGCCTTCTTTTAGTTGTGAAATAGGATTAGTAAAATGACGTGCGAGTAAGTAACTAAACAATAAAGCAATTAATAAACCAATCCCCGCTGTCCACAAACTGATATTAATTTGTGTATTAAGGTAATGCTGAGTAAGCGCGCTGACATGGTTACCGTTAGCATGCAACTGCAGCACTGCAACAACGGCACCATTGTGAGTGATTTCTTGCTCGTTCACGACCTCAGTATCGGTATTGCCTGCAATCAATATTTTGCCTTTTGCATCAAGCAAGCTGAGGCGTTTTTCAAAAGGCATAAAGTCATCAGCCATCGGTTTATTGCGAGGTGGTGGCATTCCCTCATTTTGCATGTGCTTTTGAGGGGGGCCTTCTAGTGAAAAAGGTCTGGGCTCTCTTGGTTTTGGTCTGTTCGGCGAAAACAATAAACGGCTTGAGTGAAAATTGCGGTTAATTAGCTCATACCACAGAGCTTTAGAGTCGATAAACATACCAATCGAACCCGTTTGCTGGTACTGCTGGCTAATTTCAGTGGCTATAAGGTTAAATGCTTCGTTGTCTATATCCTCAAATACACTATTGAGCATACGCTTATTAGTTATTGCATTAAGACCAAACATGGTCAGTACCAGCAGTAACGTAATTATAAGATTGGTAATTAAGAGTTTGTGAATTAACTTCATAGGTATAATAGTAAAATGTAATAGCCAAAATTGAATATACTATAAATGTCTATTTTTTGGCATGTGCATCCTAATCACTCTATAAAAGCACCACTTTTTCTACACAAAGTCTCTACATTTGTTCTTTATACTCGACGCTAATTATTCAAGTTAACGAAGGGGCACAAGGTGACTTTAAAACCTGAACTATATACTCGTAGAAAAATGCTAAAAACATTAGGGGTTTCTCTTGCTACTGTGCCTTTGTTGGCATTTTTAGGTTGTAACTCAGACACAATATCGTCAACGGACACAACCTCAGACACCGACACATCAACGGGCACAGGCACCAGCACTGATACAGGCGATACAACAACCACGAACGACAGTGAATATGTATCGGGCACAACAGCGCTTATTACTGATGACTTTCCGGATGACAGTATTTTTGAAACATCCACCGCATGTGTGTTAGCACTTACTAAAGCAACAACAGAAGGCCCCTGTTACTTCCAAGCTGATTCAGACGAAGATATTTCGGATGGCTTAACCGGTTTGCCTATGATGCTTTGTTTACAGTTAATTGATAGTGACTGTAACCCACTAGCAAATTACGAAATATCGGTTTGGCACTGTGATACCCGCGGTATTTACTCGGGTGATACAAGTAGTAGTTCTGATAGCTCACGTTTTGCCGGTGACTTCTGTACTGATGGCGATACCGAAGCTGAGGCAAGCACCTGGTACCGAGGTTCATTGATCACAGATAGTAGTGGTCGTGTGAACTTTAAAACGCATTTTCCAGGTTGGTATTCGGGGCGAACTATTCATATTCATTTTAAAGTGTCGAACAACAATAACGACTATGTAATTAGTCAGTTTTGTTTTACAGATGCGTTCGCTAAAGAAATTTGTACTACTCACAGCGAGTACAAATCACGAGGTGAACAAGATACAACCCTTGCTAGCAACGATAATGTGTTTGGTAGTGATTATGAGCAGTTTATTTTAAATACAGCACAAAATAGCGATGGCACTTTATTGGCCTACCACACTATTCAGATTAATTAAGCAACCCATCATTGTAGGTTAGGGCGTGTTAGCAATTACTGCTTTCACGCCCTATTTTTTAAAAGCTATAAGTGATGTTACCGTAAACAAAACGACCATCTAAACTGTATGGCGTAAATGCACTGTAGGTAAAAATTTGATTGAAATCACTATAACCGATATTGCTTACAGTATCTTGAGGGTACTGATCAAATAGGTTATTAGCGCCTAATGCAAATTTCCACTGCTCATCGGGACGATAAGCTACCTCTAAGTCAGTGATCCATTTAGCATCAATAATTTCATCACCTTCAGGCGTACTTGAAGTGTCAACGACTTCGCCATAACGGGTTGCACGTAATGTGGTCTGAAAGTTTTCATAATCCCATGTTGCAGATAGGTTCCACTTATCAGCAGGAGTGCCTTCTTCAAAGCGAGTGATTTCACGACGTGCGAAGTATTGATAGTTATCACCTAGTGCTTCTAGCTCTGCTGGGTTTTCTTTAACGTGTGTGACTTCTGTGTCGTTAAAGTTAACCGCAGCACTTAAGCGTAAATCACCATAGTTTTCTAAACCTAATGAGTAGGTAGCTACAATATCAACACCTTGCGTACGTGAATCAATAGCGTTTGTAAAATATCGAACGCTTTGAGTGTTTTGTTCACCAGCTGCAGCTAGAATCGCTTCAACTTCGGGACCACTTAAGTTTTCAGACAATACGATACGGTCGTCAATTTCAATGCGATATGCGTCAAGCGTCAGGCTAAAACCGCCTTGCGTAAAGATAAAACCCGCCGTCATATTAACTGATTCTTCAGCATCAAGTTTGCGTGCCCCTAGAGCTTGGGCTGCAGGTTCATCAACTGGGAATAAACCGACCTCACTTGGAATACCGTTTTCAAATACAGTACTTACTGATTTATAAGAAGTTTGTGCAAGTGAAGGCGCTCTAAAACCTGTGCTAATTGCACCGCGTAACGACAATGACTCGTTAATGCTGTAGCGCGTAGCTAGTTTAGAGGTAAAAGTGCTGCCAAAATCGCTGTAATCTTCAAAACGACCAGCCAACACTAGATTCCAATCTGTTGTTAGGTAAGTATCAAACTCAGCAAATACCGCAATGTTATGGCGGCTTTCGTCAGTTGCACTTTCTGGAGAGAAACCAGCTAACACTTGTGCGCCACCAGCAGCAACAGGGTTGCCATCGTCATCCAATACGGTGATGTATGAAGCCTCTTCACCTGCTTTGATTTGATAATTTTCGTGACGATACTCAGCGCCCACGGTAACAAACACATCATCAGGTAAGCCAAGGTCAAGAGTATTGCTGGCATCCATGTTAATTAAGTATTGCTCATAAACAAGGGCGCCGTTATCAAATTCAGTTGGGCTGCTAACACCCATCGACGTATTTAAGCTATTACTGACCCCTAAGCCGAAATCGTTGCGACCATAATTGGTACTTACATCCCATGTCCAGTCATTGGTTTCGCCGTTAACACCGATCGCAAATGAATAGTCATCAACATCCGTATCTATTTCAGGTAAGAAGCCGTTAGGGTATACTTCGGTTAAGTTACGAGAGTCTTTGGCACGGCGATAAAAGCCTGCCGAATTACCTTTACGGTTTGAGTAACTAGCAAACGAGTAAAGTGATAGTGAGTTATCAAACTCGTAACCTAGATTATAAAAAAGTGCATAGTCTTCGATATCGGCTTTACCAAAACGATGATTGTAACGGTCGAAATCAAATTCACGTGAGTCTAGGTTGCCATTATCATCACGACTGTATTGCTCGCGTTGATCAATTCCCGAGCGGTTTGTTGGCTCGTTATTGCGAGATTCGATAGAGATGTTTATAAAGCCGTTATCACCTAAAGCAAAACCGGCATTCGCGCTTGCTGTTCGCGAAATACCATCGTTTAATTTACGATCACTGCCTTTTGCAAAGCTCAAGTTACCATCGTTATCAGCGCTTGTGCTTAGTAGTTGCGGCGAGCCAGCCATTTGCGTGTCGTATTCACCGTAAGTGTAGCTAACGCTACCGCCCTCATCAGCGTCTTTTAGTACAATATTGATCACGCCAGCAATGGCATCAGAGCCATATTGTGCTGCAGCACCATCGCGAAGAATCTCAACGCGCTTAATAGCTGAAGTAGGAATATTGTTTAAATCAACGGCCGTCGAGCCACGACCCACTGTGCCACCTAAATTTAATAGTGCGCCTGCATGGCGACGTTTACCGTTTACTAATACCAGAGTGTGATCAGGAGCAAGGCCACGTAAAACGGCTGGTTTTGCATGATCAGTACCATCGGCAAGAGTGGCGCTAGGGTAATTAAAACTTGGTAACTGTGAAGCAAGTACTTGGCTAATTTCAAGCTGACCAGTACTTGCTAAGTCGCGACTTGTTAGTAGATCAACTGGCACTGTACTTTCAGAAAGGCTACGTAAACTCCTACGTGTACCTGTAACAGAGATAACCTCAATATCTTTTGCTGTATCTTCTGTATTTTGCTCAGCAGCGATTGCAGTCGCTGATGCAGCTAACGTACTTGCGATTGCAAGTTGCAAAGGTAATTTTTTGAATAATGTCATTATTGTTCCCATCTGACTTATCTAACTGAATTTAGTCTATAATACGAAACGGGAACAAACAAATAACATTAAAATATAGTATATGTGTTACTTATGATTGTTGTTGAATTTATGTTTTTATTGTTACTGTTATGTTTACGCGCTAATGCTTATTTTATTTCTGCCCTCTGTTTTTGCTCGGTATAAAGCAGTATCTGCAGCGCAAATTAATGCTTCTGAAGTACGATATTGATTATTGAACTCGCAAGCAATTCCTTGGCTTACACTTATTCTAAAATCACTCGGTAATCCTATGTCAGTAAATGGCATGTTATTTATTTTTATTTGAATATGTTTAGCAATGGCGGCGGCCGTGTCTTTTTGACAGCGGGGTAATATAATGGCGAATTCTTCACCGCCATAACGCGCTGCTAAACAATCGCGAGAAGGGAGTGATTCTGCGATTATACTGGCTACTTTTTGTAAGCATTTATCGCCTTTTACATGACCAAATCGGTCGTTGAATAATTTAAAGTAATCAATGTCGATTAATATAGTGCTAATGGCTTGGTTGGTTTGTACGCTTTCTTGCCAATGCTCTTTTAATGACTCTTCAAGGGTTAATCTATTTGCAAGGCCGGTTAAATGGTCAGTGGTAGCCTGTTTAATTAAACGATTATATTGCTCTTTGTGTGATGATAAATCGTGTAATACACAAATAAATAAATTTTCTGCAACGGCAATGTTTTTTGGCAGGCTCGATATACATAAATCCGCCTCAAGGGTTTTACTGTCGGCACGGTTTATTTTAACTTCGTTTGGCCCAAGACTTATCGGCGAGTCTTTATGGTCTAACCAACTGAGTAGGGTATACATGTATTTATCACGGTCGGTGTCGTGTAGGTAATGTAAAATGTTTTGCCCAATTAACGCTTCTTGGTTGTCACCTAAAAGCTGTGCTGCCATCGGGTTTGCAAATTCAAACGTGCCTTGGCCATTAATGATAAACACTCCTTCAGGGATGCTCTGAAACATTTGTGCAATCAGTGCAAGTTGCTCTGAATTGATAGACTGCGCAAGTGCGCTTTTCGTTTCTGATTTAGCAGTGCTTGGTTGTTCATTTTTATTAGTAGACACGTTCGTTTCCTTTTTACCGATGCAAACGATTTTGGTGTCTATAAAGTTACTTAAAAAAGTGCAAATTAACCTTCCGGTAATCTTCTGGTTTTAATTTGTTGTTTTATAATGTAAAAAAGCTCCTAAAAAGGAGCTTTTCACGAGAGGCTTTTAGTTTTCTTTTTCGTTCTCAACTTGTGGATCTGCACTTTCATAGCTTGTGCCATTGCACTCTACGATGAAAATCATACACGCAGTACCGCTATTTTCATCTGAATCGGCAATCTCAATTGTTTGACCATTGTTAGTGACTTTAAAGCTAAAGTCTTGCTCGCAATCACCTTCAAGGTTTGCAAATTTAGCATCTGTAAATTGAAAGCCAGCATCCACTGTTGCATCATCAAGTGTATAAATACCTAGGCTGTTTCTTTCATTCACAGTGCCGCCTCCAGAAACTTGCTGACCGTCTTGGAAGTATGTGAATAAAGCTTCATTTTCAGTGTTAAGTTTAATATTCACTGAAAAATTGTAAGTTTGACTTTCGCTCATTGTTATTACCTTCTAGTTGTTTTTTATAGATCAAAGTTAGTAATACCTAACTCTATTAGTTTACTTTTAATTGTACCTACCTCACTTTCCTTGTTTAAACAGGTGTAGGCTTTAATAAGTGGGTAAGTTCTTTTTATACTTTTATCGCCGTTATTATTTTCTTCAATTGCATTAATAGCTTCTTGGCATGCTTGTTGTCTTGCTATCTTGTCTTCAGCAAGCTTTGCTTTAATTAAATTAACCTTTATCAGAGCAGCGAGGTTTTCTATTTTGCTAGTGTCAGAAATTCTCTCTATAAAGTCTGAGTTGCTTTCTAACTTTAACAAAAGGTCTTCGGCTTCTCTTAAAAGGTTTCGATTGATATAATAATGAATCACCCCAATTTGAATATTTATTGAGGTTGTATCTGAAAACCCTTGGTTATTAATGTAACTCAAAACATCTTTTACTCTTTCACTTTTTTTGCTTTTATCTAACAGCATTAATTGGTATGCAAGTGATCTATAAAAGGTGCGTTGAAACTTTTGATTTTTTGGATCTTGTATTCTTGCTTGATTAATCGCATTGGTTGCTTTTTCTGCTTTTAAAAATGCCGCTTTCTTATTTGGGAAGTAGCTCAATAAAAAGCTTTGCTGCATATAAGTGTTTGCTAAATAATTATATATGCTTGCATCATTCGGTGACGTTTCAAGCATGTTGATTAGCTCTTGAGAGGCTTGCTCAAGTAGTTCAAGTGCAGCGTTTAGATTCCCTTGGCTTTCTTCTGTGGTTGCAATCCAGCTGATAGTATCTGTCTTATCGCGTAATAAATTTTTGTTATTAGGTTTAAGCTCAAGGGCTTGGTTTTTAAGTTTTAAAGATTCAGTAAAGCTTTGTTTTGCAAGTGCGTAATTAAACTGCTTTAAATACAGCGAGCCAAGTGAATTGTGTGAGTAAGATAGCTCCATAATTGAATTAAAGTCATTAGGGGCAAGCTGATACATTTTTTCACTGTAAGCCAAGTAACGTTTGAACATTGGCTCAGTCGCTAAATAATTACTTTGCTCATAAGTTAAATTACCAAGCCAAAAGGCATTGACCCCTGCGAGCATTAAAACATCTAGGTTATTGGGTTGAATTTTTAGTAATGATTCTAGGCGCGTTCGCGCATTTTCAAAGGCGGTGAAGGCTTCGTCGGTTTTGCCGCGAGAGTAGGCCACTTCACCCATGGCCTCTAAGGTTTGAGCGTATTGAAAACGGTTATTAAACTGGGCTTGTTTATCGCTAAAGTCAAACAACGAGGCAACTTCCTCGTCTTGATTGGTAAAATACTCAAGGGCTTTGTTGCTAATACCATCCAGTAAATCCATACGCCTTACGCTTCTGAGTTTGTCGGCAAATTCACCGACCATAAAACCCAATAAACTCTCCGCTTCTTGGCGTTTTTGTTTTGCTACTTGTTCGGCGTGATAGCTGCGCACGCTCATAAATGTGGCAATAAAGGTTAAGCACACAAGTGCAGCCGCCGTTATTTGTAACACGCGCTTTTTACGTTTGGCTTTGTTGTTAGAAGCTTTAATTAACGCTTGCTCGTCACTCGATAAGCTAAACATAGGGTTACTCACAAGGCTTTGTGCTTCTTGCAGCGGTTTGCCTTGCGCTAATAAAAAGTCGCTGTGCTTTTGTTCAAGCAGCCAGCGCTCGGTGGCAAGTTGCACACGGCTTTGAATTGCTAAGCTTTGTTGATGCTCTTGCACCCAATCTATGGCGCGTTGCCAATGGCGCAGCAGCGCTTCGTGGGCGAGGCTAAAGCAGGCTTGCTCATTTTTAAGGTGTGACACAAACAAGCGGCTGTCGACCATAGCCTGAACAAGCTTGGTCGCAGCTGGGCTGGTTAATTCGCTCCAATGTGCTGCACGGCTGGTGAGTGTTTCGCCATCTGGGTTTAAGGTGATCAATTTTGAAAGAACTGCAGCAAGTTCAGTTTGTTGGTCTTTGGGTAATTGGCAAAATACCTGTTCGGCTTTTTGGCCGATAGCTCCTTCGATGGTGCCAAGCGCTTGGTATTCAGAAAACAATAATTCGTTGTCTGGGCTTCGCTGTAAATAAAGCTGTTGCAAGGTGTATTGCAGCATTGGCAATGCATCTGGGTTATTGGCAGTATCGTTACAAAGTTGTTCATCAAGCGGTGTGTGATGCTCTGGGTGATGTTGCCAACTTAAGCCTGCTGCAAGTGCTGGCAAACGGATCATTTGCTTAAGCTCAGAGCGAGTTGGCGCTAATAAATCAAAGTGTGCGCCGTTGGCTTTATCTGCCATTAAACTTGGTTGACTCACTACTTGCGGGTAAAAGTCATTACGACAGGCACTAAAAATGATCATGCAGCCACTTGTTGCTAAGCGCTCAATAAGTGCTAACAGCTGGTTGCGCTCGTCATCGCTAAATAAAGGTGATGACAATAGCACTTCGAGCCGGTCGATAAATAAAAATAAATAGGGTGTAGTGCACTCTTTATTTAGCGTTGCAAGTGCTGCTTTACAGCGGGAAATAACCTGTTCTGGATCTGTTAATAACAATTCAGCCAACGCATCGGCGCTTATATCGCTAAGTACAGGTGCGTCGTTTATTTCTAAATCGAGCAAGGTTGAGGCTAAATCAAGCAGTAAGCGCTCTTTGCTGACATCGGCAAAGTCGAGTTGGCAGTAACTATGTACTCTAATGCCATCGTAGCCATTACTCGACATTAAAGCGGGCAATACACCTGCGTTAACTAACGACGATTTACCTGAACCACTGGCTCCCAAAATTAAGCAAAATGCGCGACCAAACTCTATTTGAGCCGATACCCGCTGTAGCAAAGTGGCAATTTGTTTGTTTCGACCAAAAAACACATCGGCTTGCTCTGGTGCAAATGCACTTAAGCCAACAAAGGGCGAATCACCTTGCCAACTGGTTTGGCTGGCTTTTTGTTCTTCGTTGAGTGGAAAGTTGATTTCGGCAATAACCCGATAACCGCGTTTACGAATGGTTTCTATGTAATGCGGATCGCTTGCTTTATCATCAAAGGCTTTACGTAATTGGGTGATCACTTTATGTAGGGGGTTGTCACCGAGCGCCACATTTGGCCAGCAGTGGCTGATAATTTCTTCACTTGTTAGTAGCTCACCTTGTTTTTCGCAAAGCAGCAGTAATACATCCATCGCCTTGGGTTCAAGATGCTTTGTTTGTTCACCGCGTCTGATTGAATTAGTAGCCGGAGTAACTTGCCATTCGCCAACGAAAAACAGCGCCGTATTCATAGTGTTATCTTCATTGTTATTGTTAGAAACGCAGTCCGATTGGACCGATTTTATATTAGATTACGGGATACTTTGATTAATACAATATTATGAGATCAACAGCAAGCGCCTTGCCTTTTCTGACATTAAAAAATCATATTGATGTCGTGTATATAAAACTTTTTGTAAAGTTTGTTTGACTTTTTGTGTTACTAGGTTAATCTTTAGTCAAGTTTACTTTACTTTTAAGGTGAGAATAATGAATCAAACAGGATTAACCTTTAAACAACGTAATAAGCAGAACACGCTAAACCTCGCTAAATGGACATCAGCATGGGTGATTACATTAGCAATTGCCTCATTTGGGCCGCATTTTTTATGGCAAGAGCAGGCTATTTTTAGTGTTGTGGCAATCTTAATCAATGTAGTAGTTGGCATCATGATGATTTTATCGAACAAACGACAACTACAAGGAATGGATGAGCTGCAGCAGCGTATGCACCTTAATGCAATGGCCATTACCTTGGGTGCAAGCTTGGTATTTGGTTTAGCTTACTCGGTGGTGCAATCAAGTGGTTTAATAAGCTTTAAAGAAGATATATCGCACCTCGTGCTCTTTATGGGCTTAACCTATTTGGTGAGTCTTTTAATGATGAATAAGCAGTTAAACGACGAGGGCGAAGAATGAAAAACCGCTTGAAAGTGCTTCGTGCTGAGCACAACTACACCCAAGCGAAACTCGCAGAGCTTTTGGATGTGTCTAGGCAAACCATTAATGCGATTGAAAAAGGTAAATTTGACCCAAGTTTGCCATTAGCATTTAAAGCCGCGCGTTTATTTAACCTGAGTATCGAAGAGATATTTCAGGATGAGTAAGTCTGATAGCGTAAGAGGCGTTTTAACGCCGAATGTTAAATCATTCAGGTTAAACGCCATTTATCCTACGCGATATAAAATCGCTACTACATTTTTGAGAGCTTACAGCTTTGTTTTTTCATCTGCATCGCACTTAACGACCACATTAAAAAGCCACCTAAGAATAATGCCGCCGAAACATAGCCTGTTTGACTAGGGAGTGCGCCCCCAGCAATAGCCATGCCGCCAAGCCAAGGGCCTATGGCATTGGCAGTATTAAACGCACACTGTACTAGCGCACCAATCATGGCATGCCCTTGTGGTGATACATCCATTAATAACGATTGGATCACGGTACCTAAACCAACACTAAAACCAATAAAGAAAATCACCGCGTATAACAGCCAAATATTATGGCTTGCGCTTACATAACTGGCTGCAAATACTACAGCACCAATTAGCGCAGCCCCTGTGGTTTTCAGCGGTGAGTGGTCGGCGGCTTTACCTAATAGGTAGTTACCTAATGTACAACCAATACCAAACATGATCATAGCAATAGAGATAGTGTAAGCAGGGGTATGGGTGACTTCTAAAATAGTGTCGGCAATGTAAGTGTAAACACAAAATACACCACCAAAACCAATAATGATGATACCTAGAATGGTCCATACGAGCTTGTTCTTTAATACACTTAACTCATCGAGAATCGATGTTGGCGCGGTATTTTTTACGTTAGGTACGTATTTCACAATCAATACCAAGGCAACTAACGCAAGTACAGCGGTGCCTGCCAAACAATAACGCCAGCTAAAGTTTTGCCCCACTAAGGTGACCATGGGCACACCAACGATAGTGGCAATGGTTAAACCCATAAACACTTTTGACATAAAGCTTGCGCGTTTATCGGCAGGGGCGATGTCGGCAGCCAATAAAATAGCAGCGGCGAAGTAGGCACCGTGTGGTAAACCACTTAAAAAGCGAAATAAAATAAGTTGCTCAAGCGAGTTTGCAAAAGCACTTAAGCCATTGAATAAAAACATCATACTGACAAACATCAACAGTGCATTGCGCTTACGCATGTTGGCGGTTGTGATCATAAATAGCGGTGCACCGACGACGACGCCTATCGCGTAAGCGCTGATGGCATAACCACTTTGCGCTGGCGTAGACGAAAATGTTTCGCTGATCAGGGGCAACATTGGCATCATAGAAAATTCTGATAGGCCTAAAATGAATGTGCCTAAAGCCAATACTATCAGAATGGTAAACGTGCTTGCGTTGCCTTGGGAGTTGGCTACGTTAGTCATGTAATTCCTTTAAAATAAATTTAAAAACAAAATAGATTTTTGATAATTGAAAGTGCCAGTAACAAATACTTTGTTCTGGAGTAGAGATGTGTGCCCAGCGCTATTTTAATACAAATTAATGGGGTTGATACAGTACTTTTTGGAACGTTCTATATTTGTTTGCTATAAGAAAATAACCTGAACTTCTTAAGTCTTTGCTGTTCAAAATAAATACAGAGAAAAAGCCAACTATACTTGGTGAATTAAATTGGTTTAAAGGAGAGTGTAATGAAAAAGATATTTGCTTGTATCGACGGTTCATGCATGACCGATGCGGTGACAGAAGCGGCTATTTGGATTTCTAAGCGCTCCAGCCATCCAATTAATTTTCTGCATGCTTTAGAGCCACCTTTGCCGCAGGGCAGTGATGATTTAACCGCAATTATTGGTTTAGGTTCGCAAACTTCATTGTTAGAGCAATTGGCAAAACTTGAGCAAGAGCGCAACAAAGTAGCGTCGCAGCATGGTCAATTATTGCTAGATGAAGCAATGAAAAAAGCCGAGCATGCAGGCTTAAACGAGATTGAGCAACAGCAGCTTTCAATGAGTCTTGTTGATGCCTTGCTTGAACATGAAGACAATGCCCGCGTGATGATTATTGGCCGCTCTGGTAAAGGCCATTACGATGATTTTAAAGTACTGGGCTCGCATATTGAAACGCTGATCCGTCAGGTACATACCCCGGTTGCGATTGTGCCGCCGCAATTTCATGAGCCCACAAACTTTATGCTGGCTTATGATGGCAGCGAAAGTACCGACAAAGCGATTACACAAATTATCAAGGGCGGGATTTTATCCGGCTTAGATTGCCACTTGGTGATGGTTGATAAACAAGACGGTCACTGCCAAGACAAACTTGATACTGCCTCAGCAAGGCTGGCTGAAAACGGCTTTAATGTGAGAGCGCGCATGCTCGATGGCGATGTTTACCAAGCGCTGTGGCGGTATAAAAGTGACCACGCCGTTGACTTAATGGTGATGGGCGCATTTGGTCACTCTAAATGGCGGCAGTTCTTTTTAGGCAGCACGACCTTAAAAATGCTTGAAGATAGCCGTATTCCTTTAGTGGTGTTGCGCTAAGTTATTTACCTGTGACAGGGTGCGACAATATGTCACGTGTTCAGACTAATTAATGAGTTTTATAATCGGCGTCATTAATTATTTGCTTTGATTTTAAAAGAGTTATGAACACGCAATCTTCTCGCCCTGGTTTTTTATTTTCCAAAATTGCTGCAGCACTTAGCTGTGTTTTAAGTATTTCAGCCTTTGCTGATGATTCTATTGAAGTGATAGAAGTACAAGGTCATGCCCAAAATAACCATCAATTAGTTGGCTCTGCAGACGCGTTACTGAAAGATTTAGGTGTTGATTTTTCAGCGGCCGGAGGGGTGTCTAACTTGCCAGTAATGAACGGCATGATGGGCGATAGAGTTAAAGTTTTAGTTGATGGTGCTGATGTCACAGCAGCGTGTGCTAACCAAATGAACCCGCCACTCTCTTATGTGTCGGCAAATCAAATTGCCTCTTACAGTGTCGTTGCTGGTGTATCACCGGTAAGCAGTGGCGGGGATAATATTGCCGGTGTTATTAGGGTAAATACGATTGCCCCTGAATTTAGTGATTCAGACTCAGTGAAATGGCGCGCAGGCTATGTTACCGCCCAGTACAAAAGCGTTAACGATAGCCAAGCATACGCGCTAGGTGCCAGCCTTGCGAGCAAACAGTTTAGCTTGTCTTACCAAGGCAGCTTTGAAGATGCTAACAGCTATGATGATGGCCATGGTGAGCGTGTACTTGATACCTTATATCGAGTACAAAATCATGCCTTAACAGGCGCTATTCGTAATGAGAAACAACAGCTTGTGGTTAAGCTGACGCATCAAAAAATTCCTTACCAAGGCTTTGCAAATCAATACATGGATATGACCGATAACACCAGTTATGGTTTCGTTGTTCAGTATCAACTTGAGCTTGAAAATGGTGATTTGCAGGTGCAAGTGAATGCGCATGATGTAAAACACGAAATGGGTTTTTTCAGTAATGAGAAAACCGGCATGATGCCGATGAATACCGATGCACAAGATTACAGTTACCAAGTTCATTGGCGCACTGACTTATCAAAACAGTCATCACTAATGCTAGGGCAAGAATATTACGGTTATCGAATTGATGATTGGTGGCCAGCGGTTACAGGGTCAATGATGATGGGCCCAAATGAATACGTAAACATTAACGATGGCAAACGTGACCGCCTTGCGGCATTTGCGGAGTACCAAAACCAAGTAAACCAAGCATGGTGGGTGTCGGCAGGTGTTCGTGTTGAGCAAGTCACCACAGATACTGGCGAAGTGCAGGCTTATAACGAAGGTGGCATGAGCGGCATGGCTAATATGGGCTCAATGATGGATATGTCAAAAACCGACGCCCAAGCTGCGATGGAATTTAACCAATTAGACCGTAAACGTGACGACACTTTAGTTGATATCAGCTTGCTTGCTCGCTATCAATTATCGAATAACGATGAGCTGCAATTTGGTTTAGCTCGTAAAAACCGCGCACCTAATTTATATGAGCGTTACAGCTGGGGTGTAGGTACGATGGCAACCACCATGATTGGTTGGTTTGGTGATGGTAATGGTTATATTGGTAACCCAGATTTAGAAGCCGAAACAGCTCACACATTAAGCTCTAGCTACACCAAACTTGCCAAAGACGATAGCTGGCAAGTAACGGCAAATGTTTGGTACACGCAAGTAAATGATTATATTGATGCTGAAGTGACTAAGAGCTTTAATCGCACCGACATGGCGCATACCAAGCGTAATATTCTTACTTTTACGAACCTAGATGCCACTCTTTACGGTGCAAAACTGGCGGGCTTGGTAGAGCTTTACAACTCAAAGCAAGCAGGAAAATGGCAGTTAAAAGGCTCACTAACCAGTACTCATGGTGAGCGTGATGATAGCAATGAAGACTTATATCAAATTATGCCACTGCACACTGAGCTGAGCCTAGAGCACGAATACAAAGGCTGGCAAAACGCACTGAGCTGGCAATGGGTTGATAGTAAAACTCATGTTGATGAGCGCCGTTTAGAAAACCAAACCGACAGTTATCAGTTACTGGCTATCTCAAGCCAGAAAACGTGGCAAAATTTAACCTTTAAGTTAGCAATTACCAACTTACTTGATGAATATTACCAACAGCCACTTGGCGGTGTAAGCATTGCTAATTACAAGCAAGATATGAGCAATGGCTTTGAGCAACTTGCCGGACAAGGCCGTTCGTATAATGCCAGTGTGAGTTATAGGTTTTAGGTTAGGGAGTTAGCGAGTTGCTAGAGTAAAGTTAGCAAGCTGCTAGGGTAAAGAGTGAAGAGAGCTGTCAGCTTTCAGATTAAAACCAGAGTTTCTAGTTACGAGAGTAAAGTTAGCGAGTCAGATCACGTGTCCGATATAAATGTGACATAAGCTGTCGTAGGCGTGAAATTTATTTCGCGTTAAAACATATTGCACAAAGAGAAAAGAATGAGAAGACAATGAGGTAAAACAATAGATTACTTGTTGTATTCTCTAAAGCGCAGCGCCTCATATTCTCTTTGTGCAAATAAATGTCTTTGACGTAGGCGTGAAATTTATTTCGCGTTAAAACAAATTGCACAAAGAGAAAAGAATGAGAAGGTAATGAGGAAAAACAATAGATTACTTGTTGTTTTCTCTAAAGCGTAGCGCCTCTTATCCTCTTTGTGAAAATAAATGTCTTTGATGTAGACGTGAAATTTATTTCGCGTTAAAACAAATTGCACGAAGAGAAAAGAATGAGAAGGTAATGAGGGAAAACACTGGATTACTTGTTGTTTTCTCTAAAGCGCAGCGTCTCATATTCTCTTTGTGAAAATAAATGTCTTTGACGTAGGCGTGAAATTTATTTCGCGTAAAAAAAAATTGCACAAAGAGAAAAGAATGAGAAGACAATGAGGTAAAACACTGGATTACTTGTTGTTTTCCTCTAAAGCGCAGCGCCTCATATTCTCTTTGTGCAAATAAATGTCTTTGATGTAGGCGTGAAATTTATTTCGCGTTAAAACAAATTGCACAAAGAGAAAAGAATGAGAAGACAATGAGGTAAAACACTGGATTACTTGTTGTATTCTCTAAAGCGCAGCGCCTCATATTCTCTTTGTGCAAATAAATGTCTTTGACGTAGGCGTGAAATTTATTTCGCGTTAAAACAAATTGCACAAAGAGAAAAGAATGAGAAGACAATGAGGTAAAACACTGGATTACTTGTTGTTTTCCTCTAAAGCGCAGCGCCTCTTATCCTCTTTGTGAAAATAAATGTCTTTGCCGTAGGCGTGGAATTTCTTTTGCGTGTTGCGCGATATAAAATCGCGCTTACCGCTAGGTATTTTAATTTTCCTGCTCAGCTTCTTGCTGTGCTAATTTTTCGCGTTCTGCCTTTGAAATGTATGCCGGTTTATTGCTTTTATGCAATTTTGCATTGGCGCGCTTATCTTTGTGCTTAAGTTTAGTGAAGATCTTTTTTCTGCGGTTCATGAGTCTAACAAACGAATTAATAGGGTGAGTGGCTATTGTACCTTGTTGGTATTTTTAAGCGATCTATTTTGCTTTAATTAGAGATGTTATGTCGGCGTTATAAGCGTTACAATCAAGGCGACTTTCTAAAAACCTTCTTAAACTCTGGAGCTTATCTTGAAACATTCATTACTTGCTGCATTTTTATTAAGTGCTTTCTCTAGTCAGGCAGCTGTGTCTGAGCAAAGTGAAAAGCTGGCTAACTACGCGGTAGAGCAATATCAACAAGCGCAAATTCATACATTAGAGAATTTAGTTTCGTATCCAACGGTAAATAAAGAAGGTCTAGCGACTCCTGATAACCCAGATTTCATTGGCTTTAAGTCGTTCTTAAAAATGAAAGCGGCGCAGTTTGGTTTTGATTATCAAGATTTAGGCTACACAGTGTTAATTGGCATGGGTAACCAAGCTGACAAAGTAACCATAGTAACCCATGGCGATGTGCAACCTGCAGATGCCAGTAAATGGCAGCAAAGTCCATTTAAAATGGATAAAACCTCTGAGCCAGGAAAGCTAATAGCTCGTGGTACAGAAGATGATAAAGGCGCAATTGCGACTGCACTGCATGCAATGAAGGCGATTAAAGACAAAGGTATTACTTTAAATAACCGTATTGAATTAATGGTTTACCTTGCAGAAGAGTCTGACTGGGCACCACTCGAAGAGTTCATGAAAACCTATCAGCAACCAAAATATGCTGTCACTATTGATGCTTCATACCCTGTGGTTGTTGCAGAAAAAGGCTGGAGCCTAATTGCGCCGACTTTCTCTGCGACCTCAGCACAAACAGGCTTATATGTCAGTGATTTAAAAGGCGGCGCCTTTGTTAGCCAAATCCCTGAAGATGCCAGCGTGTTAGTGCATAACGCTGATGCGGCGACAGTGGCTAAATTACACGACAATGTCGCTAAGCTTAAAAACGTCAAAGTGGCGATGACAGAGCAAGACAATGGCTTGTTAGTCCAAGTGAAGGGGATTTCAGCGCATTCATCTGAGCCAGAAGCGGGTGAAAATGCCATTGCGCACCTTGCAGAAATCTTTAAAGGTATTGATCTTGAGAACAATAGTGATGGTCAAGCCATTGAGTTTATCAATCAACTAATTGGCCTTGATTTATACGGCGCGCAATTCGGTGAAATTGGTTACAAGCATGACTTTATGGGCCCGATGACTGTTTCGCCTACCTTATTAAGCCGCGACGTTAACGACATTAAACTGTCGATTAATATGCGTCGTCCGGTAGGTAAACAAGAAGCGGTGCTTAAGCAGCAAATTAATGAAGCACTTAGTGCTTGGCAAACCACTAATGGTGCTACGTTAAAAGACACTAAAGTTATTATTGGTACGCCAATGCTGTTAGATGGTGCGCCTCATGCAGAAGCATTACTCGATATCTTTAAGCACTTTACCGGCGATAAGGACGCGGGCTTTGTGTCAATTGGTGGTGGCACAAATGCTAAGCTGTTTGATAATGCGGTGTCATTTGGTCCATCAATGCCAGGGAAAAAGTACACAGGTCACTCAGAGCATGAGTTTATTACTGAAGAGCAGTTAGCACTGAACTTAAAAATGTATACTGCAATGATGATGAAGCTAGGTAATATGTAATTCTATAAACTGAAAACGCCGCTTTATAGCGGCGTTTTTGTTTAAAACTGGTGACTCATTCCTATTTAGAATTGGGCAACAAACTTAAGGTTATAAAGTTCAGCAGAGCCGCTTTCAGTGTAATTCGCGGTTAAATAGTATTTATCATTAATAAAGTACTTACCTTGTAAAACGAGTTCAGAATCATCCAACCCTGCACCTATGGCATAGTGATCGCCGAAGTAGTAGCTGATCATGGCATTGCTTGCTGAATCATAAAGGCTGTCTTGATGGCCAACATCGACGGTAATGTAATGGCTACCGCTTAAATGATTAAAGTATCTGGCAGAGACATTCCAAACGTCGAGTTCATCATCTGTTTCTGCGCTAAAACCAAGGTAATCCTTATCGTTGATTTGGAGGTTATACTGCGCTTTCAAGCGGAAATAATCATCACCATAGCTACGCACATCCCTATTTACAGAGACTTTTAAGGCATCGGCAAATAAGTAGCCAAGTCCTAGCGTGTAATTGTCTAAATCCCTCACGTCCCTCATATCAGCTACAGCAAACCAGTTGTTAAAAAAATACTCGCCTGATAAACCAATATCGTTGTAATAGTCTCCTCCTGAGTAATTCACTCGAAAGTTTGTATCTGTATCTAGGTAACCATAATCATCGAGCACCCCCGAGCTTTGCTGCTCTTCAAAGTAGTAATGGCTTACTAATTGATAGCCATCAAAGTCATAATAGTCATTATTAATATGAGTGTATTCGATACTGTTGAACCATTGTTTACTTACTTGTTGTTCTGTGGCGATTGAGCAGTTTGAATAAGCAAGTGTTGCAAGAGCGATCGGGGCTAATTTTTTAATCATACATATCCTTGTTGTATTTGGTTTTGCTTCATAAAGATAATACAACGAGGCGGTAAAAAGAATGTAATAAAGTGTTGTGGGTCTGTTAGTTTGTGAAAAGGCCAAGCACTGCTTGGCCTACAGAGATTAATTAAGCGTTGTGGTGAGTGATATTTCGGCATTCATCAGTTTAGAAATAGGGCAGCCTTGCTTGGTTTGCTCACAAAGTTGCTCAAACTTTTCGAGTGAGATTTCTTTTATCTTTGCGCTGACATCAAGTGCAATGTGGCTCACTTCGAAGCCGTCATCAACCTCATCAAGGCTCACTGTTGCTTTGGTCGTTATGTCGTCAGCGACAAAGCCTGCTTCAGTTAGAGCCAGCGATAGCGCCATGCTAAAACAGCTACTGTGTGCCGCTGCAACCAGTTCTTCAGGGTTAGTACCTGGCTTATCTTCAAAGCGAGTGTTAAAGCCAAATGGCTGTTTCTCAAGCGCGCCACTTTGACTAGAAATATAGCCTTTGCCAGATTTAATATCACCAGACCAACTCGTATGTGCAGATTTTTTAATTGTCATCGTCATCTCCTTTGTAAATTTTTTCGACGACCGTGAAAGGCTTTCAGGGTTTTGTGCCGAAAACGGTGAGTTCACGATATAAGTGCAACTTAAACGCCAATATTTCTTTTTGCCTCACGCTTGCAACGTTCTGAGCAGTATTTAACATGCTCCCAGTCACGTTGCCATTTTTTACGCCACATAAATGACCTGTCGCAAACGGGGCAGGTTTTGCTGGGTAAATTCAGCTTTTTATGAGCCATGGCGTTGTCTTTTAAGGCTTATCACATGCTTATGCAGTACGGCTTTTGTGCCACGTTTTACGTCATCACGTTCTCGAAATGACCATAACCGCTCACGTGCTTGTTTGGCTGCGTGTTCAATATCGACCATGGGCTCTGGGTAGTCTTCGCCTTGTTTAAAATTATTAAACAAGGCTTCCATTGGCGGTTGTTGCCATGGCTGGTGGAGATCTTCTATGGGTAAGTTTTTAAGCTCAGGGCACCATGTTTTTATAAATATACCATCTGGGTCTTTGTCTTCAGATTGCTTTATTGGGTTATACAAACGAATGGTGTTAGTTCCTGTGACCGATGCTTGCATTTGGATTTGTGGGTAGTGAATACCCGGCTCAAAATCTAAAAAATAACGCGATAAAATAAAGCTGACTGATTGCCAATGAATGTTCATATGATGAGTCATAAAGCTGACTAGCATAGCGCGCATTCGAAAATTAATGTAACCCGTTGCTGCGAGGCAACGCATGCACGCATCAATAATAGGAATACCTGTTTGACCTTGCTCAAAGCGCTTTAAGTGCTCTGCAACGAGTTCATCATCGCGATAGGGGTAGTGTAGGTAGCCCGCGTTTTGCGGTGCAAACTCCATGCTGCATTGAGTTTCGAACTTTTGCATAAAATGGCAATGCCAATGAAGCCTAGATTCAAAAGCATGTAATGAGCGACGCCAGCTTAAAGGCTGCTTTACTAAATAGTATTTTAGGGTTTGATAAACTTGTCTGAGGCTCAGGTTGCCAAAAGCTAAGTAAGGCGAAAGCCTAGAGCATGAACCTCTACTTTTGGAAGGACTTGAGATGCCACTTTGGTAGTTTTTTGCACGCTCTTCTACAAAGCTCTGTAGGCAAGCTCTAGCTGCATGAGGGCCACCATATTGAAACTGCGGGTCGTGCTTTAGAAAATCATTAACACAGGTCGCGGCTTGGTAATTATGAGGCAGCACTGCATTAAAGGCTTGCCAATTTGGCGTTACAAGACGTTGGTTCATCACGCCATGCCAATGTGCTTGCCAATCAAACTGTTTTGGCCGCGCTCGTTTTACACCTCCAAGTGGCGTTTCGTGCCATGGAATTGCTTTACTGTTTAGCCAGCGTGTGACCTGTTTATCTCGCTCAAATGTATTGTTTAGGCCTATTTCTTGATGACTATAAACCCCCGCAATATCAAAATCTTCACTGAGGGTTTCTAACAAGGTAATCATTTCTTGATTATAAATGGCGATTTCAGCGTTGTATTTTTCAAGTTGTTGGTTGATGTCTTTTAGTGACTGAGCAACAAAACGCCAGTGCCTTAAGCTGTAATGGGGGTCGTCGAGTAATAGAGGCTCAAAATTATAAATGAGTAAGCAAGGCAGGTCTGATGCAATCGCACTGGCAAGTGGTTGATGATCAGACAGTCTTAGGTCACGTTTGAACCAAACAAGATTTACTTTTTGTTTTTTTGAGTCTGCCATAAACGTGGAGTTGAAAAAGTGTTTTGCTCTTAATACGTAACAAGTTACAACTTCGATTAATTGCTACAACGATCCACAAAGTTTCCACATTTGTAGCATATTGCCCACACACTTTTGAATGATATTCAGATTATGCTTATGGTCAATTGAATGACATAAGAGGTTCGCTATGAAGCATTTATCTGCACTTTCTGTTTTAGCTATTTCGTTGTTAGTCACAGCGCCCGCTTGCTTTGCTCGCGACCATCAAGGCGGTCCACCCCAGCGACCTGACTTTACGACGATTGATATTGATGGCAATGGGATGATTGATTTTACTGAGTTTAGTGAACAGCCTATGCCAGAAGATATGCTGCAAACCATTTTTAATGACATGGATACTGATCAAAATGGTGAAGTAACTGAAGACGAGTTCAACAACCATAAACCACCAAAACGTAAGGAAAATCAACGATGATCAACAGTGTCTCATCGGGTGCGAATTTTCAGCCCATGCAACGACCGCAAGCAGAGCCGTTAACCAGTGAACAGACAGAGTTAATGAATGAAACTTTAGCTCAGTTTGATCCTGAAAACTTAACTGCAGAAGATGCACAATCTATTATGCAAACATTTAAAGATGCGGGTATTCAACCAGGTCAAGAAATGGAAGCAATTATGGCTGAAGCAGGCTTTGATGCCGCTGAAGTCGGTGAATTAGGTCGTCCTGAAGGTGAGCGTCCTCCTGGTCCGCCACCACCTCCGCCTAGTGGTAACTCACTTGAGCAGGTTGATACTGAAGAAGTTGTCAGTTATTTAGATGAGTTGTTAGCGCAATATTCTGATCAACTGGGAGAAGAAGATAAAGAAGCGATTCTAGCCTCTGTGCAAGAAAAGTTTGGTTTATCTGAAGGTGAATCGCTGTTATCGGTCACAGCGTAAATCACAAAGCGGTCATGATGACCGCTTTTTTATGCTCTGCTAATTACAGTGCTGCAGCAAAAGTCTTTATTTCGTTTTGTGCTGCTTCTAAGCTTTGCTCTGCACCCGGCATCGCAAGACCTTCGGCATAAATAAAATCAACGTCAGTCATACCCACAAAACCAAGTACATCTTTTAAGTATTTAGTTTGTGTATCCATGTCAGTGCCTTGATACAAACCACCACGTGCTGCAAGTACCACCACTTTCTTGTTTGCAATTAAACCTACAGGGCCTTGCTCAGTGTATTTAAACGTAATACCAGCACGAGCAATACGATCAATCCAAGCTTTGAATGTTGATGGAATTCCAAAGTTGTACATTGGCATACCAATAACAATCAGTTCGTTATCGTTAAGTTCAGCAATTAAATCGTCAGAAATTGCAGCAAGTGCTTTTTGCTCATCGCTACGCTCGTTTGCATCAGTCATCCAAACAGCCATTTCTGTCTGCGTTAAGTGAGCAATCGCATTGTCGCTTAAATCGCGCGTTGTTACTGAAATTTGTTGGTTGTTAGCAAGTTGCTCAACAAATTGTTGGCTAAGTTTGGTTGAATTACCTTGTTCACCATTTAAAGATGAATTTAACACAAGTACTTTTTTCATCATGTCACCTAAGAAAACTGAAGTAGTGCAGCCATTATAATTATCAAAAAATAAATTAATAATGCTATTAATCGAGTGTTATGTTCGTTTTAAGCGAATGAAAGATATGCCTAAGTTTTTTTGAGTTAGTCTTTTTTTGTAATTTAATGTTAATATTGTCGGAACAATAAAAAAATGGACTTTACTATGAAGTACTTACTGCTTACATTTTTTGCAGTGCTGAGCTTAATGCCCCGTGCTGCTGAAAACACGCAACTCCCTGTAGAATCATTCGCCTCTTTACGCGCTTTTAGCCAAGTAAAATTTTCGCCTAGTGGTGAACACATATCGTTTATTCGAAATGTGAATGGTGAGTTGGTTTTAATGGTTTATAACCGCAAAACTAAAGAAGCAGATGCTGTTATTCGTTCAGATAATCACACTATCTTCTTCGATTGGTATGAATGGGCAAATGATGAGGTACTGCTTTTAGGTGCACGCTATATTCAACGTCAATTTGGCGGCCCTAAATATACATCTACGCGTTTATATGCGTATAACATTGGTGGTGATGGAAAAGCGAAACTGGCTATAAAGCCTAACTTTAACCGTGATGAACGCCAACCGCAATTTGGTGATCAGGTCATCAGCTTTTTACCCGATCAAAAAGATAAAATTTTAGTTCAAGGTGACTTTGATGTTGCCAATGCCCCTGGCGTGTATGAACTTAATTTAAATACACTTCGTAAGAAAAAAATTCAGCGCTCACGCAGTAAAGTGATTGATTGGACAGCAGACCGCCAAGGTAATGTGCGTATTGCCCTTAAAATGGATGAAGACGAATTTGAATATATTCTTTACGATGAAGATAGAGATAACCGTAAAACGTTATTTAAATATAAAGCATTTACCCCTGATGTAGTGACTGTTTTGGGCTTCGATAAAGACCCTAATATTCTTTATTTCAAAGCTCTTAAAGATGGCTATGATGCGCTTTATAAAATGGACCTAACGACCATGAAAAAAGAGTTAGTGTTCAGCGATGATAACTATGACTTCGACGGTCATATTTTCTACTCACCACTTACAGGTGAAGTAGCAGGCTTTACACACTCTCAATTAGATGAAGGGATCCGTTACTGGAATGAGGATTTAAATAAGCTCTATACAGGTTTACGCGCTGTTTTACCAAAAGATAAATTTGACATAGATATCATTGATACCAGTAAAGATCAGCGCCAATATGTGCTTTATTTAACTAGTGATGATAGTGCTGGAACTTACATGATTGGGAATCGCGATACCAGTGAGCTAACGGTATTTGCAAGCGCATTCCCAGATGTAAATGAAACAGTTTACAGCGGTAAAAAGAAAATCAGTTATAAAGCCCGTGATGGTTTAACTATTGAAGGGTATTTAACTTTACCTGTGGGTTACAAAGAAGGCGATAAATTACCCACTATTGTGTTCCCGCATGGTGGTCCTATGGCTCGTGATTACGCTGGTTTTGACTATTGGACTGCATTACTTGCTTATAATGGTTATGCAGTACTGCAACCAAACTTCCGTGGTTCTAGTGGCTATGGCCATGAATTTGAGATGGCTGCAGTTCAAGGTTTTGGTAAAGAAATGCAAGATGACTTGCAAGATGCGGCGAATTGGCTTGTTGAGGAAGGTATCGCTAATAAAGATAAAATCTGTATTGGCGGGGCAAGTTATGGTGGTTATGCTGCATTAATGGCGGTGGTTAAACACCCAGAAACATTCAAATGTGCAGCAAGCTTTGCAGGCGTTACTGATCTTGAGCGTATTGTTAGTAAAGCGCGTTATTTCACTAATAAAGAAATTGTGCGTAAGCAATTTGGAACTGATGGCGATAAACTTGAAAAGGTGTCGCCTGTTAATTTTGCAAAGCAAATTAATCGTCCGGTGCTGTTGGTTCATGGCTCTGATGATAATGTAGTGCCTGTTTATCATAGCCGTGAAATGGATGATGAACTTAAAGACGAAGGTAAAGATGTTACTTACATTGAGCTTGAAGATGGCGATCATTACTTATCGCACCAGCCATACAGAATTAAAACGTTGAAAGCGTTTTTAGAGTTCTTCGATAAGAACTTGAAAAACTAGAATTAGCAAAGAAAAGGCGACCTAGGTCGCCTTTTTTAATACCTGATTCTGCGTCAATTTTATTTATAGGCTAATTCAGCATCAATATTGCGCATTAAGTTGGTAACCCAATTGATATATTGGCGGTGGATTTTTTTGCCATTGTAATCAAGGTTGATCGAATCTTTGTAATCAATAGAGTATTCTTGCTCGTTAAACGTAATATCAACGCGTAATTGGTGTTTACGAATATCAAGTTTACCTAAGATTTGGCCTTCGGCATTTGAACGACACGTCCAGCCTAGTTTCATACATGCTTTTAAAATATTGGTTTTGATACTTTCAAGGTCATGTTGGCCAGACGCCATTTGCGGTACAGGGTTTGCGTCAAAGTTACGAATAGGCACACTGGTGCTACAAGCAGAAAGTGTAAGTAGGGTAAAAAGTGCAAGCGCTGCCTTTTTCATAGTAAGTCCTTTTTAGAAATAAAATCAGCGCGATTATGCGCTTTTTTTACCCGAGGGTCTAGGCATCGGGTAAAAACCACGCACTAATTGCACCAAGTAAGCCTAAGATACTGTAGAAAAAAATTAACTCAGCAGTCGTTAAGTAGGTATTTAGTAAGCCGACGCTACCTAGCAGTAATAATATAACTCCGATCACCGTATTACTAACAGAGACATAGTCAGTGCGCTTGTTTCCTTCAGCCATATCAACAAGGTAGGTTTTACGACCAAGGCGAACCCCTTGATGAGCTACGGTGAGTAAAAAATAACAGAGTGGTAATAGCCAAAACTCATTGAGCGTTTGTGGGCTCAGATAAGCAACTAAATAAACGGCGAAACCGTTGAGGGTGACGAGCATTGCAGCAAACACTAATACCTTGCGGCTCGATAAATCACTTAGTCGACCCCAGATAGGCGCAGAGACTAAGCTGGCAAGCCCAGAAAGCGCCATAAACGTAGCAAGTAGTGAAAAGTCGAAAGCCTGTTCACTAGCAAGAACGATATAAAACGGGGCGCTCAAAGCAGAACATAGCAACAACGCACGAGTGATAATAAAGTGAGCAAATTGTTTATCTTGGTAAAGCAGTTTTAATTTTGACAAAGCATGCAAAAAGCCGTTTTCAGCGCCCTCGGTTGCGCCCTTGTATTCTTGAATGCGACTATAGCTGAGCGCTGCAAACAGCCACATTAAAGCGGCCAGCATTAAAGCAACATACACCCCATTTTCATAGCCAAGACTTTGTAGATACCATAAACCAAGACCAAAGGTGAGCGTTGCAAATCCGGCAAAACTCGCAGCAAGACCGCTAATACTGCCTCGTTGTTGTTTAGGTATGACCTTGCCTAATACATCTTTTGCAGCAATGGAATTAAAGCCACGAGCAAGGCTAAAGATAATCAAAATCGCGATGATAGCAAAACCTGCTGTTGCACCTTGAAGTGTTAAAGCACAAATAAGCATGCCTACAATACACAAAGCTTGCACTATGGCGCCAATCACCCAAACCCACTTTCTAACTGGGAGCCTACGAATAGCACTGGCGATGGCCAGTTGTGGCAACATTGAGCCTGACTCACGAATAGGCACAAGCCAAGCAATAAAACTACTTGGTACATTAATGCTTTGCAGTAGCCACGGCAGAGTCACTTTAGGGTTTAGCAGGGCATCTGCAAACTTACTAAATAGCTGGCTCACTAATAAAGTAATAAAATTGCCGGGTACCACTTTACAAGCAGCTTCATCAATCGCTTTACAGGCACGGGCATCTTCGGTATTGCTAAGACGTTGATAGATATCTTCTTTACTGAGCTTTTTCATACTGTTTATTTTTATGAAAAAGGGCCGTTAAGCCCTTAAAAATCTTCCTTAGAGTGGCGCTCTGCTAATTGCTCAGCTTCATCACCCCAAGTTCTATTGACTCTACGACCTCGTTTTACAGCAGGGCGGCGCTCAATTTGTTTTGCCCAGCGCATCACATGGCTGTATGACTCAACATCTAAGAACTCTGCCGCATCGTATAAATTGCCAAGTACTAAGCTGCCATACCAAGGCCAAATAGCGATATCGGCAATTGAATATTCGCTACCAGCCATATAGTCATGGTCGCTTAAATGACGGTTTAATACGTCTAGCTGGCGTTTTACTTCCATGGTGAAGCGATCAATTGGGTACTGCATTTTAAATGGTGCATAACTATAAAAGTGACCGAAGCCTCCGCCTAAGTAGGGGGCAGAGCCCATTTGCCAAAACAGCCAATTACGACACTCTGTTTTACTGGCGTGATCGCTTGGGATCAGCGCATCAAACTTTTCTGCCAAGTATTGTAAAATTGCACCTGACTCGAACACGCGAGTAACGGGTGTGGTACTGTGATCCATTAAGGCTGGGATTTTTGAATTAGGGTTAACACTGACAAACCCTGAAGAAAATTGGTCACCATCGCCAATTTTAATTAAAAATGCATCGTAGTCGGCTTCATCAATACCAATCTCTAATAGCTCTTCGAGCATGATAGTGACTTTTTGGCCGTTTGGTGTCGCAAGCGAGTAGAGTTGTAGGTCATGTTTACCAACGGGCAAGTCTTGCTCGTGGGTTGCACCTGAGACCGGACGATTCGTCTTCGCCCATTCACCACCGTTTTCTGCATCCCATTGCCACACTTTAGGTGGCGTATAACTGTCGGTATTACTCATTGAAACTCCTAAATTGTGCTTTAATGAATGTCATTACGAGACTACCATCCTAGTTGATCAGATAGAGCAAGGGAAGTACAGTTATTAATTATGAATAACAAGGAGGATGACATGAAAAAGCATGGTTTAGCCATTGGCCTTGAGCGCACTGGCACGACTTTTTATCTCACAATGAAAATTGTTGGGAAGCTTACCCACGAGGATTATAAAACTCTCACTCCGCTTATAGATAATGCTGTAGCGGCAGTTCCGAGTGCAAAAATAAGAGCCTATGTTGATATTACTGAACTAGAAGGCTGGGAGTTACAAGCCGCGTGGGATGATTTTAAGCTAGGCCTTAAACACAACAAAGAGTTTTGCCGTATAGCAGTAGTTGGTAACAAACACTGGCAACAAGTGGCAAGCAAAGTGGGTAACTGGTTTATCAGTGGCGAAGTGAAATACTTTGAAGACCCGATTATTGCCTCTGAGTGGTTACACGAATAAGGAATTAAGTGATAGAAAACAGCCAATTAAAGGTGGCGACATTTAATTTATATAATTATTTAGCGCCACCTGACGCCTTTTATGATTTTCAGCGCATTTATAGCGCTGAGCAATGGGCCAAAAAGCAGCGCTGGTTGGCCGATTACCTTAAAAATCAGCAGCCAGATATTATTGGCTTTCAAGAAGTGTTCAGTATCAATGAACTAAAACATCAAGTTAACGCAGAGGGTTACCCTTATTTTGCAGTCGTTGATGAGCCAACGGTGATTGATGACTTTATTTATCGCGATCCGGTTGTGGCCATTGCCTCACGCTTTAAAATTGTTGCTGTCAGTCAGGTTGAGGCAGAGCAAGATGATATTTTAGCGATGGGCTTGAGCGATAATTTTAACTTTAGCCGCAGTATTATTCGCGCGACACTTGAAGTACCTCACATAGGACACGTCGATTGCTATGTAGTGCACTTTAAATCTAAGCGCAGCATGCTCCATCACCAAGATGATGAAAGCCACAGCGAACAGCAAAACTTAGTTATGCAGTTAAAATCGCAAGCCCTTGGGCGCTGGGCATCAAGTATGCAGCGTGGCAGTGAAGCAGCGCTGTTACTCGTTGAAATTATTAAGCGCAGAGCGCACACCAATAACCCTGTGATTGTGATGGGGGACTTTAATAATGAGTTACACGATGGTGTGCTTAACCATTTAATCGCTGACCACCTTCGTTTTAGCGGTCATAGCCAAAATAGCCCATCTCGTTCAGAGTTTAAACTACAAGATAGTTGGCAACTCTATCAGCGCCATGTTGTCACTGAGAACGACAGAGAAGCCACCCACTATTTTGGTAGTAGCAGCTCAGTATTTGATTATATTTTGTTATCCCGTGAGTTTGATGCCGGGTTTCAGGGTAGCTTTTTTGAAGTAGTTGATTATCACACTTATGATCAGCACTTAATCAACCCACAGTTTGCCTATGATGATCAAAGTACCGACCATGGCGTTGTGATGGTGACAATGAAGTTAAGAGACTAACTTATAGCTTTAAGCTGTCAGTTTAAAGCTTAGGGCTCTTTTGTTTATCACGCTTTGCCATAATATAGCCAATGAATGCGCCGCTAATTGCGCCGAATAAATGGCTTTCGAATGAAATATGAACGCGCTGCGGGAAGACACCCCAAATCAGGCCGCTGTATAGCACAGCAACCGCAATACTGATTAAAATGGCTTTGAATGAGCGGTGCATAATGCCGTAGCTAATTAAATAGCCCCATAAACCATAGATAACACCACTTAGGCCTACATGAATATTGCTGCGGCCAAATAGCCATACTAGTAATCCACCAATGAGCGCTGTGCCTGCAAACACCAGCCAAAAGCGTTTTACGCTAAATTGGCAAACTAGCCAGCCGAGAATAGCAAATGGCACTAGGTTACTGAAAAGGTGTGCCCAGCCACCATGTAAAAATGGCGCAAAAAATACCCCTGATAAACCAGACATCTGCCTTGGTAATATACCTAAACCGTTTAAATTTATGCCGGGTAGGGAATTAACTATTTGCAGTACCAAGCACAGTAGCATAATGCCTAAAATTGCGAATCGCTTACTACTGATAGGAGGAATTTTGACAGTTTTTTTTTCAGTCATGATGAGAAGCTCTTAAATCAATGTGACCGAATGAGTATAACTTATTAAAAGTGAAGGTAAACACCTTGATATGCAAGGTGTTTACTAAAGGTCTAGGGCATGTTGACCTAGTCTAACCTAATTTGGTCAGTAGTTTTTTCGCGGCAAGCTCAGAGCTTGCAGGGTTTTGCCCTGTAATTAGTAGGCCATCTTCAATTGCAAGCTCGCCCCAATCATCAGTTTTTTGATACTGACCACCTTGTTTGATTAACTCATCTTCAACAAGTAATGGCACAACATTGGTAAGCTGTACGGCATCTTCTTCTGAATTACTAAAGCCTGTTACTTTTTTATCAAATACCACAGATTTACCAGCGGCATTTTTCGCATTCAGTAATACGGCACTGGCGTGACATACTGCACCGACTGGCTTATCTGAGTTAAGAAATTGCTCAATTAAGCTAATCGAATCTTGGTTATCAACTAAGTCCCATAACGGACCATGGCCGCCAGGGTAAAATACCGCATCAAAATCATCGGCTTTAACTTCAGCAAGAGGTTTAGTATTAGCCATTAAAGTTTTTGCTGCGCTGTCTTGCTCAAAACGTTTTGTGGCATCGGTTGCCGCATCAGGGGCTGCACTGTTTGGATCAACCGGAGGTTGGCCACCTTTAACAGAGGCTAAAGTTACCTCTACACCAGCATCAATAAAGGCGTAGTAGGGTGCTGCAAATTCTTCGACCCAAAAACCCGTTTTATGGCCTGTATCGCCAAGCTGATCGTGTGAAGTAAGTACCATTAAAATTTTCTTAGCTGACATAGTGAATCCCTTTTTGTGAATTAAACATCGTTGATAAAACTATAGGGGTGAGAGTTGAATTAAACAACGCAGATAAACTTGACTTCATTGGTTTAATAATTGATACAATGATTCAGGTTAGATTAGGAGTTTGTATGAAAGTATCGTTTGAGCAGCTAAAAAGTATGGTGGTATTTGCCCACATTGTGCAGCAAGGCAGCTTAACTAAAGCGGCTCAACAACTTGGTTTATCAAGGGCTGTAGTTAGTTATCACTTAAAGAAATTAGAACAGCAATTAAAGCTGACGTTACTTAATCGCTCAACGCGCACCATGACCCTTACCGAAGCGGGTATGGCTTATTATGAACGTTGTCAGGCTATCACCGAGCAGGCTGAGGCTGCTAACCTACACCTTGAGAACTTAAAGAGTGAACCGGTTGGGGTTATTAAATTGAGTTGTCCGGTGAATGTTGGTTTGCAACTTGTGGTACCGGCACTGGCTCAGTTTAAGCGTTTGTATCCGAAAATAGATATTGATTTACAGCTTAGTGATGATGTGGTTGATATCATCAAAGAGGGCTTTGACTTAGCGATTAGAGGCGTGGCCCTTGAAAGCTCAAACTTACAAGCCACTAAACTTGCAAGTATGGCTACCTGCTTATGCGGTTCAGTCGATTACTTTTTAAAATACCCTATACCAAAGAGCATCGCCGATTTAGCAGATCATACATGGGTGGTGTATCAACCAAGTAGTGCTGTTGTCACGCTCGAAAAAGATAAACGCCGTTTTGAAGTGGCTGTTAGTGGTGGCATAAGTACCAACAACGCTGCTGCACGAACTGCCTTTGTAGAAGCTGGGCATGGCTTAGCGAAAATCCCAGTTTATGATGCACTACCCAGGATCAAAGCGGGATTGTTACGCACAATCTTAGATGATTACAAAACTGCTGATATTGAACTTTATGGCGTATTCCCGCCAGGGGCGGCGGGAAGTAAAAAGCTGCGGGTTTTACTTGATTACTTGAAGGATTATTTTACTAATCAAGTTGCCACTATGACGATTTAAACAAGCGTGCGATTAAATAAAGCAACGGCTTGTTGATACATGCTGATGGCAAGGGCTGGGTCGTATCGGTCGCCTTCGTCGCGCATAAACGCATGTTGGGCGTTCACTTCTTGCCACTGGTAATTAATGCCTGTTGCCACCGCTTGTTGGTAAATTTTAAGGCGGCCTTCTTTTGGTACATGTGGGTCTTGTTTACCCCAAACAAAGTGGATCTCACCTTTAATATCTGCCATGCGCTCAAATGAGTTATTACCCGCTTGCGCTGGTAAGGTATCGCTGTGTATATCTGTCGCGTATAAACAAAAAGCGGCTTTGATACTTGGGTTTAATGCAGCACGGTATGCAAGGTGACCACCAATACATACGCCCATGGCACCTACAATGCCTGTGCAGTAATCTTGCTGACGTGCAAATGCAATTAAAGCGTCAGTGTCTGAGTCATGGCTCTCAAGCGGTTTTGCCCATTTGTCGGCATTGCCTTTGTCTTTACCTGCATCATCATAGGCAAGTACTGTCCCAATAGGATTTAACTCATGAAAAACTTCTGGCACTAACACGACAAAACCATGACCAGCAAGTATTGCCGCAGAGCGTGCAATTGGTGCTGTTTCTTGGAAAATCTCAGAATAGAAGATAATACACGGGTATTTACCTTCTTCTACAGGGCGATAAATACTGGTGCGCATTGCGCCAGTATTTATCGCTATGTCGTGGCTATGGTGCTGAATAATCATGTTTATCCTTGTAAAAAACGGTTTAGCTAATAATACCTCAGCCCCACCTTTTGGACGAGTCAAAGCCCTTGAAATTTATTGATGCTCAGTTAACTCTCTGAGGCAGGATACTGCATACAGCTTGCGTAATAGGTAAGAGTAGCAGGCCAGTCAGAGAAAATAGCCATCACACCCACTTGCTTAGCAAGGACGTCTACCACTTTCATCATTTGCCCATCTTGTTTAATTACACGGGCAATCGACTGGTAATAATAACCACCGCCATAATTTAATGGACCAGAGCGCTCTAAACTCCAAGTAATGATTTTCAGCCCTGCTTGTTTAGCTTTAATAGCATAAAGCGAAGGCACGATTGCACCTGACTCATCAAGGCTCAAAAGCATCCACATTGGCGGTGCGATAATGCGTACTCCATCGTTATATAAAGCCTGCATTGATGGCTGCCAAGTTGTTTCATCCATCGCATCAAAGTCTGCTTGCTCATCTCGGCCATCAAGATAAATACTGTTGCTTGCAAATTCAGGGTGATTGCTTAGCCAATACTTCACATCTTCAAGATTAAATGATTGCGGATAAACATCTTGGCTATCCACACCTAAAGCTCGATACTCATCAAGCATTTTTTGCGCATAATCTTGCTGACTAAAACCGTTAAATGGCATGCTGACTTCTGGACTTTTTAGCTCGGGTGTCATTTTTACACCTAGAGATTTGAATAACTCAATGCTTTGCTGGTGGGTCATTAGGGTGCCGCTGTTTGCGTATAAATCAGTGCGCCAGCTTGGTGTGCCTTGCATATATTCTGCGACGGTTTTGGCATTTGCATTGGCACCATCCATTTTAGCTTTTAAGGTTAAAAACTCAGCTTGGGTGATATCGCTGGTGCAGCATTTAGCCTGAGCTGGTTGGCCGTCTTTGGCCGGGGTAAAAGGTTGGCTGCATTTTGCAGCGAGCTCAGGAATCGCTAAAATGTTGGTAGTGGTGTGTAAATCACACTGTGAATGGCGACACACGAGTTGTTTGTCTTTAGTAAAGGCGACGTCACATTCAAGTACGCCAGCGCCCATTCTTGCAGCGGCTAAATATGACTCTTTGCTGTGCTCAGGAAACTGCATAGGGGCGCCACGATGACCAATTACAAAATCAGTTTTATAGAAAGGGCCATTACCGCATGCTGCAAGTTGCTGCTTTAAAAGTCCATCTGTCATCTTGTCGATTAAATAGTAAGGCCTAGCACCCACTTGCACTGCCTGCTCCTCAGGCAGACTTTTACAACCTTGAATAATGAAAACTAAACAACATAAAACCAGTGCGCGCATAACAGCATTCCTCTAATCTAATAGAGTTTAGCCTATCATTGCTCCATGGCAGTTTTATTAAGTTTCTGATTTATAATAAGTGCTAATAAGATAATCGCTGCGCCGATGGTAAGCTTGATGATATCGGCATCACGATTCCATATCACAATGTTAACGATGATCCCTGCTGGGATCAGGAGGTTATTCATGACAGCCAAGGCACCTACATTGACGATGGTCGCGCCCTTATTCCAAGCAAAATAACCAAGCCCTGAAGCAATCGTGCCTAAGTAAATTAACACGCCCCATTGTGTCGTTGTGGTGGGTAGCTTACTGGTATCACCAAATAAACCGTAACAAATCAGCGCGACAATTAAAGCGCCAATAAAGAACCAAGCAAACACCCGAGAGTGGGGGAGCTGCTTATCTTGCATTAAACGTTTGTAGGTTACTTGCCCAGTGGCAAAGCAAATATTGGCAGCCTGCACCATTAACATACCAATAAGGTAGTTTTCATCGACGCCTTCATAGCGAATAGCAACGGCGCCTAAAATAGCCAGTAATGCGGCGAATAAAAACTTGGCATTAAAACGTTTTTCAAGCAAATCGTTTAACAAAGTGATGTAAAGTGGCGTCATTACCGTGAATAGCAGTACCTCGGGCACGCTAAGGTACAAAAACGAATGGTAATAGAAGCTGTACATCACACCAAGCTGTACTGCGCCTATTGCCATGAGCTTTAGTGCTAAGGCTTTAGGGGTTTTACGCCAGTGTAAAAAGGGCAAAAATACGCAAGTTGCCAAGCCAATACGCATTAATACACTAAACCATGCATCCACTTGGCCTGCTAAATAGACACCAATAAGACTAAACGAAAAGGCCCAAAGCAGGGTTACAGCAAATAAGTAGATCATGTTTGATTAATTTGTCATTTTAAAAATTGCACTATAACAAAAAGCCCGCATTAATTGCGGGCTTTCATCATTTTGCGAATAATTTTAGATTATTCAACTAAACCACGACGCTTTAATAGTGCGTCTGTTGTTGGTTTTTGACCACGGAACTCAATGTAGCTTTGCATTAAGTCGCGGCTGTTACCTTTTGATAAAATCTCTTTACGGAAATTATCACCGTTTTCACGTGTTAAGCCACCTTCTTCGGTCATGTGTGCAAACGCATCTGCTGCGAATACTTCAGTCCAAAGGTAAGCGTAATAACCCGCTGAGTAACCACCGGCAAAGGTGTGGCTGAAGTAGCAAGACTTATAGCGTGGTGGTACTGGGTAGTAAGCAATACCGTGCTTGTCTAATGCATCATGTTCAAACTTTTGAACGTCTGTAATGTCAGCATCAACACCAAATGAGTGCCATTCCATATCAAGCAGTGCCGCAGCTAAATACTCAGTTGTATCAAAGCCTTGGTTGAATTTTTGTGACTCAAGTACTTTATTTAAAAGCGCTTTTGGAATTGGTTCACCTGTTTTGTAGTGCTTGGCATAGTTTGCCAGTACTGTTGGTTCAATATTCCAGTCTTCGTGTGCTTGTGAAGGGAACTCAACAAAGTCACGAGCAGTGGCTGTACCCGCTAAGCTTGGGTATTTAACATCAGAGAATAAACCGTGTGCAGCGTGACCAAACTCATGGAACATAGTCGTTACTTCAGAGAAAGTCATGAGTGTAGGTTGACCTTCAGCTGGCTTAGGAATGTTCTGTGCGTTGTAGATCACAGGCATAGTGTCTTTAAGACCGCTTTGGCTAACATAGGCACTCATCCAGGCACCACCACGTTTACCTTCACGTGCGTAAGGGTCCATGTAGAATAGGCCAATAGCGCTGCCGTCTTCGTTAAATACTTCAAACACCATGACGTCTTCGTGATAAACCGGTAGGTCTTTACGCTCTTTAAAGGTAATACCGTAAAGTTTATTCATCGCAAAGAATAGACCGTCGTGGATCACTGACTGCATTTCAAAGTAAGGCTTAACTAAAGCTGGGTCTAAGTCGTACTTCTCTTGGCGAACTTTTTCAGCGTAAAACGCCCAGTCCCAAGGTTGAAGCGCAAACGTTTCACCTGACTTTTTGATTACTTGTTGGATTTGCTCTGCTTCTGCTTCTGCTTTAGCAACCGCTTTCGGTGCTAAGTCATCAAGGATGCCGTAAACATTTTCAGTTGTTTGCGCCATACGATTAGTCATTACATACGAAGCCCAATCTTTATAACCAAGTAATGCCGCTTTTTCTGCACGTAGCTTAGTTTCTTTGATGATGATAGGGCTGTTTGTTGCTTGTGCACGCGTTGAAGACGTTGTCCAAATCTTTTCACGAAGCTTGCGGTTTTCAAGGCTTTGTAAGATAGGTTGGCGAGTCGTGTTCACCAATGTGATCATGTAACCTTCTTTACCTGCTTTTTTGGCAGCAGCTGCAAGGCTTGCAATTTCACCTTCAGATAAACCCGCTAATTCACTTTTATCTTTAACTAAAATCACATCTTCTTTGAATGACTTTAAGATGTTTTGTGAAAACTCAGTTGAAAGCTTGGCAAGCTCTGCGTTGATTTCACGCATTTTTGCTTTTTCAGCTTCAGTTAGTTTTGCACCTGCGTTAACGAACTTTTTGTAGTAGTAATCAACAAGACGTTGATCTTCAGCATTTAAAGACGCTTTGTTGTCGTAAATGCTTTGTACGCGAGCAAATAAAGCTTTGTTTAAGTAAATATCATCTGTGTGAGCTGACATAATCGGCGCCATTTTCGCGGCGATACGTTGGTACTCACTGTTAGAGATTAAACCCGATAAATTAAAAAATGCCGCAGACGTACGGTCTAATAGCTCACCAGAGTACTCCATAGCAACAAGGGTATTTTCAAATGTTGCTGGTTCTGGGTTGTTTGCAATCTTTGCAATTTCAGCTTTTTGCTGTGCGATGCCTGCTTCAAACGCTGGCTCGTAATCTTTGGTCGAAATTTTATCAAACTCAGGGGCCATGTATTGTAAAGGGCTTGGCTTGAAAAGAACGTTTTCAACATTAGCTGTTTGTGTTTCAGCGGCAGTTTCAACTTGAGTTTGAGTGTCGGCTTGTTGTGAACTACAAGCAGATAATAAAAGCACACTAGCAATCGTAGTTGCTACTAAGGTCTTACGCATGAGAGCTCCAAAAATGTGGATAAATCTTTTCTAACTTATCAAATTTTTGGCTAGAAACAATCAAGTTTGTCGTCTGAATGGGGAATTTGAACGCAAATAATGTGATCGAGGGGATAAATGTGCGTAAAAAGCCATCAATTGTGTATTAATGGCTCACTTAAGTAAAAAGTGGCACTAGCTGCCAGTTTAAATCTTGTTGGTAATAAATCACCATAGGTTAGTTGTAACCCAACACAAACTTTTTCTCTGAGCCAAAGCTTTCTGGCATAGCGTTGCCAAACTCTTTGTTAATTAAAGTCAGTGAGTGTTCTTGCTCAGCAAGTAAATTTAAGATGCGGTTACGGTACTCTAAACTTGATTCAAATAAGTTTAGATCGACCAAGGGTTGTAAAGTGGCAAGTTTTTGTGTGAGCGTCATTTGTGACATTGTGTTCTCCTCGTGCTATTCAAAGCCTGTGAAACCTCAAGCTCTCTCTATGTATATAGCAGCTGTAGTCTAAAATAGTTAATAATTAGCGCATATTGCGCATAAAGAACTTAGTATTTACCAAGTTTTCACCTATTATGCCGTGCTAAACTTAGTCACAACTGAATCAAACTCATTTTTTACTAGGAATGTTAATTTATGACCCTTGCTGATCTGCAATCTGCACTATCGTTTGTCTTGTTCACCTACAACGATGTGCAAATTACTGTACTAAAAGTAATTCAAGTACCTTTGGTACTGTTTTTAATGTGGTTTGTGGTCACCTGGATTGGTCGATTAATTAAAAAAGCATTGCAGGCAAAAAACCTAGGCCCTGACACAGTTCACCTGTTCACGCGTATTTATCTTGTCGTTACTATTGCTGTGCTCGTGTTTACCTCGCTTGAGGTACTCAATATTCCTCTGACGGCGTTTGCATTTGTTTCTGGTGCCATTGCTATCGGTGTTGGTTTTGGTGCGCAAAACATTATTAATAACTTTATTAGTGGTTGGATATTAATGTGGGAGCGGCCAATTCGTATTGGTGACTTTTTAGAAGTAGGCACAGCAAAAGGGGTTGTCGAGACTATTAATACCCGTTCAACCCGTATCCGTCGTAACGATGGTGTGCATATGCTGGTACCTAATAGCCATTTATTAGAAAACACGGTAACTAACTGGACCTTAATTGACCGTAATGCTCGTTCGTTTGTAAATGTTGGCGTTGCTTATGGTTCAGATGTGGTATTGGTTGAAAAGCTGATGAAGCAAATTCTTAATGAGCACCCAGCAATTTTAAAAACACCTGCATCGTCAGTATTGTTTGATGATTTTGCTGATAGCTCTTTAACTTTTAGCGCTATTTTCTGGGTATGTGCTGAATCAGAAGCACCGCTTCGCCAAGTGCGCAGTGAGCTGCGTTTTAGCATCTATAAAGTATTTGCTGAAAACAACATTACTATCGCATTCCCGCAGCGCGATATTCATATTGATGGTGAAATTGCTTTAACAAGGCGTAACAGCCAAAAATAAAAAAAGCGGCTAAGCCGCTTTTTTATGCTTGTTCATTGAGTTTTTTCAGCTTCAAAGCAAGTAACACCATCATTATGCCAAACACGATTGCATAGCTTGCTACTAGCCACAGGAGGGTGATTATGCCTGCGCCTGGGTTAAATATCAGATAACCACCAAAGATTATTGAAATAATACCGCTACCAATTAGCAGCCACTCATTACTGATCTCTTTACGTAGTTTACTCGCAATCAATATTTCAATTACACCGATAGCAATGGCCCATGCGGCAATAAAGTAGAGCATTAAGATAGCCGTTACGTTGGGAGCAAACAGGGTTACAAGTGCAGCAGCAATTGAAATTAAACCACCCACTAATAGCATCCACCAAAGTGGGTTTTCATTTTTTGAAGCAATAGCTAACCAAGTCCTAATGGCACCATCGACAAAAAAGTAAGCGGCGAAAATAAACATCAGAATCGCTAGTGAAGCTTCTGGGGCAAACCAACCACACAAGCCAAAAACGATGGCAATGGCGCCATGGATCATCAATGACGACCAATGAGGAATGAGTGAACTTGAAATCTGCATTATCGTTTTCCTTTGCTTTAGTTTCTATATAACTATCATCTCAGCGCTTACTTGCAAAGATTTTTAATTATTTTTTGTACAGTTACACAAACCATGCTCTAATTTAATTAGCTGAATATTTCAGCGATTTAATGTTTATCGAACAAGGAATAAAGCGTGAGCCGTTGTAATACCCAGTTTTCATTACAATTTAGTAAGTTATTAGTGTGTTTTTTACTGTTGTTTAACGCGCCATTATGGGCAACAACCACACCAGAAGTGACCGTTAAATCCTTAATTGATAAAGACAGCAAGGAAGAACAAGTCGAACAAAAGCCCGTCAAACAAGAATCAGAAACCAATACACCTTCAACAGCTGAAAAAGCGCAGGAATCTCTCGAAGATGACTTGCCCTATGATGCCTTTGACCGGATAACGCCACGTAGTTCAATGCAGGGTTACTTAAAAGCGGCTCGCGCTCGCGATTTTGAACTGGCTAGCCATTATCTTGACTATCGTAATCTACCTAAAGACGTTGAAGCATTAGGAAAAATTCAACTTGCTGAAAATTTATCAGTGGTACTGGATCGTACCTTATGGGTTGATGTTGATAACTTGAGTAATAAGCCTGAAGGTAAACAAAAAGAAAGTGTGCCTAGCTATCGTGATTTGGTGGGGGAAATCAGTACATCACAAGGTAAGGTACAAATTTTATTACAACTAGTACCTGATGATAAAACAGATAATCGGATCTGGAAAATATCAAATGCAACGGTAAGTCAAATACCGTTACTCACCAAAGAGTATGGTTATAACAAAGTAGGTGAATGGCTATATGATAACTTGCCAGACATCGAGTTTTTGGGGGTGATGCTTTGGCAATGGATTTATTTTGCCTTCTCATTTGTGTTGTTTTTGCTAGTCGCGATTATCATTACTCGCTTAATCACATTTATCCTCGCACATTTGAAAGTACCTGTAGAAAATGACGTTATTGGTTTTATTAATGGGCCAATTAGCCTGTTACTTGCTGTGTTTATGGCTCGTTCATTGAACGACCAATCAAATGTCACTATTGCTGTAATGGCGCTATTCCATGGCGCAACTGTGTTATTGATTGCGTGGGGTTGGATTTGTTTACGGGCAGTTGATCTTGCCAAACACAGATTAAGCCAGCGTTTTATTAAACAAGATAAGCCACAAGCGATTTTCTTATTACGACCTATAAGCAATGTAGCAAAAACTCTGATTGTCATTTCATTGCTATTTATGTGGTTTGAAAATTTAGGCTTTAATGCTACTACCTTGTTAGCTGGCTTAGGCATTGGTGGGCTTGCTATTGCCCTTGCAGCGCAAAAAACTGTTGAGAATATCATTGCTGCAATCACCCTTTATATTTCTGCGCCGGTAAAAATAGGTAATCTATGTAAATTTGGCAGTCAGTTGGGGACTGTGGAAGAAATAGGCTTAAGAGCCACGCGTATCCGAACCCTTGACCGCTCTGTCATTTATGTAGCAAATGCTAAGTTTGTTGATATGCAGCTTGAGAACGTCTCTGAACGAGAGCGAATTTCTTATCGACCTAAACTGATGCTCAGTGCCAACACCAAGCAACAAAATCTTATGTCGTTTATGCAGGCCCTAAGAGAGTTATTAGAACAACATAAGCATATCGCCTTTGAACCGTGTCGGGTTCGCTTTAAAGGCTTTACGCCTTGGGCTTTACAAGTGGATGTACTAAGCTACGTAGAGACCGTCGACTTTGCATTCTATATGGAAGTAATCGAAGAATTAAATTTAGCAGTGTTAGGCTTATTAAATGAGCATGAATGCGAATTAGCTAACCCAGAATTCGCACGAGTTACCGATTAGTTACTGAAAAAGGAGCAAATGAAAGTGGCTCTCATTTGTACATAATGTCTACACATTGTTGTAATTAGATGCACAGGACATATGTCCGCTTTATTGAAAAATAATTGCATAAAATCTTCTAAATGCGCCGATGTTGCCGCTAATTGTTGTAAAAAATTTGTATATTTCTAACTTTTAATGCAGTAAAAGTGTCATAAAGTGTTATAATCGTCAGCGTTCGTTCAGCCTCTTCACTTCGTTTTGCACTCTCGATTTAGAGGTCCGCGCAGCTTATTACAAGGCGCGAAAAATTGGCCGAGCCCGTCAAATGAATTGACGCAACATCATCACCGTTGAATAAGAGTGCATAAAAAAGGTTAAAACCCGACATGAAAGCAATGAAAAGATCTACGTTAGCAACACTTATCAATGCAACGTTGTTCTCTGCCGTAGCAGGTACTTCATTTTCAACTCTTGCTGCAGACGAAGCGCCAGCAGCAAAAAACAACCAACTAGAAGTTATTCAAATCACCGCACGTAAACGTGTAGAAAATGCTCAGGAAGTACCTGTTGCTGTATCTGCATTACAAGGTGACAACTTAGACGCTTACAGCTCAGCTGGTATGGATATTCGTTTTATGAACGCGAAGATCCCAAGCTTATCAATCGAATCTTCGTTTGGTCGTTCTTTCCCACGCTTTTATGTTCGTGGTCTAGGTAACACTGACTTTGACCTAAATGCTTCTCAACCAGTTTCGTTAGTTGTAGACGAAGTTGTTCAAGAGAATGCAATCTTAAAAGGTTTCCCTGTTTTTGACGTAGCACGTGTAGAAGTTCTACGTGGCCCACAAGGTACTTTATTCGGTCGTAATACACCGGCTGGCCTTGTTAAATTTGATACAGTTAAACCATCACAAGAATTTGAAGGCTATGGTTCAGTATCTTACGGTAGCCGTGGCGCAGTTGACTTTGAAGGTGCTGTTGGCGGTGGCTTAACTGACCGTTTATCAACGCGTGTTTCTGTACTTTGGCAAGAAAAAGACGATTATATTGATAATCGTGCACCTGGTTTTGAACAAGATGACGTTTTAGGTGGTTACACTGAAAAAGCGGCACGTATTCAGTTTTTATACGAAGGTGACGATTTCACAGGTCTTTTCAACTACCACGTTCGTGATATGGACGGTAAGCCAATCGCATTCCGTGGTAACGCTATTAAAGCGGGTTCAAACGACTTAGTAGATAATTTTGAGCACGATGTGGTTTATCACGATGCGGCTTCTCGTGCGACACAGCAAGTTGAATCTCAAGGCGCAAGCTTAAAGCTTGAGTGGGATATCAATGATTTAACTCTTACGTCAATCTCTGCATGGGAAAGTGCCGAAATCTATTCTCGCGCTGACATCGACGGTGGTTACGGCTTTTATGTTAAAGACGATCCTTCAGCTCCAATGGGCCCAGGTTTTATCCCATTCTACTCTGAAAGTGCTGACGGCATTCCAGATCAAGACCAATACACGCAAGAACTTCGTTTATCTAGTAACTATGCTGGCGACGTAAACTTCCAAGTAGGTGTTTTCTACTTTGATGAAGCGCTAACAATCGAAAACTTCAGCTACGATACATACGGTTCAACACCGGGTGAGTTAAACGGCTATGTTATCCAGCAGCAAGATACCAAAGCATGGGCGGTATTCGGTTCATTAGATTACACAATCACAGATGATTTAAAAATCACTGCAGGCCTTCGTTACTCAGATGACGAAAAAGAGTTCTCTGCAAACCGTACTTTAAGCCCAGCAGGTGGCGGTGCGTTATACCTAACAGAAAACCCAAGTGACGACCACGTTAGCTGGGATTTATCTGCTAACTACAAGATCAACGATGACGTAAACTGGTACGCACGTGTTGCTAACAGCTTCCGTGCACCAAGTATCCAAGGTCGTATCTTATTCGGTGATGAAGTAACTGTTGCTGAGTCTGAAACTGTGACGTCATTCGAAACAGGTATCAAATCAGACGTACTTGACGGCCAAGGTCGTGTAAACGCAACAGTGTTCTACTACACAATGGATGACCAACAATTAACAGCTGTAGGTGGTGGTGCAAACTTCAATCGCTTAGTTAATGCTGATAAAACAACTGGTTATGGTTTTGAGTTAGACACTGAGTGGGTATTAACTGACAACCTAAACGCAACGTTTAACTTAAGCTATAACAACACAGAGCTTAAAGATGATAACCTAGCTGTTGCAGTATGTGGTCAATGTACAGTGACTGATCCAACATTCCAAGTGCCTGGTGCCTTTGGTCCTGAAGACCGTGCAATTTTAGACGGTAACAGCTTACCGCACGCACCTGAGTGGATCTCTAACCTTACATTACGTTATAGCCGCGAAGTAGCTGATGGTGAATTCTTCACTTACGCTGACGTGTCTTACCGCAGTGAAATCAACTACTTCTTATATGAGTCAGTTGAGTTTGAAGGCAAGCCTTTAACTGAAGTTGGTTTACGTGCAGGCTATGCTTGGGCACAAGGCGACAACGAATATGAAGTATCAGCATTCGTACGTAACATGTTCGATGAGCAGCAATCAATCGGTGCTATTGACTTCAATAACAACACAGCAATGGTGAACGAAGAGCGTTACATCGGTGCTGAGTTTAAAGTAAGCTTCTTCTAAGCTGAAAAATAAGTCTTATGAAAACCCGCTGTATAGCGGGTTTTTTCGTTTATAATCGCGTTGGTAACTGCTAAAGTGGCAGGATTAATTAAAGAGAAAGAGAATAGCTATGGCTGGATTTTGGAACTACCGTGTCATTTTTTGTGAAGCAACAAAAGATGAAGCGGCACAATATCAAATTCATGAAGTTGAATATAACTTAAATGGTAAAGTGACTAACTGGTCAGAAACCGGTGCCGCACCATTTGGTAATACAGTCGAAGAACTTGAAGCAGATGCAGATCGTTTAAAAACAGCGTTTTCTAAGCCAATTTTAAAAGTGGTAAGAAAGCAACGTGGCTACGAGCTGGTTGATGTAGAAACCGGCGAGGAAGCGTTTGCTGAGCCACCTGCGGGCTTAACTGAATAATCATATTTAAAGGTGCCTATGGCACCTTTTTACTTTGAAGGAATGAGGATGACTTTAAAAGCAGTATTGTTTGATATGGATGGCACTTTAGTGGACTCTGAAAGTGTGCATTTTAATATTTGGAATGATTTATTAGCTCCTTTTGGTGTGCAGTATGATGAAGCTACTTTTTGTAAGCGCTTCTCTGGGAGACCAACATTTGAAGCCGCAAAGGAGGTTGTTGAAAGTTATGGGCTTAGTATCAATCCAGAGCAGTTAACGGATGATAAGTACGCGGCATTTGGCCGTTTTGTTAGTACTCATTTACCCGCCTATATGCCTTGCGCTAAAGAAGTGCTAGAGCAAGTAAAAGCCAGTGGTTTAAAAATGGCTTTAGTAACAGGCAGTGCAAAAAATGAAGCCTATCCTATTTTAAAAGGCTATGGCATTTTTGATTGGTTTGATTGTGTGGTTACCAAAGATGATGTTAACAATCCTAAACCTGCTGGTGACCCTTATCAACTAGCTCTTGATACGTTAAATATTACAGCTAATGAAGCTGTAGCAGTTGAAGATACTTATACCGGTGTCACCGCTGCGAGCAATGCCGGTGTTGCTGTGTTTGCTGTGCCTAATCATTTCACGTTAGAGCATGATTTTAGTAAAGCGGCAGGCGTGTTTGCTGATTTGAACGAATTTTTCAAATGGCTAGAAACTAAACTATAATTAGCTGGCAATCACAAAACAGCTATTGTTAAGTGGTTATGATTAAGCAGGAATAGCCACTTTAAAACTCACAAATTTGCAAGGAAGCAATGATGGTTAAATTCACTCGTGCGCTTTTGTGCGCAATCACTTTATTTATAGGCTTTTCAGCCGAGGCGCAACAAGCTCCTTCAGTCCTTTTAGCAAACGTCTATCAAGCCGAAAAGGTAAATGTATCTGACTATTTAGTTAGTGAAAAATATGATGGCGTTCGAGCTATTTGGACTGGGAGTCAATTAGTAACCCGAAATGGTAACCTAATTTATGCGCCAAAGTGGTTTACCGCGCCGCTGCCAGATGTTTGGCTTGATGGAGAGCTTTGGACTAAGCACCAAGACTTTGCCAATGTGAGCGGGATTGTTCGAAAAGTCACACCTGTAGAGTCTGAATGGCAAACCGTCAGTTACATGATATTTGATATGCCGGATGCAACAACGCCATTCAGTCAGCGCTATGAAAACTATTCAAGGTTAGTAAACCAGCTGAAAATTGAGCATATTAAAGCTGTTGAGCAAAAACATTTTAACGATAACAAGCAACTTAGTTTGTTTATGGATGAGCTAGTCGCACAAGGTGCTGAGGGCGTCATGCTGCATTTAGCCTCAGCTAAGCACAGTACAGGGCGTAGTGATGCATTGTTAAAGTTAAAGCCTTATTTTGACGCTGAAGCGGTTGTAATCGGTTACATTGCAGGAAAGGGTAAGTATAAAAATATGCTTGGTGCACTCAAGGTGCGTAGCAGTGATGGGACCGAATTTAAAATTGGCTCGGGGTTTACCGATCAACAAAGAACATCGCCTCCAGCGATAGGTAGTACTATTACCTACAAATATCATGGCTTTACTAAAAATGGCCTACCACGTTTTGCAAGCTTTTTGCATGAAACGCCATAGCGTCATTCAAAAATGGCTGCGACTATGGTAAATTTCGCGGCCTTTTTATTGATGTATAGGTGTTAGAATGTTTGCAGGCTTTGATTACGGTAGCTCAAATTGTGCAATCGGTGTAATGGATAATGAGCAACAAGTCTCTTTAGTACCCCTTGAGCAAGGCAAACAGTATTTACCCTCAACACTTTATACTCATCACAGTGCATTAGTTGTCGATTTTGTGACAAAACATCTGACAGGTAGCCCGTTTGAGCACGACTTTAAAACTGAGCGACAAGCGCTTTTAAATATCATTCCTCGGATTAAATCTGACCTCGATATTCAAGCTGGTGATGAGACCTTATTTATAGGTCGCGAAGCAATTAGCGAGTATGTGCAATTTCCTGAAGAAGGTTACTTTGTAAAATCACCTAAGTCATTCTTTGGTGCAGTAGGCTTAAAGCAAGGGCAAATAAACTTCTTTGAAGACATTGCCACGGCGATGATTTTAAAAATTAAACAACGCGCCGAGCAATCTTTGCAAGACACATTAACAGAAACAGTAATTGGACGACCGGTAAACTTTCAATCAGTCGGTGGTGAAGAGTCTAATCAACAAGCGCTCGGCATATTAGAGCGAGCAGCAAAACGCGCAGGCTTTAAAGAGGTCTCATTTTTATATGAGCCGTTAGCGGCGGGGATTGATTATGAAACCTCATTGCAGCAAGACCAAAAAGTGTTGGTTGTCGATATTGGCGGGGGGACTAGCGATTGCTCATTTGTACAAATGGGGCCGAGCTTTCGTGAAAAACAGTGCCGTGACAATGACTTTTTAGCTCACAGTGGTAAGCGTGTGGGTGGAAATGATTTAGATATTGCGCTGAGCTTTCATGGTTTAATGCCATTACTAGGTTTAGGCACTGAGTTTAAATCGGGACTTCCACTGCCGAATCAACCGTTTTGGCAAGCTTGTAAAATCAATGATGTAAATCTGCAAAGTCAGTTTTATAGCGATGCCCATCATCGTGAGTTACTGACTCAACTTCGTGAAGTCAAAGAGCCTGCGCTTTTTAAACGCTTAATTCAATTGCAGCAAAATAAGCAAGGTCATCAATTAGTGCAGCAAGGCGAGGCGGCAAAAATTGCGCTCTCATCAGCGAATGAATTTACTACAGATTTGCGTTTCTTAGATTCAGACTTAACACAGTGCTTAACGCTAAAAGATCTCGCTTTAGCCGTTGATGATTCGATAAGCCAGATCGTGAGCCTAGCTAAACAAGCGATTCAAGAAGCAGGTACAACGCCTGATGTTATTTACCTAACGGGCGGTAGTGCACAATCACCGCTTATCAAGGCTGCGTTAAAAGCCCATTTAGGTGATATTGCAATGCTGAACGGAGATCACTTTGGTAGTGTGACTGCAGGTTTAACTAAGTGGGCGCATAAGCTTTATAGCTAATCGCCCCACTTTGAGATATCGATTTATAGAACTAAAGAGTCACTTGGCGCGTTGCGAGGTATTTTTCGTAATCTGGCAACGTGCGGCACAGCTCAGTTTCCATCATAGGTGAGCTTAATAGCATATCGGCACTGACTTCATTACAGGCAACAGGAATATTCCAAACCGCAGCTAAACGCAGTAATGCTTTTACATCTGGGTCGTGTGGCTGCGATGCAAGTGGATCCCAGAAAAACACCAGCATGTGCACTTCATGTTCAGCAATTTTAGCACCAAGTTGTTGATCGCCCCCCATAGGGCCGCTTAGCAGCTTAATCACTTCAAGCCCTGTTGTACGCTCGATTAAATGACCTGTTGTGCCCGTACCGTATAGCGTGTGCTTACTTAAAATGTCTTGGTGTTTTTCACACCACGCCTGAAGGGCAGCTTTTTTACCATCATGGGCTACGAGGGCAATATTCTTTTTGGCTGGTAAGGCTTGTTGTTTTTGTTCCATAAGTGCTCTTATATCAATAGGTTAATTGCTAGTGCAATAAACACCAGCCCCGTGATCCGATCAATCCAAATTTGGGTTTGTGGGTGATCACGAAAATAACTGGCTATCTTATCGCCGAAATAAATATACGTGCAGTCGATCGGAAAAGCAAAAAGTGGGTAGAGTAAGCCAAAAAAAGCGAGCTGGAAGGTCGTTGAAGATAAGCTCGGATCGACGAACTGCGGAATAAACGCAATAAAGAATAAGGCGACTTTAGGATTGAGTACCTCGGTCATCATTGCTTGAAACATCACATTTTGCTTTTTACTGGTACTTACATGGGGTTTTTCGTCGCAGTCTGGCTCAGGCTGTGTGAAGGTGTCTTTTAACGTCATTACGCCCAAATAGCACAGGTACGCCGCACCTAAGTACTGGACTGTGGTATAGGCAACAGTCGATGCTTTTAAGATTGCTGTTAAACCCACCACCGCAAAAAAAGTATGCACTACACCACCTAAGGCAAAACCAAAGGCACTTTGCATTCCGGCTTTACGGCCATTGGCAAAGGTTTGTGCCATTAAAAATGCATTAGAAGGGCCGGGAGCTACGGCAATTAAAAAGCTGGCGCCTAAAAACGACAGTAGAAATTCTGGATTGATCATCGGCACAAAGATAAAAAGCTAGGTAGTTGATTTTAACAAGCTTCTAGAAAAAGAAAAAGCGGGCAATCAATGCCTAATGCCAGTCAGTTAAGAGCTGACTGGCATTTTCTTTTATAGGGATATTTATTAGGTTTCCTTCTTACCACCCTTGGATAATGCCTGTCTGGTAGCCTATCGGGTAAGATAAACAACCTAAGAGTTGTCAGTAATTCAT